>DATGIA010000059.1:0-53613 GCA_035307465.1 Steroidobacteraceae bacterium
GGGCTCCCTGACGCAGCTCGCCCGCGAGAAGGCGCAGTAAGAAGTGCTGCTCCGCCAGGGTGGCCTGCGCAAAGAGGGCGCGCAGAGCGGTCTCGCGCCGCTGGGCGGAGCCGGTGCCGCGCAGCGCCCCGAGCTCGCGGATCAGGCGGTCGACCTCGAGCACGCTCAGCCGCGCCTCGAGCGCCGCCGCTTCACCCGCGGCGCTGCGCAACGCCGCTCCGCCGACCCCGATCGGTCCCTGGGGAAGCTCACCGGAGAGATAGTGCACCGCAATGTCGATCTCGTCGGGCGCGAGCTGCTTCAGGAGTGCGGCGAGCTCTCGCACCTTCGCGGTTCGCGAGGCGGTGGCGGCGATGCGCTCCGAGGCCGCGACCAGTGCCGCAAGGGGGGTCATGGCATTTGCGGTCTCGAGGATGCGAGCCGGATCATTCCGCCCGGAGCGCCCGGGACTCGAGGTCGTTCACGCGGGGCCTGCGCACCAGATTCCATGGGAGGTTGATCATGCCATCGGCGAGTGGACAAGGGCATTCGGTGGGCGGCCCTCGGCGGCCGCTGGGCCGCTTTGCGACGACTTCTCGCGCGCTCCGGCCGGGTTGTAAATTTTACAATTAACTTCAACGAATTCCGTGACTTAACGTCGCAGACGCCGTGGACATTTGTAGGCCCCTTTGCCAAGATCGGGCGCGTCCATGCCGCGTGGCGATCATTGCGCCGACGCGGCGATCTAAGCCGGCCGCACGCACAGCCCCATTTGCACGAACTGGCGCGCGATGTGGCGGGGGAGAGTACCGTGTCTACGAAAAGCGGCGACGTCGCTCGCAGATCTCGCACCAATGGCACCCCCGGCCATGCGCCGGTCCTGACCCCTCCTCCAGATCTCGACATGCAGCAGCTGCTGGGCGCGCTGCAGGCCATGCAGGGCGGGGATTTTTCGGTGCGTCTGCCCGGACACCACGTCGGCGTGACCGGCAAGATCTGTGATGCCTTCAACACCATCGTCACCGCGAATGAGCGCATTGCGCAGCAGCTCGAGCATGTCGGCGACGTCGTCGGCCGTCAGGGCAAGACCCGCACCCGCGTACGGTTCGGGCTCTCCGAGGGCGCGTGGGCCGACATGGAGAACTCGGTCAACACGCTCATCGACGACTTGCTGTGGCCGACCACGGCGGTCACCCGCACGGTGAGCGCGGTGGCGCGCGGCGATCTTCTGCAGACCGTGCCGCTCGATGTCGATGGTCGGCCGTTGAAGGGTGAATTTCTGCGCTCCGCCAACATCGTCAACACGATGATCAAGCAGCTCTCGGTCTTCACCTCCGAGGTGACGCGCGTCGCCCGCGAGGTCGGTACCGACGGCAAGCTCGGCGGTCAGGCGCAGGTGAGCGAGGTCACCGGCGTGTGGCGCGATCTCACCGAAAGCGTCAACTCGATGGCCTCGAACCTGACGGCGCAGGTGCGCAACATCGCCGAGGTGACCATCGCGGTCGCGAACGGGGATCTTTCCAAGAAGATCACGGTCGATGTGCGCGGCGAGATCCTGCAGCTCAAGGAAGCCATCAACACGATGGTCGATCAGCTGCGCTCCTTCGCCTCGGAGGTGACGCGCGTCGCGCGCGAGGTGGGTACCGAAGGCAAGCTCGGCGGTCAGGCGCTCGTGCCGGGCGTTGCCGGGACCTGGAAGGATCTCACCGACTCGGTGAACGCCATGTGCGGCAACCTGACGGCACAGGTGCGCAACATCGCGCAGGTCACGACCGCCGTCGCCCGTGGCGATCTGTCCCGCAAGATCACGGTCGATGTGTCGGGCGAGATTCTCGAGCTCAAGCAAACCATGAACACCATGGTCGACCAGCTCAATGCGTTCGCGGGCGAGGTGACGCGCGTCGCGCGCGAAGTCGGCACCGAAGGGCGCCTCGGCGGCCAGGCGCAGGTCCCGGGCGTCGCCGGCACCTGGAAGGACCTCACCGACTCCGTCAACTCCATGGCGGGCAACCTGACGGCGCAGGTGCGCAACATCGCCGAGGTCTCGACCGCCATTGCGAGCGGCAACCTCTCGAAGAAGATCACCGTGAACGTCTCCGGTGAGATCCTCGAGCTCAAGGAGACCATCAATACGATGGTCGATCAGCTGAACGCCTTCGCTTCGGAGGTGACGCGCGTCGCGCGCGAGGTCGGCACCGAGGGACGCCTCGGCGGCCAGGCCAACGTGCGCGGCGTCGCGGGCACCTGGAAGGACCTGACCGAGAACGTCAACTCGATGGCCTCGAACCTCACGGGCCAGGTGCGCAACATCGCCGAGGTCACCACCGCGGTGGCCAACGGCGATCTCTCGAAGAAGATCACCGTCGACGTGCGCGGCGAGATCCTCGAGCTCAAGGACACGATCAACACGATGGTCGACCAGCTCAACGCCTTTGCGGGCGAGGTGACGCGCGTCGCGCGCGAGGTCGGCACCGAGGGCAAGCTCGGCGGTCAGGCGCAACTGAAGGGTGTCGCCGGTACCTGGAAGAATCTCACCGATTCCGTCAACTCGATGGCCTCGAACCTCACGGGCCAGGTGCGCAACATCGCCGAGGTCGCAACCGCGGTCGCGCAGGGCGATCTGTCGAAGAAGATCACCGTGACCGTATCGGGCGAGATCCTCGAGCTCAAGGAGACCATCAACACGATGGTCGATCAGCTGCGCTCCTTCGCCGGCGAGGTGACGCGCGTCGCGCGCGAGGTCGGCACCGAGGGACGCCTCGGCGGCCAGGCGCAGGTGCCCGGAATTGCGGGCACGTGGAAAGATCTCACCGACTCGGTCAACTCGATGGCGGGCAATCTCACCGCGCAGGTGCGCAACATCGCCGAGGTCTCGACCGCCATCGCCAACGGCGATCTGTCGCGCAAGATCACGGTGGACGTGCGCGGTGAGATCCTGCAGCTGAAAGAGACCTTGAATACGATGGTCGATCAGCTGAACCGCTTCGCCTCGGAAGTGACGCGCGTCGCGCGCGAGGTCGGCACCGAGGGCAAGCTCGGCGGCCAGGCCAACGTGCCGGGCGTCGCCGGCACCTGGAAGGATCTCACCGAGAACGTCAACTCGATGGCCTCGAACCTGACCGGTCAGGTGCGCAACATCGCCGAGGTGACGACCGCCGTCGCGCGCGGCGACCTGTCGCGCAAGATCACCGTGGACGTCAAGGGCGAGATCCTCGAGCTCAAGAACACCATCAACACGATGGTCGACCAGCTCAACGCCTTCGCCGGCGAAGTGACGCGCGTCGCGCGCGAGGTCGGCACCGAGGGCAAGCTCGGCGGCCAGGCGCAGGTGCCCGGTGTCGCCGGCACCTGGAAGGACCTCACCGACAACGTGAACTCCATGGCGGGCAATCTCACCGCGCAGGTGCGCAACATCGCCGAAGTGGCGACTGCGATCGCAAACGGCGACCTGTCGCGCAAGATCACGGTGGACGTGCGCGGCGAGATCCTGCTTCTCAAGGAGACGTTGAACACGATGGTCGACCAGCTGCGCTCCTTCGCGGGCGAGGTGACGCGCGTCGCGCGCGAGGTCGGCACCGACGGGCGCCTCGGCGGCCAGGCCGTCGTGCCGGGCGTCGCCGGCACCTGGAAGGACCTCACCGACAACGTGAACCTCCTTGCGGCGAACCTCACCACGCAGGTGCGCAATATCGCGGAGGTCACCACCGCGGTGGCGCGAGGCGACCTCTCACGCAAGATCACGGTGGACGTCAAAGGGGAGATTCTCGAGCTCAAGAACACCATCAACACGATGGTCGACCAGCTCAACGGATTCGCGGGCGAGGTGACGCGCGTCGCGCGCGAGGTCGGCACCGAGGGGCGCCTCGGCGGGCAGGCGCAGGTGCCGGGCGTCGCCGGAACCTGGAAGGATCTCACCGATACGGTCAACGTCATGGCGGCCAATCTCACCGAGCAGGTGCGCGGCATCGTCAAGGTGGTGACCGCGGTCGCGGACGGCGACCTCAAGCAGAATCTCACCGTCGCCTCGAAGGGCGAGGTCGCCGCTCTCGCCGAGACGATCAACAACATGACCGACACGCTGGCCACCTTCGCCGATCAGGTGACGACGGTGGCGCGTGAGGTCGGCGTCGAGGGCCGTCTTGGCGGGCAGGCGAACGTGCCCGGGGCCGCAGGAACCTGGAAGGATCTCACCGGCAACGTCAATCTGCTGGCGGCCAATCTCACCACCCAGGTGCGTGCGATCGCCGAGGTCGCCACGGCCGTGACCAAGGGCGACCTCACCCGCTCGGTGCAGGTCGAGGCCCGCGGTGAGGTGGCCGAGCTGAAGGACAACATCAATACGATGATCGGCAATCTGCGCCTCACCACGGAGCGCAACACCGAGCAGGACTGGCTCAAGACGAACCTGGCGCGCTTCACCAACATGCTGCAGGGTCAGCGGGACCTGACGACCGTGGGGCGCATGCTGCTATCGGAGCTCGCGCCGCTGGTCGATGCGCAGCAGGGCGTGATCTATCAGGTCGAGGGCGACGAGGAGCAAGGCCAGCTCAGGCTCCTGTCCGCATTCGCCGACGGCGGCGGCAACTCTGGGCCCGCCGAGACGTTGCGCCGGGGCGAGGGCCTCATCGGCCAGTGCGCGAACGACGCGCGACGCATGTTGATCACCATGCCCGAGGACGTCGTCGCGATCACCTCGGGTTTGTTCAAGGCCGCCCCGCGCCACGTGATCGTGCTGCCGGTGCTGTTCGAGGGACAGGTGAAGGCGGTGATCGAGCTCGCCTCCCTCGGCTCGTTCACCAGTTTGCAGATGACCTTCCTCGAGCAGCTCACGACCTCGATCGGCATCGTGCTCAATTCGATCGAGGCGACGATGCAGACCGAGGGCCTGCTCAAGCAATCGCAGCAGCTCGCCACCGAGCTGCAGGTGCAGCAGCGGGAGCTGCAGCAGACCAACGAGCAGCTCGAGCAAAAAGCCCAGCAGCTCGCCGATCGCAACGTCGAGGTCGAGGCCAAGAATCAGGAAATCGAGCAGGCTCGGCGCGCCCTCGAGGAGAAGGCCACCGAGCTGTCACTCACCTCGAAGTACAAGTCCGAGTTCCTGGCGAACATGTCCCACGAGCTGCGCACGCCGTTGAACAGCATCCTGATCCTCGGACAGCAGCTTTCGGAGAACCCCGACGGGAATCTCACCGGCAAGCAGGTGGAGTTCGCCCGCACGATCCACGGCGCGGGCACCGATCTGTTGAACCTGATCAGCGACATCCTCGATCTGTCGAAGATCGAGTCGGGCACCGTGTCGGTGGAGGCCGAGGAAATCTACTTCTCGAACCTGCTCGAGATGATGGGCCGCCCGTTCCGGCACGAGGCGGAGAATCGCCGCCTGCAGTTCGAGGTCGTGGTTGCGCCGAATCTCGAGCGCAGCATCATCACCGACTCGAAGCGCCTGCAGCAGGTGCTGAAGAACCTGCTGTCGAACGCCTTCAAGTTCACCGAGCAGGGCGGTGTGAAGCTCACGGTGTCGCCCGCTGCGAGCGGCTGGAACGCCGACCATCCGATCCTGAGGCACGCGCCCTCGGTGGTGTCCTTCGAGGTCTCGGATACCGGCATCGGCATCCCACCGGAGAAGCAGCGCATCATCTTCGAGGCCTTCCAGCAGGCCGACGCGGGCACCAGCCGCAAGTACGGCGGCACGGGACTCGGGCTCGCGATCAGCCGCGAGCTCGCCAACCTGCTGGGCGGCGAGATCCAGCTGCGCAGCACGCCGGGCGTCGGCAGCACCTTCACCCTGTATTTGCCCCTCGTCTATCTCGGCGGCTCGAGCGCCAAGATGCAGGCGGTGGCCGCGGCGGAAAGCGCCCAGGCGAATGCGTTCACCAGCACCGGCATCATGCAGTCCCGCGCCACCGAGCGGCCGGCCGAGCAGATCGTCGACGACCGCGGGGACATCGCGCCGGAGGACATGGTCGTGCTCATCGTCGAGGACGACCCGCACTATGCGCGCGTGATGATGGGCGCCGCGAAGCACCAGGGCTTCAAGGTGCTGGTCGCGCAGCGCGGCACCGAGGCGCTCACCCTGGCGCGCGAGCACCATCCGACCGCCATCTCGCTCGACATCTTCCTGCCGGACATGCTCGGCTGGACCGTGCTGAGCCAGCTCAAGCAGGACCCCACGACGCGGCACATACCGGTGCAGATCGTCACCCTGGACGAGGACCGCCATCACGGCCTGGCGCGCGGCGCATTCGCCTTCGTGCACAAGCCGGCCACCGCCGAGGGGCTCGAGGAAGCCTTCGCGCGCATCAAGGGCTATGCGAGTCCGCGCCGCAAGCGGCTGCTGGTGGTTGAGGACGATGAGGTCGAGCGCAAGAGCGTCGCCGAGCTGCTGGCGCACGAGGACATCGAGATCAGCTCCGCGGGGACGGGGGCGGATGCGCTCGTGCAACTGCGCGAGGATCCGCCGGACTGCGTCGTGCTCGATCTGAAGCTGCCCGATATGTCGGGCTTCGAGGTGCTCGAGGAGATCCGCGACGATGAGCTGCTGCGCGACTTGCCGGTGGTGGTGTTCACCGGGCGCGAGCTCTCGGCGGAGGAGGATGCGATGCTGCACACGATGGCGCGCAGCGTCGTCGTCAAGGGTGTCGAATCCCCCGAGCGACTGCTCGATGAGACGGCGCTGTTCCTGCACCGGGTGGTCGCCGAGCTGCCGCCGGCCAAGCAAAAGATGCTGCAGCGGCTGCACAGCTCGGATGAGGATCTCATGCACCGCAGCGTGCTGCTGGTCGACGACGATGCTCGCAACATCTTTGCGCTTTCGAGCGTGCTCGAGCGGCGCGGCATGGAGGTGCTCACCGCCACCACGGGGAGCGAGGCGATCTCGGTGCTCGATTCGCGATCGGACGTCGCGATCGTGCTCATGGACATCATGATGCCGGGCATGGATGGCTACGAGACGATCCAGGCGATCCGTGCGAAGCCGGGCTTCCGGCGGCTGCCCATCCTCGCCCTCACGGCGAAGGCCATGAAGGGCGACCGTGAGAAATGTCTCGAGGCGGGCGCCTCGGATTATCTCGCGAAGCCGGTGAACGTCGAGCAGCTCCTCTCGGCATTGCGCATGTGGTTGCATCGCTGAGCGGGGCATACATGGCCACCGCCGAAGTACAAGTGCAATCGATCGATCCGGTGAACATCCTGCTGGTCGACGATCAGCAGGCCAAGCTCCTCAGCCACGAGGTGATCCTCGGCGACATGGGCGAGACCCTGCTGAAGGCGGCCTCGGCCCGCGAGGCGTTCGAGGTGCTGCTGCGCCACGAGGTGGCGGTCATCCTCATCGACGTCTGCATGCCCGATCTCGATGGGTTTGAGCTTGCGGCCATGGTGCGCGAGCACCCGCGCTTTCAGAACACCGCGATCATCTTCGTCTCGGCCGTGATGAATGGAAATCCCGATCAGCTGCGCGGCTATCAGCTCGGCGGCGTCGATTTCGTGCCGGTGCCGGTGGTACCGGAGCTGCTGCGCGCGAAGGTGAAGGTCTTCGTCGATCTGTATCGCAAGACGCGTCAGCTCGAGCGCTTCAATGCCGAGCTCGAGCAGCGCGTCGAGGAGCGCACCCTGGAGCTGCGTCGTTTCAACGAGGAGCTCGAGCAGCGCATCGAGGAGCGCACGCGAGAGCGCGAGAGCGCGCTGGCCCAGCTGTTCGAGGCACAGAAGCTCGACACGATCGGCCGGCTGACGGGCGGGGTGGCGCATGACTTCAACAACCTGCTGATGGCCGTGCTCGGCAGCCTGACGTTGCTCGAGAAGCGCTTGCCGCCCGACGATGCGCAGAGCCGCCGCCTGCTGCATAACGCACAGCAGGGAGCCCAGCGCGGCGCCGCCCTCACGCAGCGCCTGCTCGCCTTCTCGCGCCGCCAGGAGCTCAAGCCCGAGTCGGTCGAGATCCCCGAGCTCGTGAGCGGGATGTCCGAGCTCCTCAATCGTGCGCTGGGTCACGCGATTCGTCTCGAGACCGATTTCCCCCAGGGGTTGCCGCCGGTGCTGATCGATTCGAACCAGCTCGAGCTGGCGCTCCTCAATCTGGCGCTCAATGCGCGCGATGCCATGCCCGAGGGCGGCACCCTCAGGATCACGGCCACCCCGAAGCTCGACATCGGCCCCGGCACACCCCCGGCGCTCGCCCCGGGAAACTACGTGTGCATCCGTGTGATCGACACCGGGATCGGCATGGACGAAGTCACGCTCGCCAAGGCCACCGAGCCCTTCTTCACGACGAAGGGACCGGGCAAGGGCACGGGGCTCGGGCTCTCGATGGTCCACGGTCTCGCGGCGCAGTCGGGCGGCCTGCTGCGCATTGTCAGCACGAGCGGCCAAGGAACCACGGTCGAGCTGTGGCTGCCGATGGCGCTGGTCAGCGAGCTCAAGGGTGAGTTGCCGGAGCTTGAGGCGCTGAGCGCCGAGCCGGCATCTCTCACCTGTCGGGTCCTGCTCGTCGATGACGATGCCCTGGTGCTCACCGGAACCAGCGCGCTCCTCGAGGACCTCGGCCATACCTCGATCGAGGCATCCTCGGCGACGGCCGCACTGGCCGCGCTCGAGTCCGGGGCCGCCGTGGACCTCATCATCAGCGATCATGCGATGCCGGGGATGACCGGTCTCGAGCTCGCCCAGTCGGTGCGGGAGCGCTACCCGCACGTCCCGTTCATCCTGGCAACCGGTTACGCCGAGCTCCCCTGCGATCCGGAGCGCATGGGCCTCACGAAGCTCTCCAAGCCCTGCAGTCAGCGCGATCTCGCACACGCCATCCAGTCGGCGCTTCGCTCGCGGCCGGCGGGCGCACCGGCCGCGCCCGCTGCACCCGCCGCATCTGCTGCACCCGCCGCATCGACTGCACCCGCGCCGGCGGCACCGCTGCAGTCTCTCTAACGCGGGTCAGGGACCGGTGCGCTCGCTGTTGTACTCTGGGCGCAATGAGCCCCCTTAGTCCGTCCCCGCTCGACCTGTCGCTCGAGGAGATCGAGGCCGCGGCCGTGCTCGTGCGGCCGGTCGTCGCACCGACGCCTTTGTATGCGTGGCCGAAGCTGCGCGAGCGCACCGGCGCGAGCGTGTGGGTGAAGCACGAGAACCACACGCCGACGGGCGCGTTCAAGGTGCGGGGCGGGCTCATTTATGTCGACCGGCTCGTGAGACGCGAGCCTTCCACGCGACACGTCGTCTCCGCGACCCGGGGCAACCACGGCCAGTCGATCGCCTTCGCGGCCGCGCGCGCCGGACTCAGCGCCACCGTCTATGTTCCGCTCGGCAACTCGGTCGATCAGAACGCCTCGATGCAAGGATGGGGCGCGACGGTCATCGAGTCGGGTCGCGACTTCGATGAGGCAAGCCAGGCAGCGGAGCGTGCCTGTCGCGAGCAGGGCCTGCATCGCATTCCCTCGTTCCATCGTGATCTCGTCGTCGGCGTCTCGACCTACGCCCTCGAGCTGTTCGCGGCGGCCGTCGAATTCGATGCGGTTTATGTCGGCATCGGCATGGGCTCGGGCATTTGCGGGCTGATCGCGGTGCGCGATCTGCTCGGTCGCTCGACCGAGATCATCGGGGTCGGCGCGGCCAACGCGCCGGCGAGCGCGCGCTCCTTCGCAGCGGGCCGGGCCGTGCCGACCGAATCGGCCCTCACCTTCGCGGACGGGATCGCGACGCGATGCCCCGATCCGGCCGCGATCGAGATCATCTGCCGGGGAGCGAGCCGGATCGTCGAGGTGAGCGAGGATGAGATCGCAGGCGCGGTGCGCGCCTACTTCGACGACACGCACCAGGTCGCCGAGGGCGCGGGCGCCGCGCCGCTCGCCGCGCTCCTCAGGGAGCGCGCCCGCATGAGGGGCAAGAGCGTCGCGCTCATCCTGAGCGGCGGCAACATCGAGCGTGCGCGCTTTCTCGAGCTGCTGAGCGGCGCGACGCCGCAGGTGCGCTGAGGCCTCACCCATCGAGCGTGCGAGGTGGCGCATGCACGGCCGGACAGCGCGTGCGCGGCCGGGACAGCTCAATAATCGGGAAGACGCTGCGCCGCGCACGCCCTAATCTGCGCGCATCGAACCCCACAGGAGTGCTCCATGCTCACGCTGTACGATTACGGTCCATCGCAGAACGGTTACAAGGTGAGGCTCCTGCTCAATCATCTGGGGCTCGAGGTGCGTACACGACAGGTGCGGATCTTCGACGGCGAGGGGCAGTGGCCGCAGTTCCTCGCGAAGAATCCGACGGGGGCGGTTCCGGTGCTCGAGCTCGAGGATGGGCGCACGCTCGCCGAATCGAACGCCATTCTCTTCTACCTCGCGCAGGGCACGCGCTACCTCGCGAGCGATCCGTGGCTCGCCTCTCAGCAGCTGCGCTGGATGTTCTGGGAGGAGGACTTCATTCAGAACGGGCTCGCATCGCTGCGCTACTGGGCGCAGACGGGCAAGCTCGCGCGTCGCGCGCCGCCGATCGTGCACGAGCGCCGCGTGAGGAGCGAGAAAAGCCTGGCGCTCCTCGATGCATGGCTCACCGATCGGGAGTTTCTGACCGAGGCCGGCTACTCGATCGCCGATATGTGCGTGTTCGCGTATGTGAGCCGCGCCGATGAGGCCGGGTTGGCACTCTGCGACTACGGGGCGGTGGCCGCCTGGGTCGCGCGGGTGAGTGCGCAGCCGGGCTTTCTCGACGAGGTGATTCCCTATGCCGTTGATCCGAGCTCGAGCCATGAGCTCGGTTGAGCGTATCCGGCGCCCGCGTGCGCGCATCGATTGGCCGCGCACCCTGCTCGCCGCCTGCCGGCGACTGGAGCGTGCCGATACGGCGCCCGCGCTCGGGATGCTCGCGAGCGATCTCGGCGTGAGCCCCGAGGAGCTGCAACGGCAGTTTCGCCGCCGGCTCGGCACGACGCCGAAGGCCTACGGTCAGGCAATCGCGCTCAATCGCCTGGCGCGCCTGTCATCGCGTGCTCCTTCCGCCCTCGAGGCCACGCTCGAGGCCGGCTTCGATTCGCCCTCGGCCGCCTATGCACTCGCCCGCCGCTCATTCGGCGAGCCGCCGGGCCGATTGCGCGCCGCCGAGCGCATCGGCTGGTGGATGGGCCTGTCCGATCTGGGCTGGATGCTGATGGCGGCGACCGAGCGTGGAATCTGCTCGCTCGCCTTCGGCGCGCGTCCGGGAGAGCTGCTCGAGGAGCTGCGCGCGGACTTTCCGGGCGCGGCGCTCGAGAGCGACGAGGAGCGACTGCGCGGCTGGTTCGACGCGGTGCGCGATTTCATCCTGCTGCCGCAGGAGGCGCTCGATCTGCCGCTCGACGTGCAGGGCACGGCGTTTCAATCGAGGGTCTGGCGGGCGCTGCGCAAGGTGCCGCTCGGCTCGACCGTGAGCTACGGCGCGATGGCACGGCGCATCGGCGCACCGACCGCCGCACGCGCAGTCGCCAGCGCCTGTGGATCGAACCGGATCGCGCTCCTCATTCCGTGTCACCGCGTGGTGGGCGTAGGCGGCGAGCCGGGCGGCTATCGATGGGGCAAGGATCGCAAGCGCACGCTGCTGGCGCGCGAGGCGGCGAAGCTCAGGCCGGTCTCCCGGTGATCAGGCGGATGCCGCCGCCCAGGCGCAGATAAGCCCAGAACCAATTGATCATGGTGGCGAGGCGATTGCGCACTCCCAGGAGGAAACCGATGTGGACCACGCCCCAGAGCCACCAGGCCGGCGCGCCCCACAGCCTCACGATTCCAAAGTCGACGACGGCGGATTTGCGGCCGATCGTCGCGAGGCTGCCGAGATGTCGATATCGAAAAGGCGCGAGCGGCGCCGCGCCGTGAATCGCCGCATGAATCCGCCTCGCCGCATAGCGCCCCTGTTGTTTGGCTGCCGGAGCCAGACCGGGGACCAGGTTCCCGTTCCACCCCGCGCTCGCGGCCGTGTCCCCCACGGCGAAGACGTTCGCAAGACCCGGAACGCCGAGGTCAGCACCGACCTTGATACGTCCTGCGCGGTCCGCCTCGACCTTGAGCCATTGCGCAGCGGGCGAGGCCTTGACCCCGGCGGCCCACAGCACGGTGCGCGCCTCGATGCGCCGTCCGTCGACGAGGACGCCCTCGGCGTCGACGTGATCGACCTTGCTGTTCAAGCACACTTCGACCCCCAGCCGCTCGAGCGCCCTGCGAGCGTGCTGCGCCAGGGACTCGGGAAAGGACGGTAGCAGCCGAGGTGCCGACTGCACCAGGATGATGCGCGTGTCCCGCGGGTCGAAGCTGCGAAATTCGCGGCGCATGCCGAGCTTCGAGAGCTCGGCGATGGCGCCGGCCAGCTCCACGCCCGTCGGTCCTCCGCCGACGATGAGAAAAGTCAGCAAAGCAGCCCGGCGCGCCGCATCCGCGGTGGCTTCGGCGCGCTCGAAGGCCATGAGAATGCGCCGCCGGATCTCGGTCGCATCCTCGATGCTCTTCAAGCCGGGGGCGAGCGCTGCCCACTCTTCCTTTCCAAAGTAGCTGTGGGTCGCGCCCGTCGCGAGCACCAGATAATCGTAGCCGATGATCTGATCTCCCACGATGATCGAGCGGCTCTGCGTGTCGATGCCCGTGACGGTACCGAGGAGCACCTGGGTGCCGAACGATTCGCGAAACACCGGTCGCGTCGGGGTTGCGATATCGCCCGGCGACAATGCGGCCGTGGCAACCTGGTAGAGCAGCGGCTGAAACAGATGAAAGTTCGTGCGGTCGATGAGCGTGACGGCCGCGCGCGTCCCACGCAGCGCGAGCGCACAGCTGATGCCGCCGAATCCGGCGCCGACGATCACGACCCGCGGCAGGCCCTGCAGGGCTCGAGGGTCGCGTGAATCCCGATCCGGCATCCATCGCTCCAGCCAGGATCGGATGAGCCGGTCGAGCGACAGCGGACCTGCGCCGTGAATCGCGAGAATGCTCAAGATCATGAGCAGGTACAGCGCGTCGGTGGCCCGCGGGTCGACCATGGAATCGGCGAACAGCGCGAGCATCGAGGTCACGGCGGCGTAACGCGTGCCCAGGCCCACGAGCAGCAGCAGACCCGCCGCGAGCGCCAGCGCATGCGGCACGCGCAGCGCCACGTCGAGCGGGAAGCCTGAGGCGAGCGCACCGGCTTCTGCGGTCGCGGCAGGTGGGGCGGTCGCTGCGATCAGCAGCGCGCACCCCAGCCAGATGCGCAGCACCGACAGGTAAAGCGGGCCGAAGCGCGCACGAATGATCGTCGACGCCCGGATGAGGCGGGGCACGAGCGGCAGTGCGCTCTCGCGCAGCCCACCGCGCACGAGGTGATCGAGCGACAGCGGACCGGCTCCCACGACCACGTACCAGCCGAACAGGGCGATCCAGAAGAGCTGGCTATCGAAAGGCTGGTAGGCGAACTGGATTCCGATCGAGATGACGAGGAGCGGAAGCGCGGCATAGCGGGTCATCAATCCGAGCGCGAGCAGTGATGCGCATGCGACCTCGAGCCATGTCCCCACATGAGTGGCGGCGACCGACGACATGAATCGCATCGGATATTCGTACCGTGCCGCCGCGAGGGCGCCCGGGAAGTCCAGGATGCCGATGAGGCCGCGGACGAAGAAGACCTTGGCAAGCCACCCCCGGATCAGCAGATCGACGTACGGCCACACCAGTCCCGTGAGGATGCGGCTGGCGAGGGTGCTCGCTCGATGCGCGAGTCCCGCGAGCTTCTGCAGCGGCGAGTGGGGGAGGGCCGGGTTCCAGGGAGCCATGGCCATTCGATCCAGCGCGGCTCAACTCCGGATCGTGTGGGCGGCTGTGGTCGCCGTAGCCCTCGCGGTCGCCGGGCGCTCGAGGAATCGATCGATAGAGAAGCGCCCTGCGCCCGCGATGGCCAGCCAGAGAAAGAGCGCGAGGTATTCGGTCTCGTCGAAACCCAGCAAGGTCTCGAGCGAATCGACCTGATCCCACTTGGCCGAGACGATCGCGACGATCATCGTCACACCGAGCGCCCCCGCCGAGATCCGCGTCGCCAGACCGAGCAACAGAAACAGCCCGCCGAAGAACTCCACACCCGACACGAAGGGACCGAGCAGCTGCGGCGCCGGGATATGCCACCCGGCAAAGTTGTCGATGACGGCCGGCAGATTGTGGAGCTTGCCCCAGCCGCTCAGCAGAAACACCCAGCCGACCACGATACGGGCGAACAACGGCGCCCAGCCGTCGAGGTGCCGCGAGACGCGGGCAGGCCAATCGATCAACCAATCGCGCAATACGCTCATGAGAAATCCTGTGGGGTGGAGGGGACTTGAGTTCGGCTCGCTGCGACGTCGAATTGAATCGACGTCGTGCATTAAGACCGGACGCCGGGTGAGTTCATTGCAGCGGACACCTTCGGCGATCTTGCTTCGCGGGACTGGGTTGCCGATAGTGGTCGCCCGGTCGGGAATACACCCGCATCGTGGATACACCCGCGTCGCGGATGCACGCATCGGGGATGATGCACGCGCATCGCGGGCACACACGCGTCACGGAGACGATCGACATGGAAAGGAAATGCGGCCGGTCTGCTGAGCATCGCTCGCGGAGAGCGCCTGCAATTGGAATGGCGGCCTGGGTGCTCCTCTCGGCGCTCGCACGCCCGAGCGAGGCCGAGGTCGTGGGGGTGAGCGCCAGCGGCTTCGAGGTACGAGAGCAGGCGTCCATCGCCGCGTCACCGGCCACCGTGTACCAGGCCGCGATCACGCCCTCGGCCTGGTGGGATGCCGCGCACTCCTATTCAGGAAGCTTGACGCTCGATGCGCGCGCGGGCGGCTGCTGGTGCGAGACGCTGCCGGGCGGCGGGTCGGTGCAGCACATGGTGGTGGTGAACGCCATGCCTGGAAAACTCCTGCGGCTGCGGGGTGCGCTCGGGCCGCTGCAGGGCATGGGCGTCGAGGGGGCCCTGAGCATCCGCATCGAGAGCGGCGCGAGCGGCGCGCAGGTGTCACTCACCTATGCCGTGGGTGGCTATTCCGCCCGAGGCTTCGAGGAGCTGTCGAAAGGGGTCGACCAGGTGCTCGCTCTTCAGCTCGAGCGTCTGAAGCGTCTGATCGAGACGGGGCGGCCGACGGCCCAGGCTCCCTAGACGCTGCCCACCGAGCGCAGCCGTTCGGGCGTCTGCAGATTCTTCCACCACGGATCGATCCGTGCGGACAGGCCGGCGAGGTCGAGACCCGCGGCGGCGAGGCAGGTCTCGCGCGAGCCGTGCTCGATGAAGCGGTCGGGGATGCCTAGCTGCAGGAGCGGCACCTGGAGTCCCGAGGCCGCAAGGCACTCGCCCACCGCGGAGCCGGCGCCGCCCATGACGGAATTTTCCTCGATCGTCACCAGTGCGCGGTGCTTGCCGGCCATCGCGACCACCGTAGCCTCATCGAGCGGCTTCACGAAGCGCATGTTGACGAGCGTCGCATCGAGGCGCTCGGCGATCTTGCGCGCCGTGTCCACCAGCGCGCCGAAGGCGAGAATCGCCAGACCCGAGCGGCCCTCGCGCCTCACCTGGGCGCGACCGACGGGGATGGAAGTCATCTCGACACTCGGGGTGACGCCCGGTCCCGTGCCGCGCGGATAGCGCACGGCCGAGGGCGAGCTCAGTGTGGTGCCGGTATAGAGCATCTGGCGGCACTCGTTCTCGTCCGCGGGCGCCATGATCACCATGTTCGGGATGCAGCGCATGAAGGCGAGGTCGTAGCTGCCTTGATGGGTCGCGCCATCGCTCCCCACGAGCCCCGCCCGATCGAGCGCGAACACGACCGGCAGATTCTGCAGCGCCACGTCGTGAATCAGCTGATCGTACGCGCGCTGCAGGAACGTCGAGTAGATGGCGACCACGGGCTTGTAGCCCTCCGCGGCGAGACCCGCGGCGAACGTGACGGCGTGCTGCTCGGCGATCGCCACGTCGAAGTAGCGATCGGGAAAGCGCTTGGAGTACTCGACGAGCCCGGAGCCCTCGCGCATGGCCGGGGTGATGCCGACGATCTTCGGGTCGCGCTCGGCCATGTCGCACAACCAGCTGCCGAACACCTGGGAGTAGGTGGGGCCGGAGCTCGCTTCCTTGAAGATCTTGCCGCTCGCCGGATCGAAGGGGCCCGGGCCGTGCCACTTGATCGGATCGGCCTCGGCGGGCGCGTAGCCCTTGCCCTTGCGCGTCACCACGTGCAGGAACTGCGGGCCTTTCAGCTTCTTGACGTTGGCGAGCGTGCCGACGAGCGCCTGCACGTCATGGCCGTCGACGGGGCCGATGTAGTTGAAACCCATCTCCTCGAACAAGGTGCCGGGCAGCACCATGCCCTTCAAGTGCTCCTCGGAGCGGCGTGCGAGCTCCCAGACCGTGGGCATCTGGCGCAGCACCTTCTTGCCGCCCTCGCGCAGGTGCGCGTAGATGCGTCCGGAGAGCGCGCGGGCGAGATAGTTCGAGAGCGCCCCCACGTTCTCGGAAATCGACATGTCGTTGTCGTTGAGGATGATCAGCAGGTCGGTCTGAGCGGAGCCCGCATGATTGAGCGCCTCGAATGCCATGCCGGCCGTGAGCGCGCCATCACCGATGATCGCCACCGCGCGCCGATCCTCACCCCGCTTCGCAGCCGCCACGGCCATGCCGAGCGCGGCGCTGATCGAGGTGCTCGAGTGGCCGACGCCGAAGGTGTCGTACTCGCTCTCCTGGCGCGAAGGAAACGGCGCGAGCCCGCCGTCCTGCTTGATGGTGTGCAGACGGTCGCGACGTCCGGTGAGCACCTTGTGTGGGTAGGCCTGATGGCCGACGTCCCACACCAGGCGGTCGTAGGGCGTGTTGAAAATGTAATGGAGCGCGACCGTGAGCTCGACCGTGCCCAGTCCAGCGGCAAAATGTCCACCGCGCGTGCTCACGCTCTGGATCAGGAACTGACGCAGCTCCTCGGCGAGCGTGGTGAGCTTCGAGGCCGGCAGGCGGCGCAGGTCCTGGGGTGAATGAATGGTTTCGAGCAGGGGAAACCCGGGGGCGTGAGAGCTCATCCTGCCCAGTTTATACTGCCCGGGACCCAAGCTGGCAACGACACGCGTCACTGTGGCAAGATGGCCACTTGGTTGCGGCGACGCGGGTGCACAGGCGCCGTCGCCCTTGTGTTTTGGTAGCTCACTGCCTCGAGCGGCCGGGTACTTTGCGCCACACCCGGTCCGCTGGTGCTACCTTCGCGCTTATCCGAGATACTGATTGTATGGATTCCGGCAACGCCGACGAGGCTTACCAAGAAGACATTCTGCCGCACGTCTCGCGCACCTTCGCGCTGACGATCCCGCAGTTGCCGCCCGCGCTGCGGTTGGCGGTCACCAATGCCTATCTGCTGTGCCGCATCGCCGACACCATCGAGGACGAGCCGGCCCTCTCGCCCACCGAGACTCTGGCCTACCACGAGCGCTTTCAGGCCGTGGTCGCCGGGCGCGCCGATCCCCAGAGCCTCGCGCAGGAGCTCGATCGGCGCCTCTCCGACTCGACGCTCGCGAGCGAGCGCGACCTCATCCGCAACATGGGCCGGGTGCTCGCGGTTACCGCCTCGCTCAAGGCTGCGCAACGCAGCGCCATCGAGCGCTGCATCGCGCTCATGTGCTACGGCATGCCGCGCTTTCAGTCGACCGCGAGCCTGCAAGGCCTTGCGCGCAGCACGGATCTCGACGATTACTGCTACTACGTCGCCGGTGTGGTCGGTGACATGCTCACGGAGCTGTTCTGCGAATACTCGCCGGTCATTGCTCGGCAGCGCGCCGAGCTCACCCGCCGCGCCACCTCCTTCGCGCAGGGACTGCAGATGACCAACATCCTCAAGGACGTGTGGGAGGACCGGGCGAGGGGCGCGTGCTGGCTGCCCCGAGAGGTGTTCGCGCCACTGGGGGTCGATCTGGCCCGGCTCAGCCCCGAGAACCGGGATGCGCGTTTCGACGCGGGGTTGCACGAGCTCGTGGGGGTCGCGCACGCGCATTTGCGCAATGCGCTCGATTACACCTTGTTAATCCCGCCCACGGAGGCCGGCATCCGTCGTTTCTGCCTGTGGGCCATAGGACTCGCGGTGCTGACGTTGCAAAAGATAGCGAGGAACCCCGGATTCACCACCGGCCGGCAGGTGAAGATCTCCCGGCGTGCGGTCGGAATGACGCGCCATCTGACCGACCTCTCGGTGCGCAATGACTGGATGCTGAGGCGCCTGTTCAATCAGGCGGCGCGAGGGCTGCCGCTCGGGCGCCTGAGCGAGGTGCATCGGCCGAAGCCTCATCTCGAGGGCGGGGCGGCCGCAGCGGCGGACTTCGCCGCGGTCGATGCTGAGCCCGCGCGGCGCCGCTCCGGGGGGTCCGCGCCGTGAGCCGTATCGCACCGAAGCCCGCACCCGCGGCGGACTCGAGCCACCCGGCCCGCGCCGACGTCGTCCCGCTGTCGATCACGCGCACCGTCGGATCGCTCCTCGATCGTTCGATCGAGGCCGCGCGCGATGCGCTGCTGCGCAGGCAGAGCGCCGAGGGGTACTGGCTGTTCGAGCTCGAGGCCGACTGCACGATCCCGGCCGAGTACATCATGATGATGCACTTCATGGACGAGATCGACGTCTCGCTCGAGCGCAAGATCGCGGTGTACCTGCGGGCGCATCAGATGCCGAATGGCGGTTGGCCGCTGTATCACGGCGGTGAGCTCAACATGAGCTGCAGCGTGAAGGCGTACTACGCGCTCAAGCTCGCGGGCGATGATCCAGGGGCGCCGCACATGGTGCGTGCACGCCAGGCGATCCTCGAGCGCGGCGGCGCGGCACGCGCCAACGTGTTCACGCGCATCGCGCTCGCTCTGTTCGGTCAGCTCCCGTGGCGGGCGGTGCCGTACATCCCCGTCGAGATCATGCTGCTGCCCCGGTGGTTCTTCTTCCACCTGGCCAAGGTGTCGTACTGGTCGCGCACGGTCATGGTGCCGCTGTTCATCCTGTGCACCCGCAAGCCGCTCGCGAAGAATCCGCGCAAGGTCGACATCCGCGAGCTCTTCGCCGTCGCGCCGGAGCGTGAGCGCGACTATTTCCGCGACAGCCGCACGCAGGGCGGACTTCTCGGGCAGGTGTTCCTCGCTCTCGATCATGTGACCCGCTACATCGATCCCCTCATCCCGCGGGCGATGCGCGAGCGCGCGACGCGCAAGGCGGAGCGCTGGATGCTCGAGCGCCTGAATGGCGAGGATGGGCTCGGCGCGATCTTCCCGGCGATGGTGAATGCGCTCGAGGCGATGATGATCCTCGGCTACCCGCCGGACGATCCGCATCGTGTCACCGCGAAGCGCGCCCTGCAGAAGCTTCTGGTGGTCGGCCCGACGAGCGCCTACTGCCAGCCGTGCGTCTCGCCGGTGTGGGACACGGCGCTCGCGGCGCATGCGATGCAGGCCGTGGGCGGCGCCGAGGCCACGGCCGCCGCAACCCGCGCGCTCGACTGGTTGCAGACCGAGCAGCTGCTCGATGAGCCCGGCGACTGGCGCGTCGATCGGCCGCACCTGCCGGGCGGCGGCTGGGCTTTCCAGTTCGCCAACGACTACTATCCGGATCTCGACGACACCGCGGTGGTCGCCTGGAGCATGCATCAGGCGCCGAACGCCGCCGAGTACAGCGAGAGCGTGCGGCGCGCGCTCGACTGGCTGGTCGGCATGCAGAGCGCGAACGGCGGCTTCGCGGCCTTCGACGCAGACAACACCTCCTACTACCTCAACAAGATACCGTTTGCCGACCACGGTGCGCTTCTCGATCCGCCCACGAGCGACGTGACGGCGCGGGTCGTCACCGTGCTTGCCCGGGTCGGCCGGCCCGAGGACCGGCCGGCGCTCGCCCGCGCGATCGAGTATCTGCGCGCGGAGCAGGAGCCCGACGGCTCCTGGTTCGGCCGCTGGGGCACGAACTACATCTACGGCACCTGGTCGGTCCTCACCGCCCTGCACGAGGCGGGCGTGAGCGCACAGGACCCGGCGGTGCGACGCGCCGTCGAATGGCTGTGGTCGCGCCAGAACTCCGACGGCGGCTGGGGCGAGAGCAACGACAGCTACGCCAAGGGCAGCCGCGCGCCGATCAAGGTGGCGAGCACGCCGCACCATACGGCGTGGGCGCTGCTCGCGCTCCTCGCGGCCGGGGAGAGCGGCGCGGACAGCACCCGTCGCGGATTGAATCATCTCATCCGCACGCAGCAGCCGGACGGTCTGTGGAGCGATCCGCACTTCACCGCGCCCGGCTTTCCGCGCGTCTTTTATCTCAAGTATCACGGCTACTGCCGTTACTTCCCCCTCTGGGCGCTCGCTGCCTTTCGCAATCTGACGCGAGCCGGAACGGCCCATTGACCCTGGGCGTCGTCGCGGCGCTCGCGGCCGAGGGCCGGGCGCTTCGGGGAGGCACCGTACGACGCTGCGAGCAGACACTGCTCAAGGTCAGCGGCGTGGGGGCGGCCGCGGCCACGCACGCCGCCGAGTTGCTGGTTCGCTCCGGTGCCGAAGCGCTTCTCAGCTGGGGTGTCGCCGGAGCGCTCGATCCGGCCCTCATGCCCGGCACGATCTGTTTGCCGGCGGCGGTTCTCGAGCTTCCCGCCGATGGGGGCGACGGTACACGCTTCACGCCCGCGGCCTGCTTCTCGACCCATGGTCCGTGGCGCGCCGCGATCGCCACGGCGCTTCGCGCCTCGATCAGCCATGCCCCGACGGGGACCGCGCCGGGCTTGCGTCCGGGCGGCCTGAGCGAGGGTCTCCTCCTGAGCGTGCCGGAGGCGCTGGCCACCGCCGCCGCCAAGCGGGCGGCGCGCGCCGCAGCCGCCGGGGCGGTCGCGGTCGACATGGAGAGCGCCGCGGTGGCGCGGGTTGCGCAACGGGCGGCGTTGCCGTTCATCGCGCTGCGCGCCATCGTCGACACCGCGAGTGATGAGATCCCCGGATCGATCGTGCGGGCGAGCCGGGCCGGGGAGGTGCGCCTGCTGCGTCTCGCCGGCGGCTTGCTGCGCTCGCCGAGCGACCTTCTGGCGCTGCTGCGCCTTGCGCACCGCTATCACCGGGGGCTCGGGCAGCTGCGCGCGGTGGCGCGTGCCTTGCCGCTCCGGCCCGGCGGTGCGGCCCGCTCCGCATGAAAGCGCTGGTTACCGGCGCGACGGGCTTCGTGGGGGCCGCGGTGGCGCAGGCGCTCGAGCGCGCGGGCTGGTCGGTGCGCGTGCTCGTGCGCCCCACCTCCGACCGCACCAATCTCGCCGCGCTCACGGCCGAGCCGGTCGTCGGCGATCTGCGTGAGCCGGCCTCGCTCGAGGCCGCGCTCGCCGGCTGCGAGGCGCTGTTTCACGTCGCGGCGGACTACCGTCTGGGGGCTCGCGATCCGAAGGAGCTGTATCGCTCGAACGTCGATGGAACGCGCGCGATTCTCGAAGCGGCTCGCCGAACCGGGGTGCGCCGCGTGATCTACACCTCGAGCGTTGCGACGGTCGGGATTCCGCCCGATGGCACTCCGGGCGATGAGCGCACGCCCGTCGCGCTCGAGACGATGATCGGCCACTACAAGCGCTCGAAGTTCCTCGCCGAGCAGGTCGCAGTCGAGGCGGCGCGCGCCGGCTGCCCGGTGATCATCGTCAATCCCTCCACCCCGGTGGGGCCAGGCGACGTGAAGCCGACCCCGACCGGGCGCATGGTGCTCGATGCCGCGGCGGGGCGCATGCCGGCCTACGTCGACACCGGGCTGAATATCGTGCACGTGGAGGATGTCGCGCAGGGACATCTGCTGGCCCATGAACGGGGCAGGGTCGGCGAGCGTTACATCCTGGGCGGTGAGGACATGACCCTCGAGCAGATCCTCAAGCTGATCGCGGAGCGGATGGGTCATCGGCCGCCGCGGCTGCGCCTGCCCTACGGCGCCGTGCTGCCGCTCGCCTACATCGCCGAAGGCTGGGCGCGCGTCGCGAGGCGCTCAGGCGGTCGTTTGACGCTCGAGGGGCTGCGCATGTCGCGCAAGCACATGTTCTTCTCGAGCGCGAAGGCGCAGGCCGAGCTCGGCTACCGCTGGCGAGCGCCGCCCGAGGCATTCGACGATGCGATTCGCTGGTTCCGCGCGCGCGGCTGGTTGAGCTGAATTCAGAGACCGGGCCCGGCGAGCACTCGCCGGCTCTCGACGGTCTGCCATACGAGCAGCGTCGGCACACCCACCGCGATCTCGCGCGCCCGCCTGAGGAGCGAGAGCGCCAGGCCGAAGGCGGGCGCCACCCCGAACAGCGGCATCAGCATCGCATAGGCGGCTTCCTGCACGCCGAGCGCGCTGGGAATCATCACCGCGGCGCTGCGCGCGACGCATACCAGGCTCTCGATGGCGATGACGGAGCTCAAATGAACCTGCACGCCGATGAGCGTGAGCGCGAGCCACGAGCCGAAGGCGCTCACGATCCAGGCCGCGAGGTGCAGCGCAGCCGAGAGCGCCACGCGACGCGGCGAGTCGTAAATGATATCGAGCGCGGCCGCCACCGACTCCGCCGTCGCGACACTGCGCGGCAGGAGCCGCGCGGCGAGACCGGTGACCAGGCGGTGGCCGCGTCGCTGCAGCAGCAGCGCGGCAACGCCGCCGGCGGCGAGCAGCAACACGCCGGCCGTGATCCCCGCGCGCAGCGTCGGTGAGAGCACGGAGCCGGTCGCGCGCTGTGACAGCAGCACGATCCCGAGGGCGACGTAGGCGATCTGGCCGAGCATCTCGGTGGTGACGTCGACGATGAGCGAGGCGTAAACGAAGGGACGGGCGACCCCGTGAATGAGCGCTGCACGCGCGCCGAGCAGCGCGCCGCCGAGCTGCGAGAACGGCAGCACCTCGCCCGCGGCGTCGCGCACCATGCGCGACCAGATGAGGACCCAGAAGCGTCCCGCGGCGGAGGTGGGAAGCAGCGCATGCCAGGCCGCGCCGAGCAGTGGAAAGAGGCCGAGCCCGAAGACGCACAGGATCGCAAAGCCGCCCCAGCCCACGGTGAGGGCCGCGGACAGCACCGACTCCCACCCCACGTAGACCAGGAAGTAGACGGCAACGGCGAGGCCAGCAGCCGCGATCAGGGCGATGCGCAGTTTCATGGACCGCAATACCCTTAGGAGCGGCGGCCCTTCATGAAGCGGCGGGTGAGCCGGGCCAGCGTGGGCACGAGCGTCGGGCGCCGCAGCCGCCGATCGTAGCGCGCCATGCGCCGCGCATTCTCCGCAAGGCACAGGTCGATGAGCTGTGCCACGTCGATGTCGGCACCGAGCGCCTCGGCGCCCGTGACGGTGAAGTTGTTGTCCTGCACCCCGTTACCGACGTCGCGCGCGATGCCGATGCGCTCCCACACCAGGAAGATCCACACGGCCAGCACCTTCAGCTCGAAATACGGCCGCCGCCACCAGGGCATCGTGCGCCGATGCCAGGCCGCCCAGTTGACGAAGAACAGGATGTGGCGCGCCTCTTCCTGGATCACCGGCTCGAAGGTGTCGACGAGCTCGGCCGGGAAGAAGCCGGTCTGCTTCGCCGAGGCGAACAGGCCGAAGGCGAAGAAGCTGTCGATGCACTCGCTGTAGCCGGTCACCATGAACGCCCACTCCGGGTCGCCCTGCACGTGGTACTCGGGCTCCGGCGCAAGCGTGATGCCGTAGGCGGCGACGAGGTTCGAGAGCACGTGCTTGTGGCGGCCCTCCTCGAAGGCGTTGAGCTCGATCGCCCGGCGCAGCAGCGCATCCTGCGTGCGCGCCGCATAGGCGGCGACATTCAGGCGGGCGCGCCCCTCGGTCTGCACGGCGATGTCCCAGATCGGCAGACGGGTGAGGCGGCCGCGCGCCTCCTCGTCGAGCCTCGGCCAGTCGATGATCGCCGGCTTGTAGGGGTCGTGCGTATCGAGCAGCGTGCGGCAGAACAGCACCTTGTGTGCCTCGCTTCCCGGGCGGATGGGGCCCTCGGGCAGCGCCAGCGGCTGCGGGGAATCCTCGAGCAGCGAGGTGGCGGCGCTCATGGGACGGTGCGCTCGGGGAGCGCCAGCGGAGCGGCGGCGACCCCCGGGGGGACGGGGGCGAGGAAATCGCTGAAGCCACCGAGGCGCACCGCGGCGCTGCGGCAGGCGGCCAGGGTGTCGGGCGCGAGCAGCGCATCGAGCTCCTCGCGATAGCGGTAGCCGGCGGCGCCGGTCTCGTAGCTGCGCGTCGCAGGATGCAGGTAGATCTCGCTGATCCCCTCCGGCAAATGACGGATGAGGCCCGCCAGGCGGCGTTGCGTCATGCGACCGGACCAGCGCGTGCCGAAGCTGCGCTCCGGGGTGAGGATGCCCTTCGAGCGCAGCCGGCGCCTCAGGGCGTGGGCCAGCGACCCGGTGAGCCACGAGGGACGCCAGCCGGCGCGCGGATCGACGCGCCGCAGGACGTGATGGGGCTCGATCGGTACACGCGCAGCGGTCAGGCCGAAGCGCGAGCCGATGCTCGCGACCAGTCCCCCGAGCACGGGATGCAGATGAAAGTGCTTGTGGGCGTTGCAGTGATCGAGCGCAAGGCCGGTGGCGCGAAATGCCTCGAACTGTGCCGTGATCTCCGCCACGGTCTGCTGGCGCACCCGCCGGTCGAAGGCGATCTCGGCGCCGAGGCGCGCCATGTCGGAGCGGAAGCGGCCCTCCGGGCCGATGAGATGATGCACCTCCGCGGCGGGCAGCACCGGGCGGCCCTCGACCAGCGTCAGATGCAGGCCGACCCTGAGCGAGGGCAGGCGGTGGGCGCGCATGACGGCGTCCTTCACCGCGCCGCCCGCGACCATCAGGCTCGCGGCCGTGAGGATGCCCTCGCGATGCGCGGCCTCCACGGCCTCGTTGACCTCGGGGGCCGCACCGAAATCGTCCGCAGTGACGATCAGGCGCCTCAAGCCGTCGCGTCCCGCCGCATGCGCAGGAAACGGAAGAACTCCACGCCTTCGCGCAGCCGGCGCTTCATCATCTCGGGACTCGCGACCATCTCGGCGACGATCGAGGCGATCTTGGAGGGCCGGAAGTAGAACTTCTTGTAGAAGTCCTCGACCGACTGAAAGATCTCGGTGTGGCTCAAGTGCGGGTAGTTGAGCGGCGCAATCTGCGTACCCTCCTGCGTGAGCAGGTCGATCTCCTCGTTGTAGAGCCAGCCGTTTTCCTTGGCCTGCCGGTAGAGGAAGGTGCCGGGGTAGGGCGCCGCCAGCGATACCTGGATCGTATGCGGATTGATCTCCTTGGCGAAATCCAGCGTCTCCTGGATGGTTTCCCGGGTCTCGCCGGGCAGCCCGAGGATGAAGGTGCCGTGGATGACGATGCCGAGCTCGTGACAGTCCTTGGTGAAGCGGCGCGCGAACTCGACCCGCATGCCCTTCTTGATGTTGAACAGGATCTGTTGATTGCCGGACTCGTAGCCGACCAGCAGCAGCCGCAGGCCATTGTCCTTCATGACCTCGAGCGTCTTGCGCGGCACGTTCGCCTTGGCGTTGCACGACCAGGTGACGCCGAGCTTGCCGAGCTCACGGGCCAGCGCCTCGACGCGCGGCAGGTTGTCGGTCAGGGTGTCGTCGTCGAAGAACCATTCCTTCACCTGCGGGAAGGCCTGCTTGGCCCACTTCATCTCCTCGACCACGTTCTCGACCGAGCGCACGCGATACTTGTGTCCGCCCACCGTCTGCGGCCAGAGGCAGAAGGTGCAGCGCGACTTGCAGCCGCGGCCGGTGTAGAAGGAGATGTAGGGGTGCTTGAGATAGCCGCCGAAATATTTCTCGATCGTGAGATCGCGCTTGTAGACCGGAGTCACCCAGGGGAGCTGATCCATGTCCATCAGGATCTCGCGCTCGGGGTTGTGGATGAGGCTGCCATCGGCGCCCCGATAGGACAGTCCCTTGATGTCGCTCCAGTCGCGGCCCTCGGCCACTTCCTTGATGGTGAAATCGAACTCGTTGCGAGCGACGAAATCGACGGCACGGCCGGCGATCAGACTCTTCTCGGGCTCGACGGCGACCTTGGCCCCCACGAAGCCCACCTTGATGCGCGGATTGATCTCCTTGATGAGCTCGGCGGTGCGCACGTCGGATTTGAAGGAAGGCGTCGAGGTGTGCATCACGACGAGGTCGCGATTCGCGATCTCGGGTGCGATGTCAGCGAAGGTGAGGTCGTGGGGGGGCGCATCGATCAGCTTCGAGCCCTCGACGAGCGCGGCCGGTTGTGCGAGCCAGGTCGGATACCAGAAGGAGCGCACTTCGCGCTTCATCTGGTAACGGGCGCCGGCACCGCCATCGTAGCCGTCGAAGGACGGCGGATGCAGAAACAAGGTTCGCATGGTCAGATCCTCACAACGGGCTGCGCGGAACCGTCTCGAGTCACTTGATAACGGTCGTCGCGCCAGTGCACGCGGCGCGTGACGAAGCCCCAGGCCCAGAGAACGACGCTCAGCCCATCCCGGAGCGGGAGCGCGAGCAGATGCTTGAGCGCCTCACCAGGCGCACGCACAGCCCAATGTAGCACGACGCGCGCCAGCGCCGTGAGCGCGAGCAGGATCAGCGAGGGCCAGGAGCCCGCCGCGAGCAGAACGCCGAGGAGGGCCACCGGCACGCCGAAGGTGATGAAGGAGAGCGTGTAGCCGAGTGGGCGCACGGCGCGGATGGTGCGCAGCCAGCGCAGCTCGTGTCGCGCGAGATCGGCGAAGCTGCGCTCATCGACGCAGGTCTCGACGATGACGTCGGAGAGCACGGTGGCGAGCCCCACGCGCCGCGTGAGCTCGCCGAGACGGTAATCATCGGCGAGCTGATTGGCGATCGCGGCGAAACCACCGATGCCGGTGAGCACCGCGCGGCGGATGCCGATGGTCGCGCCGAACGCGAAAGACCGCGAGCCGGACATGGCCGCGACGCGCACCGAGGGCATGAACCAGTCGTTGATGAAGAGTGCGCCGAGCAGCGACCAGATGCCCGGCCGCGGGTTGCCCCGGTAAGCGCACGTCACGATCCCGACCTCGCTGTCGAGCAACGGAGCCACCACGCGCGCCAGATAGTCCGGCCGCACGCGCACGTCGCTGTCCGACATCACGAGATATTCGTGCCGCGCAGCGGCCATCATGTTGATGAGATTGCTCACCTTGCGGCTGCTGCCGTGCTGGCGCCGATCGACGACGAGCTTGAGATCGATGTCGGGAAACTCGCGCTGCAGGCGGGCAACGACATCGACGGCCGGATCGGCCCCGTCGGACACCCCGAACACGATCTGGAAGTGCGGATAGATCTGATCGCAGAACGAGCGCAGGCACTCGTAGAGCTCGTGCTCGTCGCCGCACAGCGGTTTCAAGACGGTGACCGGGGGAGCGCCGGCCGGAAGCGTCGACCGCACCGCCTTGAGGCGCAAACGCACGGCGATCGAGGCGATCGTCAGATAGGAGAAGGCCGCGGCCGCGATCGCGGTACCGCCCCATACCGTCCAGGCATGCAGATCCAAAGTCACGCTATGATACCTCCAGGACCGCGCGCTCCCGGTCGTCGCGGGCGTGTGCTTTTCGAGCAACGGCCGGGTGCGCAACCGCACGGTGGCGCACTCCGCAGGGAACACGTGTCATGGATGAGATTAGGCACGAGATCAAAGTTGGTACCAGTCGAATTATGGCAGATTCCGACGTGCTCATTTTGGTAGATGGGGAAGATTGCCGATTGGGTCATATGAGCAAGGCTCTGTGTCATGCAGGGCGGGGTGTCCTACATCGAGCCTTCTCGTTGCTGATTTTCAACACTCGCGGCGAGCTCCTTCTGCAGCAGCGGTCGCCCACGAAGCGCCTCTGGCCGCTGTACTGGTCCAATAGCTGCTGCAGCCACCCGCGCGGCAACGAGAGCATGCGTGTCGCCACGCAGCGACGCTTGCGGGAGGAGCTGGGGCTCACCTGCGCGCTGCGTTTTCTCTACAAATTCCAGTATCACGCGCAGTTCGACGATGACGGAGCGGAGCACGAGCTGTGCTCGGTCTTCATCGGGCGCTGCGACGAGACACCGCGCGTCAACGCCGAGGAGATCCACGACTGGCGCTGGATCGCGCCCGCGGTCTTGCAGGCGGAGATGGACGGTGCGGACCGCGAGAAATATACGCCCTGGTTCAGACTGGAATGGGCGCGCGTCTGGAGCGATCACCGCGCCACCGTTGCCGCCCTGCAACCTCGCGCGGGCGCTCGCTCCAGATGACCCAATCTTAATCTGGCGGCCTTCGCAAGCGCTCCGCGGGGTGGGCTTGGCGGGGTCGCCGCGGTAACATAGCTCATGGCAATCCCTCTTCTGCAAATGGTCCGGGTCGCGTCGTACATCGCGGGGCGCAAGCTGCGCGGTGACAAGCGCTATCCGCTGGTGCTCATGCTCGAGCCGTTGTTCCAGTGCAACCTCGCGTGCGCGGGCTGCGGCAAGATCGATTATCCCAAGGAGATCCTGCAGAAGCGCCTGAGCGTCGAGCAGGCATTGCGCGCCGTCGATGAATGCGGCGCGCCCATGGTCTCGATCCCGGGCGGCGAGCCGCTGATCCACAAGGAGATGCCGCAGATCGTCGCCGGCATCGTCGCGCGCAAGAAGTTCGTCTACCTCTGCACGAACGCGATCCTGCTCGCGAAGCACATCGACGAGTATCGCCCCTCGCCCTACCTCACGTTCTCGATTCACCTCGACGGCAACCGTCAGCGCCACGACGAGTCGGTGTGCCAGGAGGGTGTGTACGACAAGGCGGTCGCCGCGATCGAGCTCGCTCGCAGCAAGGGCTTCCGTGTCACGATCAACTGCACGCTCTTCAATGGCGAGAACCCGCAGGAAGTCGCGGAGTTCTTCGACACGGCGATGCGGCTCGGCATCGAGGGCATCACCGTCTCGCCGGGCTACAGCTACTCGCACGCGCCGCGCCAGGACGTGTTTCTCGGCCGCAACGCCAGCAAACAGCTGTTCCGCGACATCTTCGCGCGCGCGCGCGGCCGCAAGAGCTGGGTCTTCAACCACTCGAGCCTGTATCTCGACTTTCTCGCAGGCAACCAGCGCTATCAATGCACGCCGTGGAGTAATCCGACCTACAACATCTTCGGCTGGCAGCGGCCGTGCTATCTGCTGTCCGACGAGGGGTATGCACCGACGTACCAGTCGCTCATCGAGGACACCGAGTGGGAGCGCTATGGCGTCGGCCGCAACCGGCGCTGCGACAACTGCATGGCGCATTGCGGATTCGAGGGCACGGCCGTGAACGACGCCTTCGCTCATCCCATCAAGGCGTTGCGCGTGGCGCTGCGTGGGCCGCGCACGTCGGGACCGATGGCGCCCGAGCTCGCCTTTCATTATGCGGAGGACACGAGCCGCCCGCCCATCGTCGCCACCGTGCCGCTGGCGGACCTGCAGCAGCGCACTCGCACCGCCTCCGCCGAGGAAGCGCGGCACAGCGCCGCGCCCCGCTAGAGGAGCGGCCGGCGCGTGATCGCATCGCGTTGACAGGCCCCCGGGCATGAGCGAGGCGCCGGAGCGGGGCATCGATGCCTTCCACAGCCAGCTGGAGGCGTGGCGGTTGCGCATGGAGCGAGCGCTCGATATGCGGCTTCCGCCCGCCACCGCAGTGCCTGCGAGGCTCCACGAAGCGATGCGCTACAGCGCGCTCGGCGGCGGCAAGCGCATTCGACCGGCGCTGCTGTTCGCGACCGCGCGCACGCTCGGCCTCGACGAGGACGAGGTGGAGGCGGCAGCCTGCGCAATCGAGCTCATTCACGTCTACTCGCTCGTGCACGACGATCTGCCGGCGATGGACGACGATGACCTGCGTCGCGGCCGCCCCACCTGCCATCGCGCCTACGACGAGGCGACCGCCATCCTGGTCGGCGATGCGCTGCAGCCGCTCGCCTTCGAGCTGCTCGCGCGCGATCGGGCGCTGCCCGCATCGCCGGCGATCCGCCTGCGGCTCATCGAGCTTTTGAGCGAGGCGAGCGGCACGGCGGGCATGGCCGGCGGACAGGCGATCGATCTGGAGGTGCAGGGCAAGCGGCTCGACATCTCCGAGGTCGAGGACATGCACGCGCGCAAGACCGGTGCGGTGATTCGCGCCAGCGTGTTGATGGCTGCGGAATGCGTGCCGCAGCTCGCCGCGCCGCTCTACGGTGCGCTCGAGCGCTTCGCCGTCGCCATCGGGCTCGCGTTTCAGATCCAGGACGATCTGCTCGACCTGCTCGGGGATGTGTCGACGCTCGGCAAGGCCACCGGCGCCGATCGCGAGCATGCAAAGCCCACGCACCCCGCCATCATCGGCATCCCGGCCTCGCAGGAGCGTGTCCAGCTGCTCCACGCCCAGGCGATCGAGGCGCTGCTGCCGTTCGGCGAGCGGGCTGCGCCGCTGCGCTCGATGGCCAACTGGCTGCTCGCACGCCAACACTGATCGCGCTGCGTCAGCGGCCGGCCTCGCCTCGCTTCGCCTCACTCCCCGACGCGGGCTTGCAGTCTGACAGGGGATCTCGCTGTCGGCCTTTGGATACGCGTTGACCCTCTCGCGCATTTACCAGAACGTGGCGCCGGGGCTCAGTCGACGCCGTCGACGGACCCTGGGAGGAAGAGGGGGAGAGGATGCAGCGAGAGGCGATCGGGCTTGCACGCCTCATGCGCGAGTCCACCGACTGCATCGAGGCGGCCGTGCACGATCCCGACGCGCCCGAGCAGCTCGTGGCTCGACGCGTGCTCGAGAGCCCGCTGCTGTGGCAGCAATGGGAAAGCGAGCACTCGATGCTGATGCGCCAGCTCGCGAGCTGCGCCGTGCGCCGCACGCAGGTGAGCGCGCTCAAGGAAACCACTTTTCGGCTGCTGCACGGCCGGGCCCTGTTTCACTTCATGAGAACCCACCGGATCAGCGGCTCGCAGCGGGTCGAGATCCTCGCGCACTTCCGTCCGGGGCGCAGCTTCGATGCCGCGATCATCGCCGAGCACGGAGTGTATCTGCGAAAGGCCTGCAGCTACCTGTGCGCGGGGCACCTGGGACGCGAGGTCATCGCCGACCCCGCGTTCCTCGATCCGATGCAGCGCTACGAGGAGCTGTACACCGAGTACTTCGATCTCTACTGCAGCAGCTTGATCGGGGGCGAAGCGGGCGAGGCCGGCTCGCAGCGCGCGCTCCTGCCGCTCCTCAAGAAGCAGCTCGGCGAATACCGGCAGGCCATCCTCGATCCGAAAGCCGCCCAGCCCTTCCTGCGCCGCGAGCAGCAACTGCGCCGGCCGACGGGCGATACGCAACGGCTGCCCTTGCTCGGTCGACGACCGAGGTAGCCCCGCCGCAGCCCCGCCATCGTCGCGCGGGGCAATCGGCTCCTCCGGGCCCGGGCGGGCCGAATCCACCCCTCGCGTGCTATCGTGCGGTGCACCGGGCTCGGCGAACAGGACCCTCCGGCATGACCTCGAAGCAGTGCATCCGCCCCGGGCGCCGGCGCGAATAGAAGATCAGCTCTGCATGACCTCCTCGGTACTTCAGCGCATTGCTCGCGGCGACTCACTGGCGGTACGCGAGTGCATGGATCAGTACGGAGCGCTGGTGTGGAGCCTCGCGCGGCGCCTGTCGCGCACGAGGGCCGACGCCGAGGATGCGACGCAGGAAATATTCGTGGACATCTGGCGCAGTGCGGCGCGCTTCGATCCGGCGCAGGGCTCGGACAAGGTCTTCATCGCGATGATCGCCCGCCGCCGCCTGATCGACCGGCTGCGCAGGAAAAGCGCCGAGCCGCCGATGGATCCCGAGGAGGTGCTCGAATCTCTTGCCTGGGCGGATCCCGGCATGAGCTCGGAGATGTGCACCGAGGCCGAGCGGTGTGCACAAGCGCTGAAGGAGTTGCGTCCCGAGCAGCGTGAGGTGCTCGAGCTCGGCCTGCTGCACGGCTTGAGTCAGAGCGAGATCGCCGCGAAGCTGCGCATGCCTCTGGGCACGGTGAAGTCCTTCATGCGCCGGGGTCTGATGAGGCTGCGGGAAAACATGCAGATCGATGCGCCGGGCGTCTCGGCAGGTGCGCGATGAGCGAGAAGACGCAGGCGCCGATCGATGAGGCCGTGCTCGATCTTCTGATCAAGCAGGCGGTGGAGGGACTCGAGCCCGCGGAGCAGCGTGCACTCGATGCGCTCGATGACGCGCAGTTGAGCGGCATCGCCCGCGAGCTCGAGCAGGCCGCAGCGGCCGCGCTGCTGGTCGGTCTCGACACCTCGGAGCCGCTGCCCGCGATGCTGCGCGAGCGCATCGAGAAAGCTGCTCCTGCGGCTCTCGCCGGCCCCGCGTCTACGGCTCCTGCGACAACACCCACACGCCCTGCAGCGCGCGTCCGCCGAGCATCGGCCGGCGGCGGCTGGTGGGCCGCCGCCGCATGCCTGGTGCTCGCGCTCATCGGCTGGCTGCGCCTGCCGTCCAATCAGAGCGGCCTCGTCGCCCATCTCCCCCAGACCCACCCTCAGCCCCCCCAGCCGCAGACCCAGCCGCAGCCCCAAGCGCAGCCGCCGGCCGCCGAGACGACGCTCGAGGAGCAGCGCGCGGCGCTCCTGGCGCAAACGGGGACCGTGGACGTGCCGCTCGCGGGCACGGCCGAGCCCGGAGCGGCGGGTGTGAAGGCAGACGTGGTGTGGAACGAGAGGCTGCAGCAGGGGGTGTTACGGGTGGTGGGCCTGCCCGCCAACGACCCCACCGTCCAGCAGTACCAGCTGTGGATTTTCGATGCCGGGCGCGATGCGCGCTATCCGGTGGATGGCGGCGTGTTCGACATCCCGGCGGGCCGCCCCACGGTGCTGATCCCGATCCGCGCGCAGCTGACCGTGCACTCCGCTGCGGCCTTCGCGGTGACGGTGGAGAAGCCGGGCGGCGTGGTCGTGTCCGCCCGCGATCACGTCGTCGCACTCGGCAAGATCACGTGATCGCGGCCTTGCGCTCCTTGGCGCTCGGCGGGATCCACTGATAGATCCAGGTCTCGGTCAGCGGACGTCCGTCGAGCCTGAGAAACAGCCGCAGATCGACGGGGTCGACCGTGTCGTCGGTGGGCTTCAGGTCGAACAGCGCCCGGTAGCCGTGAAATTCCTCGACGAAGTGCGCCGTGACGTGCTCGGTCACGCCGCGCGAGGTGGTGATGACCGCCTCGACCGGCGCGTCCTTGGCGAGGGCGGCGAGCTCGCCGCCGGCGAAGTCGACGGCAAAATGCCATGAATAGTAGGGACGCTTGATGCCGACGATGCCGCCCAGGCCGGTGCGCGTCGCGATCGCCTCGCCGAGCGGGGTCGAGTAGGGCATATGGGTGCCCCAGTACAGGCGGTAGCTGAACAGCAGCTCCTGCCCGGGCTTGGGCTTGTCCGCCGGATTCCAGAACGCCACGATGTTGTCGAACGTCTCATCGATCGTCGGGATCTCCACGAGCTGCACGGCGCCCCGCCCCCAGCCGCCCGCCGCGCGGTCCGGCTCGACCCAGACGCTCGGACGCCGGTCGTAGTACACGCCGTCGTCCTGGTAGTGGTCGAAATTGCGATCCCGCTGCAGCAGTCCAAAGCCATGCGGGTTGTCGTCGAAGTACGAGTACAGGTGCACTTGCGCGGGATTGCTGAGCGGCCGCCAGATCCACTCGCCCGCCCCGGTCCACATCGAGAGGCCGTCGGAGTCGTGAATCTCGGGCCGCCAGTCGTTGGCGATGCGCCGGTCGTTCTTGCCGTAGAAGAACATGCTGGTGAGCGGGGCGATGCCGATGCGCTCGAGCGCTTTGCGCGGATAGAACGCCGTGTCGATCTTCATCACCTGCGTGCCGCCCGGGATGATCTGGAAGCGCAGCGCGCCGGCGATGCTCGGCGAGTCGAGCAGCGCATAGAGCGTGAGCACGCCGGCATCCTTTGCGGGACGCTCGAACCAGAACGAGGTGAAGCGCGGAAACTCCTCCGGCCGCGGCATGGCGGTGTCGATCGCGAGACCGCGGGCCGAGAGACCGTACTGGCGCGTATCGCCGCCGACGGCGCGAAAGTAGCTGGCGCCGAGAAAGGCCGCGATGTCGGCCTTCCAGTGGGTCACGAACTGCAGGCGAAAGCCCGCGAACCCCGCACGATCCCTCATCACGGCCGGATCGAGGCCGCTCTCGTGCCAATCGAACATCGAGGGATCGTAGAGCAGCTCGTGCGCCTGGCCGTCGACGATCTCGAAGACATGCACGGGTTGCGTGAAGTTGCGTCCGACCTGGAAGAACTGCACGCGGAACTCGAGTCCGGCGTCGGCCCAGAGCGCCCGCTCCGGGCGAAAGCGAATCGATTGATATTGATCGTACGACAGGGCGGCCATCGCGGGCGGCAGTGAGTCCTTGGGCGCCTGATACGGGTTGCTCGCGAGCCAGTGGGCCCGTCCCTTGAGCCAGGCGAAGTCGAACGGCTGCTCGTTACCCGGTGCGGGCGGGGTCGGAGCGGGGGCCGGCGCGCTTGCGGGCTGCGCCGCCAGGCTCGAGAGCGGCTCGGCCAGGGTGGAGCTCGCCAGTCCCACCGCCAGTTTCAACAGGTCGCGTCGGACGATCATGGTGTGGTTCGGTCCTCAGGACGCCTCAAGGGCCCTAAATCTGAAAGGTGTAGCGCGGCGCATCGGGAAGCGCCGCGAGCTGGTTGAGCAGGCGCGCATCGCCCGCGACCTCGACGCGCTCGATGGGCGTGAACCATTCGAGCGCCTCCTCGAGATAGCGCGCATCGACGAGCTTCTGCTGCGCGGTGAAGGCATGCGGGTCGGGCCGACCGCGCGGATCGCGGGGCCGCGGCAGGTTGCCGGCGGTGTGCGCGAGGCGCGCCTCGCGATCGCGTGCGAGATAGCGCAGCCCGTCGCGCGGCAATTCGGGCGCCTGCGCGATGAGCTGCGCGCGGCGTACGAGCAGCGCCGGCTTCTCGATCTCCTCGGGTGTGCGCAGCAGTGCAATCCGCGAGAGCGCGCGACCGAGCGACTCGCTGCCGCTCGCGCGCGACAGCGGCACGGACAGCAGAAGTCCGAGCAGCGCGGGTGAGACCCAGGCGAGCAGCGTCGGGGAAAGCAGATACAGGATGGCCGCGGTCATGCAGGCGACCACCATGTGACGGTTGTGGTAGAACCAGGCGTCGCTCCAGCTCGTCGTGCCGCCCTCGCGGCGCTGCGGTTTCCATCCGGAGTCGCGCCCCATGAAGATCTCGAACACATGACGGCTCTGGATGAGCATCAGCACGGGCGCGTACAGCGCCGACAGCACCACCTCGAATAGGACGCTCGCGCTGATGCCGATCACGCCTCCGGCGCCGCGGCGCATGCGCCGCGACAGCAGCGCGCGCACGAGCCCGCAGAGCTTCGGCACGAGCAGCACCAGCATGCTGAACCAGAAGAGGGACATCATCAGCTGCACGTCGAACCGCGGCCAGGTGGGGAAGAGCTGGAAGTCGTGATTGAAGTACTCGGGCCGGATCAGATGCGCCTGCACCGCGAGCGCGAAGCCGATGATCAACATCAGCAGCCACATGGGCGAGGACAGGTAGCTCATGATGCCGATGCCGAGATGCATGCGGCTCGTGAACGCCAGGCCGGTCGCGCCGATGATCTTCATGTGCTGCAGATTGCCCTGCGCCCAGCGCCGGTCGCGCAGGGCGACGTCGATCAGCGAGGGCGGGGACTCTTCCCAGGATCCCGCGCAATCGGTGGTCATGCGCACCTTCCAGCCGCCGCGGCGCATGAGCGCGGCCTCGACGAAATCGTGCGACAGCACGTGGCCGCCGAACGGCGGGCGCCCCTCGAGCTCGGGCAGCCCACAGCTCTCGGCGAAGGCGGCGATGCGGATGATGGCGTTGTGGCCCCAGTAATTGCCGCTGTCGCCGGACCAGGCGGCCACACCGCGCGCGATCACCGGACCGTACACGCACGCCGCAAACTGCTGCAGCCGTCCGAAGAAGGTGCGCGCGCCGATCAATTGCGGCGCGGTCTGCAGTATCCCGAGCGCCCGATCACTCTGCATCATGTCGACTAGCCGCTCGAGCGTCGCCGGCTCGATCAGGCTGTCCGCATCGAGCACGATCATGTGCTCGTAGCGGGCGCCCCAGCGCGTGACGAAATCCTGCAGGTTGCCGGACTTGCGCGCCGTATTGCGCCAGCGGCGCCGATACCACACCGGCATGATCTCCTCGAGCGCGAGCCGCAGCCGCGCGATCGCGGCGGTCTCGTGGATCCAGGCATCGGCCTGAGTGGAATCGGAAAGCACGACGATCTCGAAGCGCTTGTGGGCGCCAATCCCCGAGAGCCCTTCGGCCATGGCGCGCAGCGCCGCCGTCGTGCGGATCGGATCCTCGTTGTAGATCGGCATCACGAGCGCGGTGAGCGTCTCGCGCGCCACGTGCGCACCGCTGCCGCGCAGGCGATCGCGCCGGCGCGAGGAGCCGGCGATGACCGAGCCGGCCGCAAATGCAATCCAGGCGAGCGAGACGGCGAAGAAGGCGATCATCAGCGCCTGCAGAAACGTCATGCTCGCGAAGCGCACCACCTGCAGCATCTGGTAGATGCCGTACACGGTCACCCCGATGCTGACGCTGAGCAGTATCAATCGCGCGAACACCACATCCGCCGCCGGCAGCGAGTGCAGCACCCGGTAGGGGCGCGTCTTCAGATCCTGCGAGCCCATGTACAACGGCGCCTCGGGCGGCATGCCGCCCGCGGGCTCCGGATGCTCGAGCACCGCGCCTGGAATTACGGGGAGGTCCATCGGTACAGCCAAGTCTCGCTGACGGGCTTGTCACCCTTCAAGACGCGCAGTCGCAGCTCGATCAGATCGGCATCGCCCGGGTCGATCTCGAAGCTCGCGCGCAATCCGTGCAGCGTCGGATTGGGCATGAGCTGCGGATTCGCGAGGTGGCCCGCCGAGGCGCCCAGGTCGAGCCTCAAGCCCTCGGTCTTCTCACCCGCGCCGACCAGGTCGAGGATGAACACGCGCCGCCGCCCGTCGAGGCTCGCGCCGGCCCGTGCGCCGACCACCTCGGCGAGGCCCTTGCTCGGCGCAGGCACCGCGAGCCAGGTGATGCGGTAGGCCATCTGCACGGGATGGCCCGCCGCAAAACCCTGCGTGGGGCGAAAGAAGGTGACGATGTTGTCGTTGCTCTCGCGTCCCGAGGGGATCTCCACGAGCTCGACCCCGCCGGCGGGCCAATCGCCCTGCGGCTCGATCCAGGCGCTCGGGCGGCGCTCGTACAGGTCGATGAGGTCCTGAAAATCGCGCTGATCACGCGTGCGTTGCACGAGGCCGAATCCCTGCGGCGCCTGTGCCGTGAAGGTCGAGACCTGCAGGCGCGAGGGGTTGGCGAGCTGGCGATAGATGTGCTCACCGCTCTTCGACAGGATCTGCAAGCCGTCCGAGTCGTGCACCTCGGGCCGGTAGTCATCGAGCCGGCCGCGATTGGTGGCGTCGAAGAGGAACATCGAGGTGAGCGGGGCGATGCCCACCACGCGCAGATCCGAACGCGGGAACAGCGTCATCTCGACGTCCATCTTCGTCTCGACCCCCGGCTGCACGCTGAAGCGGTAGGCGCCCGTGGTCGATTCGCTCTCGAGCAGCGCATCGACGACGATGCTCGTGGCGCGCGCCGCCGGCCGCTCCACCCAGAAGTGCGTGAAGGCCGGAAATTCCTCACCCGAGGGCTCGGCGGTGTTCAGGGCGAGCCCGCGCGCGGACAGTCCATAGAGCAGGTGATGCGCCACGGCCCGGAAGTAGCTCGCGCCCTGAAACACCAGAAACTCGTCCCAGACCTTCTTCTCGTTGATCTGATAGCGCAGCCGAAATCCCGACAGCGGCAGCGACACCTTTCCGGCCACCGAGGAGGGGAGGTTGAACATCTCCGGCGTTGCGACCAGGTCGAGCGCACGGCCCTCCTCGACCGTGGAGACGGTCACCGCAGTCGACTGCGCGTTGGAGGCCGCGCGCAGCAGCTCGAGCCGAAACGGCAGGTTCTCGGCTTTCCAGATCCCCCCCTCGGGATTGAAATGCATGCTGCGGTACTGCTCCGGGCTGAGCTTGTCGAGCCCCGCCGGCAGGGTGCTCTTCTGCGGAGCATAGGGCACGGCGGCGCGACGCTTGGCCTCCGTGAGCAGGGTCTGGTAGCTGAACGGATAGCTTCCGGGGGGCGGCGGCGGGGGTGGGGGTGGGGGTTTCCTGGCCGCAGCGTCCACCGCCAGCAGGCAAAGCGCGAGCCCCCCGCAGGATCTCCACATCGTCAACGCCACCACTCCTATCCTCGACTGTCCAAGAGCGGCGCACCATGCGCATTGCCCCTCGCACTGTCAACGGCCTCCCGACCAGTGCCCTGCTATAGTCTAACGCCATGGTCGCAGCGGCGAGTTCTCCGGAAGCGCAGAGCGCCGCCACGGTGCTGATGGTCCGTCCCGCGCACTTCGCTTTCAATCGCGAGACCGCTCCGAGCAATGCGTTCCAGCAGGAACACCCCGCCGGCGCCGCCGGCGCCCCGGAGGCGCAGAGTGCCGCGCTGGCGCAGTTCGATGCCTTCGTGCAGCGCCTGCAGAACGCCGGAGTCGGCGTGGTCGTCGCCGAGGACAGCGACCGGCCGGTCAAGCCCGATGCGATCTTTCCGAACAACTGGGTGAGTTTCCACGCCGACGGTACCGTCGTGCTGTATCCGCTGCTGGCGGCCAACCGGCGCGCCGAGCGGCGCGAGGCGCTCATCGAGGCCGCCGCGGCCGCGGGGCCTTTTCTGATTCGTCGCACCGTCGATCTGACCGAGCGCGAGCGCGAAGGCAAGTATCTCGAGGGAACGGGCAGTCTCGTTCTCGACCGCGTGCATCGGCTGGCCTATGCCAGTGTTTCGCCGCGCACCCACCTCGATGTGCTCGGAGATTTCGCCCACGAGCTCGACTACGAGCTGGTCACGTTCGAGTCGGCCGACCGGGCCGGCGGCGCGATCTATCACACCAACGTGATGCTCTCGATCGGCAGCGGCTTTGCGATCGTATGCGGCGCGAGCATCTGCGATCCGCGTCACCGCGAGGCGGTGTACGGGCGGCTGCGCGCGTCGAATCACGAGATCATCGACATCACGCTCGATCAGCTGCACGCCTTCGCCGGCAATGCGCTCGAGCTGGCCGGACGGGGCGGCCCCGTGATCGCCCTCTCGAGCACCGCCTGGCGCAGCCTCGAGGCGGCCCAGCGCCGCGCACTCGAGCGCCATGGCGAGCCCGTGCTCGGCGACATCCCGGTCATCGAACAGCTGGGCGGGGGAAGCGTGCGCTGCATGCTCGCCGAGATCCACCTGCCGCGCCGAATGCTGCGATACTAGGAGCCTGTCGTGCCACGGCGGCTCACTCACATGACTCAGACAGGCCCAAGTACGTGCTCGAGCTGGGTGTCAAAGCGCTGATTGCCTATCTGGCAGGCTCACTGCTCGGCAGCCTGCTGCTCGGGCGGCTCAAGGGCGTGGACATTCGCCGCCTCGGCAGCGGCAATGCCGGCGCGACCAATGCGATGCGCACGCAAGGAATCCTGTTCGGCCTCGGCGTGTTCGCCTTCGACCTGCTGAAAGGCGTGCTCGTGGTGCGCGCCCTGCCGCCGCTCGCGCTGCCCGGCATCGGCATCGACCCCGAGCTCGGGCGCGAGTGGCTCACCCTCGCGTGCGCGCTGGCGGTGATCGTGGGTCACATCTTCCCGGTCTGGTTCGGATTCCGCGGCGGCAAGGGCGTCGCGACGCTCATCGGCGCGGTGGGCGCGATCAATCCCGTGCTGCTCGGGCCCATGCTCGGGTGCTGGATCGGCGTGGTGCTGCTCACGGGGTATGTGGGCCTTGCGAGCATTCTCTCGGGGCTCGCGCTCGTGCTGTTCGTGATGCTGACGCGCGCCGCCGATGCCCCGCTGCTGGCCTTTTGCGCCCTGGCCGAGCTGCTCATGCTCTACACCCATCGCGGCAACATTGCGCGCATGTTCTCGGGATCCGAGCACCGCGCCCGGCGGCTATGGTTGTTCCGGTCGCGCGCGGCCTAGCGCGAAGCGAGCGGCTCGACGCCGCGCGCATTCGTGCCGAGCTCGCCGCGCCGCAGGCCGGGCGGCTCGAGCGCCTCGAGGTGCTCGAGGAGGTCGATTCCACCAGCACGCGTCTGCTCGCCCGGCCGCCGCCGCCCCGCGGTCGCGCCGAGGTCTGCATCGCCGAGCTCCAGACCGCGGGCCGTGGCCGCCAGGGACGGCCCTGGGTGGCGCTGCGCGGCAGCGGCATCACGCTGTCGATCGGCTGGTGCTTCCAGGGGATGCAGCGCGCTCCGGCGCTGAGTCTCGCCGTCGGGGTCGCCGCTTTGCGGGCGCTCGAGCGGGTCGGTGCTGCCGGCGTCCTGCTCAAATGGCCGAACGATCTGTGGCTCGCCGAGCGCAAGCTCGGCGGCGTGCTGATCGAGTTGCAGGCGCAGGAGAGCGGCTCGCTCCACGCCGTGATCGGCGTGGGAATGAACGTGACCTTGAGCACGCCGATGCGCCGCGCTCTCGCGGAGGTGGAGGCCCGGGCCGCCGCCGTCGCCGACGCCTGCCGCGGCGAGCCGCCGCGGCGCAACGCGCTCGCGGGCATCCTTCTCGATGAGCTGATCGCAATGCTGGTCGAGTTCGAGCGCGAGGGATTCCAGGCGTTTCATGCGGTCTGGTCGCAGCACGATGCGCTCAAGGACCGGCCGGCTTGCGTAGGGGCGGGTGAGCGCGCGCTCGTGGGCCGCGCCCGAGGCGTCGATCTCGAGGGGGCGCTGCTGCTCGACACCGGCGATCGCGTGCACCGGGTCGTGTCGGGCGAGGTCAGCCTGCGGCCGGCGGGGTGGAGCGCATGACGCTGTTGAAGGGCCTGGTCGGGCTGCTCGTGGTCGCGAATGCCGCCTATTTCCTGTGGGCGCGCGATCTGCGGGGTGCAGACACGACTGCCGAGCCGCCGCGCGCGACTTTGCGTCTGGCCTCGGAAGGTGCGGCCGTGGGCGACGGCGGCTCGAGCGGCGAACGTGCCGCGGCCCCGGCGGCGCCGCGCCTCGCCCGCGAGTCGGCCCCGAGCCGTGCGTCCGTGGCCGGTGCTGCGGGCGGTACTGCGGGCGGTGCGCGGGCGAGCGGCGCGCCCCCTGCGGACGACCCGACCCTCCTGACCAACGTGAAGCGCTGTATCACGGTGGGCCCTTTCGCGGATGTGTCGCAGGCCGCTCACGCGGCGAGCACGCTGCGCAGCGGCGGCTATGATCCGCGCCAGCGCGTGGCCGAGGGCGAGGTGTGGGCCGGCGTGTGGGTGTACCTGCCCCTGCCGCCGACCCGGGCGGGCGGTGAGCAGCTGCTCGCACGCCTGAAGGCGGCCGGTGTCGAGGATGCGCTGGAGATGCCGGGCCCGGGCGATGCGTCGGTCATCTCGCTCGGCCTGTTCAGCGAGACGCGGCGGGCCCAGGCACGCGTCGCCCAGGTGCAGGCGCTCGGCTTCAATCCGGCGCTCGCCGATCGCAAGAGGACCGGAGACGTGTACTGGATCGACATCGATCTGAAACCCACCGACAGTCTGGTGAAGCCTTCCGATCTGACGGGCGAGAGCGGGCGCATCGTGCGTCTCGAGGTGAAGGGCTGTCCGGTGCCGGTTTCTCGATGAGCGCGCGACCGGTCGTGCTCAAGATCTTGCGCGTGCTCGGGGCGGTCGTCGCCTACGGCTGCCTGGCGCTGTTCCTGGCGCTCGTGGCCTTGCAGGTCTACCGGTGGTTGCGCGAGGGCGAGTGGACGCACATCGGGGTGACCGACGGCCTGCGCTCCGCGCTCGAGCGCTGTTGCGTGAGCGACGGAGCCGCCGGCCGCCTCGCACGGCTCGCCCAATGGCTCGCCACGCCGCAGAGCTGGCTGGGCCTGCATAAGCTCCTGGAGCTGCTGCCCGCCTCGCTCGGGCTCTTCATGCTGAGCATTCTCGGCAACTTTCTGTTCATCTACAGCGGCGATCGGCTCCAGGATCTCAGTGCGCCGGACGAGCGTCGCTCAGGGCAAGAAACGCGCCCAGCGTGAGATAGACCACCCCGCTCGCCCGCCGCCCCCAGACCCCGGTGAATCCGCGCTCGAGGCGCGAGCGCAGCGCGCCGGCGGCGAGGACGTAGAGCGTGTCGGTGCAGACCGCGATGGCCACGAACGTGCCCGCGAGCAGCAGGCTGCGTGCGAAGGGAGCGGGAGCGTGCGGCTCGATGAACTGCGGCAGGAAGGCGGCGAAGAACAGCGCCGTCTTCGGGTTGAGAAGCGCCACGAGAAACCCATCGCGAAAGGCGCGCCGATGCGAGAGCTCGAGCTGCTCGCAGCCAGGTCGCGAGGACTTGCGGCGCAACTCCCGGATGCCGAGCCAGGCCAGGTAAGCCGCGCCGGCGAGCTTGAGGATGCCGAACGCAGCGCTCGAGGCCAGCAGCAGCACCTCGAGACCGACGCAGGCGATGAGCGCATTGCCGAGATTGCCGAGCGCGACCCCGCCGATCGAGGCGATCGCCGAGCGTCGTCCCTCCCCGAGCGTGCGCGCGATCAGGTACAGAACCCCGGGACCGGGGGTCACGGCCAGCGCGAGACTCGCGGCGAAAAAGACCGCAAGCGCCGGTGTCGTGCCATAGTGAGCCACGGGTCATTTTTCTAGCGGCACTTGCGGCCCGTCAAGGAGTCATCGATGCAGGCCATGGTGCTGGAAAGAATCGGTGGTCCGCTGAGAGGGCTCGAGCGCCCCGATCCCGAGCCACGGCGGGGGCAGATCCGCGTGCGCGTGGCCGCGTGCGGCGTGTGTCGCACCGACCTGCACGTGCTCGACGGGGAGCTTGCCGATCCGCATCTGCCCATCGTGCCGGGTCACGAGATCGTCGGACGCATCGATGCGCTCGGCTCCGGGGTGCAGGGTTTCGAGAGGGGACAGCGCGTCGGCATCCCCTGGCTGGGGCATACCTGCGGCGTGTGTGCCTATTGCCGCATGCAGCGCGAGAACCTGTGCGATCGGCCCGAGTTCACCGGCTACACGCGCGACGGGGGCTATGCGACGACCGCGATCGCGGACGCAAACTTTGCTTTTGCGTTGCCCGAGTCCGGTGAGGACACGGCGCTCGCACCGCTCCTGTGCGCCGGGCTGATCGGCTGGCGGGCATTGAAGGCGGCGGGCGATGCGAGCCGGCTCGGCCTGTACGGCTTCGGCGCCGCGGCCCATCTGATCGCCCAGGTCGCGCGCTGGCAGGGGCGCGCGGTGTTTGCGTTCACGCGCCCGGGCGATACCGCCTCGCAGAGCTTCGCTCGCGAGCTCGGCGCGGTGTGGGCCGGAGGTTCGGACGAGCCGCCACCCGAGCCGCTCGATGCGGCCATCCTGTTCGCGCCCGTCGGCGCGCTCGTGCCGCTCGCGCTCGCGGCCGCTCGCAAAGGTGCCCGGGTGGTGTGCGCGGGAATTCACATGAGCGATGTGCCCTCGTTCCCCTACCGACTCCTCTGGGAGGAGCGCGAGCTCGTCTCGGTTGCCAACCTCACGCGTGCCGATGCACGCGAATTCCTCGAGCTCGCGCCGCACGTCGGCCTCAGGACCTTCACGGTGCGCTATGCCCTCGCCCAGGCCAACGAGGCGCTCGCGGATCTGCGCGCGGGACGTTTCGAGGGGGCCGCCGTGCTCGTGCCGTAGCGCCCGTCAGCAGGCCTGGGTCCCCGGGCTCTGCTACCGGTCGCGCACGAGGCGCCTGCGCAGGGAGCGCAACTCCTGCTTGCGCTGCGGCGTCACCGTCGGGAACTCGAGCTTCAAGTCCTCGAGGGTGTCGAGCACCACCCGTGAGACGATGAGCCGCGCATTCTGCTTGTCATCCGCGGGCACGATGTACCACGGAGCGCGCCGGGTGCTGGTCGCGGAGATGCATTTCTCGTAAGCCCGGGCGTACTGGTCCCAGTACTTGCGCTCCTCGAGGTCCGCCGCACTGAACTTCCAGTTCTTGTTCGGGTCGTCGAGGCGGGCGAGGAAGCGCTTGCGCTGCTCCTCGCGGGAGAGGTGCAGGAAGAACTTCACGATGCGTGTGCCGTTGCAGTCGAGGTGCCGCTCGAGACCGTCGATCGAGCGATAACGCTCCTGCCACAGCCGCTTGTGGCTTGCGGGTATGCGCGGCAGGTGCTCGGACGCCAGGATCTCCTTATGCACCCGGACGATCAGCACCTCCTCGTAGTAGGAGCGGTTGAAGATGCCGATGCGTCCGCGCTCCGGCAGGTCACGCGTGGTGCGCCAGAGGAAGTCATGTGCGAGCTCCTGTGTGCTCGGATGCTTGTAGCTGTAGACCTGGCAGCCCTGCGGATTCACCCCCGACATGACGTGCGCAATCACCCCGTCCTTGCCCGCGGCGTCCATCGCCTGAAAAATCAGCAGCACCGCATAGGTACTGCTCGCGTACAGCCGCTGCTGCTGCTCGCTCAGCTTCTTGACGTGCGACCTGAGCTGGTCCTCGTAATCGGCATCGTCGCGATACACGGGCGCAACGCGAGTCGGCCACTTGCTCAGGTCGATGCGTGCACCTTGAGGTGCGCGAAAGTCATCGGGCTTCATCTTCTTCATGATGCTCACTCAAAATGCTTGACGCTTCTCAACACAATTGTCGCGCGCTTCGAGCGGCGGTAAGGGTATTCTGACAGCGCCTGCAAGGGCTGCCGTACAGACCGGGCGCCGAAGCCCGCCGCATGATGGTTGCTTACGACTCCGGCGCGCAGCCCCGCCATGTTAGGCTAAACGAAACCGGAAAAACCCACGTCTCATCGAGAAAGACAACGTGCCGAGTGCAGCGCCGGTGGGCGAGTCCTGGGGCGGCTCCAACCCTCGATCGAGGAATAAGCATCAGGGTCTGATCGGCGTTATCGCCGTGGGGCTGGTGCTCGCGGGCATCTGGTGGCTCGTGCACGAGCTGACGAAGCCTCCCGTGAAATCCACGGGCCCGCAGGCCGTTCCCGTGGGCACCGCCCCGGTTCAGCGGGGCAATCTTGACGTGTACCTCGACGCCATCGGCACCGTCACTCCGGTGTACACGGACACCATCGTCAGCCGCGTGGCCGGCGAGGTGACCGAGGTGCACTTCAAGGAGGGGCAGATGGTCAAGAAGAACGATCTTCTGGCCACCATCGACCCGCGCCCCTACGTGGCGGCCGAGCTCCAGGCGAAGGGTCAGCTCGACCGCGACGTCGCCGCCTTGAAGAACGCGCGCATCGACCTCAAGCGCTATGAGGAGTCTTACAAGGTGCACGCGATCCCCGAGCAGCAGCTGCGCACTCAGCAGGCCACCGTCGAGTCCGATGAGGGCACCGTCACGCTCGACCGGGGCAATTACGACGCCGCGCACGTGAACGTGATGTACACCCGCATCGTCGCGCCCATCGACGGGCGCGTCGGTCTGCGCAACGTCGACCCGGGCAACGTCGTGCCCGCGAACGGCACGACGGGCCTGTGCACCATCACGCAGATCACGCCCATCACGGTGATCTTCGTGATTCCCGAGGACTCGATCGACGAGGTGGTGTCGCAGATGAGCACGGGGCGCGCCCTGCAGGTGATTGCGCTCGACCGCTCCAAGGAGCATCAGCTTGCGAGCGGCACGCTCCTCACCGTCGACAACCAGGTGAACACGACCACGGGCACCGTGCGCGCGCGCGCAACTTTCCCGAACACGCACGGCGAGCTTTTTCCCAATCAGTTCGTCAACGCCCGGCTGCTGCTCAAGACGCTCACTCAGGTGAGCCTCGTGCCGCAGGCGGCGCTCCAGCACAACAACGACGTTGCGTTCGTCTACGTCGTGCAACCCGACAACTCGGTGAAGTCGACGAACGTCAAGATTCTCGCATCCGAGGGTCAGACCTCCGCGGTGACCGGCGTCGAGGCGGGGCAGGTCGTGGTGACGGACGGCTTCGACAAGCTGCAGAACGGCTCGAGGATCGCGCGCCGGGCCGTCCCGGCGCCGGTATCGCCGCCGTCCGCGAGCGTGCCGCCCGACGCCCATTCGCCACGGCAAGGGAACGCGCCGCCGCCGCAGGTCAAGCCTCCAAGTCCTTGAGGGGAACGAAAGCTCGATGAACCCGTCGCGCCCGTTCATCCTGCGGCCGATCGCCACCTCGCTGCTGATGGCGGCGATCCTGCTGATCGGCATCATCGGCTTCCGGCAACTGCCGATCGCCGCGTTGCCCGAGGTCGACTATCCGACCATGCAGGTTCTCACCTTCTATCCGGGGGCCAATGCGCAGGTGGTGGCGACCGCGATCACCGCGCCGCTCGAGCGCCAGCTGGGGGAGGTCCCCGGACTCCAGCAGATGCTCTCGACCAGCGCCGACGGCGCCTCGGTCATCACGCTGCAGTTCAACCTGAGCCTCAACATCGACGTCGCGGAGCAGGACGTGCAGGCGGCGGTGAATGCGGCGCAGAATTTTCTGCCGTCGAACTTGCCCATGCCGCCGGTGTACAACAAGGTGAATCCGGCGGATGCGCCCATCCTCACGCTCGCGCTCACCTCCAACTCGATGGCCCTGCAACAGGTCGAGGATCTCACCGACACGCGCCTGGCCGCAAAGATCTCCCAGCTTCCCGGGGTCGGCGCGGTGACCATCAGCGGTGGCCAGAAGCCGGCGGTGCGCGTGCAGGTGAACCCAACGCAGCTCGCCTCCTACGGACTCAGTCTGGAGGATGTGCGCACGGCCCTCATGCAGTCGACCGTCGATCAGGCCAAGGGCAGTCTCGACGGCCCCTCGCAGAGCTATCAGATCGGCGCGAACGATGAGATCACGGGTGCGGCGGATTTTCGCCAGGTCGTCATCGCCTACCGCAACAACGCGCCGGTCATGTTGACCGACGTAGCGCAGGTGATCGACGGCGTCGAGAATACCGAGCTCTCCGCATGGATGAACAAGGTGCCGGCGGTCATTGTCAACATCCAGCGCCAGCCGGGCGCCAACATCATCGACGTGGTCGACCGCATCAAGGCGCAGCTGCCCAAGCTGCGCGCCACGCTGCCGTCCGTCATCCAGGTCGCCGTGCTCACCGACCGCACCACCACCGTGCGCGCATCGGTGAACGACGTCGAGTTCGAGTTGCTGCTGTGTATCGCACTGGTCGTCGCGGTGATTTTCGTGTTTCTGCGCACGCTTGCCGCAACCGTCATCCCCGGCGTCGCCGTGCCGCTCTCGCTGGTCGGCACCTTCGCCGCGATGTATGCGCTCGGCTTCAGCTTGAACAATCTCACGCTCATGGCGCTCACGATCTCGACCGGCTTCGTGGTCGACGACGCCATCGTCATGATCGAGAACATCTCACGCTACGTCGAGCAGGGCGAGGCGCCGTTCGAGGCAGCGCTCAAGGGCTCGGGACAAATCGGCTTCACCATCATGTCGCTCACCGTCTCGCTCATCGCGGTGCTGATCCCGCTGCTGTTCATGGGCGACATCACCGGCCGGCTGTTCCGCGAGTTTGCCATCACCTTGAGCGCCACCATTCTCATCTCCGCGTTCATCTCGCTGACCTTGACGCCGATGCTGTCGGCGAAGCTTCTTGGCCACCGGGACGCGGCCGAACGGGGCCGCTTCTATCAGGTCTCGGAGCGCTGGTTCGGCAACGTCCTGCGATTCTATGAGCGCTCCCTCGACTGGGTGCTCGAGCGGCGCGTGATGACGCTGCTCGTCGCGGCGGCGACGCTGCTGGCGACCTTCATCCTGCTGCTGCTCGTGCCGAAGGGCTTCTTCCCGGTGCAGGACACGGGGGAGATCCAGGCGGTCTCGGAGGCCGGGCCGACCGTCTCTTTTGCGCAGATGTCGCGGCTGCAACAGAGCCTCAATGCGCTCGTGCTGCAGAATCCCGCCGTCGAGAGCCTGTCCTCGTTCATCGGCGTCGACGGCACCAACACGACCCTCAACAGCGGGCGCATCCAGATCAACCTGAAGCCTCTCGCGGACCGCAAGTCCGTGACCGCAGTGATTCGCGAGCTCAACGCCGCCGCGGCGCGCCTCGATGGCATCGCGCTCTACATGCAGCCGGTGCAGGACATCACGGTGGAGGACATCGTGAGCCGCACCGAATACCAGTACAGCATGCAGGATCCGAATGCGGATGAGCTCGCGAGCTACTCGAGCGCGTTCGTGGAGCGGCTGCGAAAGCTGCCCGAGCTCGAGGATGTCGCGAGCGATCTGCAGAATGGCGGACGGCAGGTGTCGCTCGAGTTCGATCGTGCCACCGCGTCGCGCTTGGGACTGACCGCGCAGAACATCGACGATACCCTCTACGACGGTCTCGGCCAGCGGCAAGTCACGACGCTGTTCACGCAGCTCAACCAGTATCACCTCATTCTCGAGGTGCAACCGCAGTTTCGCGCCTCGCCGGACAACCTGAGCGACATCTACATCAGCTCGAGCAGCGGCTCGGTGCCCTTGTCGGCGATCACCAAGCCCCGCCAGACGATGACACCGCTCGTGATCAGTCACATGGGGCAGTTTCCGGCGACCACGGTGTCGTTCAACCTTGCGCCGAACGCCTCGCTCGGCGCGGCGGTCAGCGCCATCGATAAGGTGCAGAAGCAGCTTCCCCAGCCGGCGGCGATGGTGGGCGCATTTCAAGGGACCGTCGCCGCCTTCACCGGCTCGCTCAGCAACGAGGGCATCCTGGTGCTTGCCGCGCTGGTGACCGTCTACATCGTGCTCGGGGTGCTGTACGAGAGTTTCATTCACCCTCTGACCATTCTTTCCACGTTGCCGTCCGCGAGCGTGGGGGCGCTGCTCGCGTTGCTCATCTGTGGCGATGACCTTACCGTCGTTGCCATCATCGGCATCGTGCTGCTCATCGGCATCGTGCAGAAAAACGCCATCATGATGATCGACTTCGCGCTCGAGGCGGAGCGCAAGGAGCACAAGCAGCCCTTCGATGCGATCCGTGAGGCCTGCCTGTTGCGCTTCCGGCCGATCCTCATGACGACGATGGCCGCCATGCTCGGCGCGACGCCGCTCGCCTTCGGACACGGCGTGGGTTCTGAGCTGCGCCGCCCGCTCGGCATCACCATCATCGGGGGGCTGCTCATCAGCCAGCTCCTCACCCTCTACACCACGCCGGTCGTGTACCTGTACTTCGACGAGCTCGGCGCTCGCATCGCGCGCTGGCGCGGCAAGCCGCGCAGGACCGGGCGCGGTCCGCACCCCGATGAGCCGCGCGGAGGGGAGCCGGCGCCCCAGGCACCGGCAGCGGGCTCGTCACCACCGGCCTTACCGGCGCCATGAACTTCTCCGCCCCCTTCATCAGCCGGCCGATCGCGACCACGCTGCTCACGACCGCGGTGCTGCTGGCGGGGGTCGCTGCTTATCGGGTGCTGCCGGTCTCGCCCCTGCCGCAGGTGGACTTCCCGACCGTCTCGGTCTCCGCCTCGCTGCCGGGGGCCAGCCCCGAGATCATGGCCTCCTCGGTGGCAACGCCGCTCGAGCGCGAATTCCTGCGCATCTCCTCGGTGACGGAGATGACCTCGCAGAGCACGCTCGGCCAGACCAGCGTGACGCTGCAGTTCGACCTGAGCCGCAACATCGAAGCGGCGAGCCGCGACGTCGAGTCGGCGATCAACGCGGCACGCAGCTACCTGCCCTCGAACCTGCCGAGCAACCCCACCTATCGCAAAGTGAATCCGGCGGACGCGCCGATCATGATCATCGCGCTCACCTCCGACAAGCTCGCGCCCCCCGCGCTCTACGATGCCGCCTCGACGATCCTCGAGCAGCGCCTGTCGCAGATTCCCGGTGTCGGGCAGGTCGTCGTCGGCGGCAGCTCGGCGCCCGCCGTGCGCATCAACATCAATCCGACGCAGCTGTCCGGCTACGGCATCGGACTCGAGACGCTGCGCACGGCGATTGCCCGACAGACGGCGAACCAGGCCAAGGGCGGATTCTCGGACGCCACCGGGCGCTGGACGATCGGCGCCAACGACCAGCTGATGAAGGCGGCCGACTATCAGAACATCATCGTGTCCTACAGCAACGGCCAGCCGGTGCATCTCAACCAGGTGGCCGCCGTGAGCGATTCCGTGCAGACCGTGCACTCCATCGGCCTCGCCAATGGGCGCCGCTCCGCGCTTCTCATCATCTTCCGCCAGCCCGGCGCCAACATCATCAGCACCGTCGATGGAATCAAGGCGGCGCTGCCGCAGCTCAAGGCCAGCATCGATCCGGACATCATCATGTCGATCGGCCTCGACCAGACCCAGACGATCCGGGCCTCCGTCGCGGACATCGAGCGCACGCTCCTCATCTCGGTGGTGCTCGTCGTGCTGGTCGTATTCCTGTTTCTGCGCGAGTGGCGCGCCACCCTGATCCCGCTCATCGCCGTGCCCACCTCGATCATCGGCACGCTCGCGGTCATGTATCTGTTCGGCTACAGCATCGACAACCTGTCGCTGATGGCGCTCACGATCTCCACGGGCTTCGTGGTGGACGATGCCATCGTGGTGCTCGAGAACATCACGCGCTATCGCGAGATGGGGCAGGAAGCCGGGACCGCCGCGCGGACGGGCGCGGCGCAAATCGGCTCGACGGTGCTCTCGATGACCCTGTCGCTGGTCGCGGTGTTCATTCCGATCCTGCTCATGGGCGGCATCATCGGCCGGCTGTTTCGGGAGTTCGCCGTGGTGCTGTCGACCGCCATCCTGGTCTCGCTCCTGGTCTCGCTCACGACGACGCCGATGATGTGCTCGGTGCTGTTGCGCAAGGAATCCACTCACGGGCGCTGGTACCTGGCGAGCGAGCGGGTGTTCGAGCGCGTGCTGAAAGGCTATGAGCGGAGCCTGCACTGGGTGCTCGATCATTCGCTGCTGTTTCTCGTGATCGCGATCCTGACGCTCGCGCTGAATGTCTACCTGTACGTCGTCATCCCGAAGGGGTTCTTTCCCCAGCAGGACACCGGCCGCCTGAACGGCACCATCATCGCCGACCAGTCGATCTCCTTTCAGGCCATGCAGCGCAAGATCACCCGTCTCGCGGGCATCGCGAAGCAGGACCCCGCGGTCGACACGGTGCTCATCTTCACGGGCGGCGGCGGCGGCACCACCACCAACACGGGCCGCGTCTTCATCGCGCTCAAGCCGCTCAAGGAGCGCAAGGTCAGCGCCGATCAGGTCATCAACCGGCTGCGGCCGAAGCTCGCCGCCGTGCCGGGGGCGACGCTCTATCTGCAGGCGGTGCAGGACGTGCGCATGGGCGGGCGGCAAAGCGCGGCGCAGTATCAGTACACGATCCAGAGCGACAATCTGACGCTGCTGAATCGCTGGGGAGTGACGCTGCTCGGCATCTTCAAGAGGATTCCGCAGCTGCCGGATATGAACTCCGATCTGCAGAACAAGGGTTTGAAGGCGAATCTCGTGATCGACCGGCAGACGGCCGGACGCCTCGGGATCACGCCGCAGGCGCTCGATGCCGTGCTCTACGACGCCTTCGGTGAGCGCGAGATCGCCACCACTTACACGACGCTCAATCAGTACTACGTCGTCATGGTCGTCGATCCGAGCTTCTGGCAGGATCCCGGCGCGCTCGACAACATCTATGTGGCCTCGAGCTCCGGCGCCATGGTGCCGATTTCGGCCTTCACGCACTACGAAGCGAGCACTGCGCCGCTGGCCGTCGCCCACTCGAGCGTCTTTCCCTCGGTGACCTTCTCCTTCAACCTGGCCCCGGGCGTCGCGCTCGGCGATGCGGTGAAGCTCATCACCGCGGCGGAGCAGAAGGCGGGAATGCCCACCACGATCACAGGCTCCTTCAGCGGCACCGCCCAGGCGTTCACGAGCTCGCTCTCGACCGAGCCGCTGCTGATCGCCGCGGCCATTGCCGCCGTCTACGTGGTGCTCGGCATCCTCTACGAGAGCTACATCCACCCCATCACGATCCTTTCGACGCTTCCCTCGGCGGGAGTGGGGGCGCTGCTCGCGCTGCTGATCACACGCACCGATCTCTCCATCATCGCCCTGATCGGCATCATCCTGCTCATCGGCATCGTGAAGAAGAATGCCATCATGATGATCGACTTCGCGATCGAGGTGGAGCGGCACGAGCACAAGAGTCCCAAGGACGCCGTGTTTCAGGCATGCCTGCTGCGATTCCGCCCGATCATGATGACCACCATGGCGGCGCTCCTCGGGGGCGTGCCGCTCGCGCTCGGCAGGGGCATGGGCTCGGAGCTGCGCCGACCGCTCGGCATCGCCATCGTCGGCGGCCTGATCGTGAGCCAGGCGCTCACGCTCTACACGACCCCGGTCATCTATTTGTACATGGATCGGCTGAATCTCTGGATCTCGAAGTTCGGGTTTGCCTCCTCACCGACGGGGAGCGCACCGAAGGAGGTGGCGACATGATGCGGGCTCCCATCGCAGTCCTGCTCGGAGCGGGGCTCCTCGCTTCGGCAGGCTGCAACCTCGCGCCCCATTACGAGCCGCCGAAGGCGGCCTCCACCGCCCAATACAAGGAAGCCGCCCCGGACGGTGACCCGGCGGCCCAGGGCTGGAAGCTCGCCGAGCCCAGGGACGCGGCGCTGCGCGCGCAGTGGTGGGAGATGTATGAGGATCCGACCCTCAACGAGCTCGAGGCGCGTGTGGCCGCCTCCAATCAGAGCGTCATCGCCGCCGAGGCGAACTATCGCGCGGCGCACGCGCTGGTGCTCGAGGCACAGGCCTCGCTCTTTCCGACGTTCACGCTCGCCCCATCCGCCACCCGTGAGAAGTCGAGCGCGGGGATCGCGCAGGTCGGAGTCGGCGGACTCGGCCTGGGCGGCGGCGGAGTCGGCGGTGGGGTCGGCGGCGGGGCTCCGGTGTCCGGCTTCAATACCACGCCGCGCAACATCTTCTCGGTACCGCTCGAGGCTTCCTACCAGCTTGACCTGTGGGGCAGCATTCGCAACCAGGTCGCTGCGAACCGCTTCTCCGCCGAGGCGAGCGCCTCGACGCTCGCGAACACGCGCTTGAGCACCCAGAGCACTCTCGCGCAGGATTATTTCCAGCTGCGCGTCGCCGACGAGCAGCGCCGCATTCTCGAGGCGACCGCGGCCGATGATCGCGAGAGCCTGAACATCGTGCGCTCGCTTGTGGCGAGCGGCGTCGACTCCGAGGCGGACTTGGCCTCCGCCGAGACCACTCTCGAGGCGGCCGAGGCTGCCGCGACCGATGCGGGGGTCGCCCGGGCGCAATACGAGCACGCGATCGCGGTGCTCATCGGCGTCGCGCCCGGCGAATTCTCGATCCCCTATCGGCGGTTGAGCCAGCGGTTGCCGGTGATTCCGGTGGGCGTGCCCTCGGATCTGCTCGAGCGGCGGCCGGATATCGCCGCGGCCGAGCGGCAGGTCGCGCAGAGCAATGCACAGATCGGCATCGCGCGCGCGGCGTTCTTTCCGACTCTCACGCTGGGCGCCACCGGGGGCTTCGAGTCTACCAAGACGAGCAACCTCTTCAGCGCGCCAAATCGCTTCTGGTCGGTGGGCCCGACGCTCTCGCAGGTTCTCTTCGACGGCGGTCAGCGGCGCGCGGCGGTGCTTCAGGCGCACGCGCAGAACGAGAGCCAGGTCGCGACCTACCGCCAGACGGTGCTGTCCGCTTTCCAGTCGGTGGAGGACAATCTCGCGGCGCTGCGCATCTACGGGGTGGAGCTCGAGCAGGCGCATCGGGCCACTCTCGCCGCGAAGAAGGCGGTCGAGCTTACCGTGGTGCT
>DATGIA010000060.1:0-12791 GCA_035307465.1 Steroidobacteraceae bacterium
CGGAGAAAAATGCCAACTGGCACGACACAGCAACTGCGCGCTTGGCGCTGAAGTGGCAGCCGACGGAATCGCTGAGCGTGGAGCCATCCATCTATGTGCAGACGCTGCACATCAACGACACGGGAGCCTTCTGGCTCAACATCTCGAATCCTTCTGACAACGTTTACAACAACGGGAACCAGCAGCGCGATCCGAGCACGGATCCTTGGTATCTGGGAGCCATCAAGGTTGATTGGAACCAGCCGTTCGCGCACATCGTGTCGAACACCTCGTATTTCTCCCGCTCGCAGCACTCGATCTCGGATTACACGCAGTGGTTCAACACGGTGTTCAATGGCGATCAGTACGACAAATCACCGGTGTCGGCGCTCTTCTCGGATCGACAGGACAATTTCACCGAGGAGGTGCGAGCTAATTCCGTGGATCCGACGGACCGGCTCACCTGGAACGCCGGCGTCTTCTATAGCCACGTTCACGAGAATACAACCGAGTACATCTACGACCCTCCGCCCACCACGCAGATCTACAATCAACCTCGATTCGACATCATCGACAAGCAGATCGCAATTTTCGGCGAGGTGAATTTCAAGTTCACCGACGTTCTGAACTTCACTGCCGGAGTCAGGGCATCCAAGGTGGATTACACAGGCAATGCGAATCAAAGCGGGTCGCTGATCGGTATCGTCGTTCGAAGCACCAATTCGGGTAACGAGCGTCCCGTCACGCCTCGCTTCGTGCTGAATTATCAGCCCTCGAAGGACAGCCTCTACTACGTGAGCGCGGCGAAGGGATTCCGGCCGGGCGGCGTCAACAGTGCATTACCCTCGGCCTGCACCGCGAATCTGCCGGCCCCGATTCCAAGCACGTTCAGCGCCGATTCACTCTGGCAATATGAGATCGGCACGAAGCAGACGCTCGCGGAGAACCGGCTGCAGGTCAATGCCTCGATCTATTATCTCAAGTGGAACAACATCCAGCAGTTCGTCTACCTCACCTGCGGCTTGGGATTCGTGCCGAATCTCGGAGCGGTCACGGGCAAGGGCGGCGACATCGAAATCTCATGGCGTGCAACCGAGGCGCTCACCCTGTCGCTGAACGGCGCTTACACCGACTCGTACTACAACCAGACGCAGTCGCTCGCCAGTGCGGGCAGCGCGGTGAATCTCGTCACGCAAGGAGACCATCTGAGCGCCTCACCGTGGAATTTCACCACGTCGGCGGAGTACGTCTTCACCATGGCCGAGAAGAAGCCGTATCTGCGGCTCGATTATCAGTATGCCACCGCTCAGCACAGCGAAACTCCTTACCTTAATCCCAATAACGCTCCGAATTCGGATCCGACGCTGCCGGGCCTGCCCAGCATTCGCATCTTGCAGATCCGAGGTGGCGTGCGCTTCAACGGTTTCGACGTCTCGCTGTTCGCGCAAAATGCACTCGACTATCACACGCCCTATTTCATTTCGCGCGATCTGGCCACGACCCCTCTCAATGGTTACGGCACGGATAACTGGGACACCAACTACTTCGGTCGGGGCTTCGCGCCGCGAACTTATGGAGTGACCCTGACCTATCGCTATTGAGCGCGTTTGTCTTTCGGCTGGGATGTCGGCGTCGGTCATGGACGCCGGCGCCCTCAACGCAGCGCGATCAGCGCCATCGATGCGATGAAGACGGCGAACGCCGTGCCCGCGACGCCGAGCAGCGCGACCGTGCGCCAGGCCGCGCCGAGCCGTGTAAGCCCATAGGTACCCTTGAGCTGCCGGTACATGTGCGTCGGGGGCACGAGCACCACGAGGAAAGGATCGAGGGCGTCCAGATGGACGGCGGAGACCAGCGCCACCGTCGTGAACAGCAGCCACATGAAGGAGAGTGAGTAGAGCGAGAACACCGCATGGTCGTACATGGCGATCCCCCGCTTGCCGATGAACATCAGCCAGATGAGCGGCAGAGAGATCGGGATCAACATGAACGAGAACTTGTACGCGAGGTTCTTCAGCTTGTAGAGAAGAAGCTCGGGATTCTGTAGTGCCCGATGCAGCCTCGCATCGAACGCCGCCGAGCCGGTATGCACTTCGAGGCCGGCGAGCTGCGATTGCCAGGCCGCGAGGCCAGCCACCTCGGCGGTCCCGGCCGTGGAAGACGCCGGCGTGCTGGGCGCCTCGGTGCCGGGGGGTAGCTTCAGGAGTCCGCTGAGCATGGCCTCCGTCGTCTGCTGACTGAGCCGTTGAGCGCGCTCGGCCGCGGCCAGCTCACGCGCCGCATCGGCCATCCCGGCCGGATCTGCATGCTCGCGGGCCCGCACGAGCGCCGCCCGGGCTTGATCCACCGCCTCCTGATGCTCCTTGCGGCTCTGCTCGAGATCCTGCTCGACCTCGACTCGATCGGCTGAGCTCATCGTGCGGGTGGACACGGAGCCGCCCGTCACTGAGAACACGAAGAACATCAAGAACACGCTGAAGAGGAACAGCGCCAGCGGTGAGACGTAACGCACGCGCTCACCATCGATATAGCGGCGAGTGAGGCGCCCGGGATGAGCAACGAGCAACGGCAGCGTGCGCCATCCCTTGGCATCGAAGTGCACGACGCCATGCAGGATCTCCTCGCTCAGGTGCAGGAGCGAGCGCTCCACGTGTGCTGCCTGACCGCAGGCGTGGCAGTAGGGGCCGGTGAGCGTCGTGCCGCAGTTCAGGCAGGCCGTCGCCGGCGCATCGGCTGCACGGGCCACGTGGGGAGCTCCCTCGATCACGTGGGCAGCCAGAGTGGCCGAGACGAGTGAGCCTGCCTCCTCCAGGTTCGGGTGCATGGCGTCTCCGCGATTTGCAGCGTTTCAGGGCGCGGCTTTGGACCAGATCTCGAGTGTATCGGGCGATCCTTGAGCCCGCACGCCATTGTCGGTGAGGATCTCCTCGGTCGCCGCCACCGTCGCCTGCCGGTCGAACACCAGACTTTCGCCGATCTTCTGATCGAATTCGATGGCCACGTACGGGTCCTTGAGGTCGCGCAGCACCGCCACCAGGTGCCTCAAGCCGTGGATGCGCGTGCCGTTGACCGAGTCGACGACGGCGCCCATGGGATTCGAGTAGCCGACCGCGAGCTTGTGCGGGAAGAAGGGAGAGGAGACGAACACGATCTCCTCGCGCTCCGCCGTCGGCGGATCGAGCCATTGCATGAAGAGCTTGCTGCGCCCGAGGCCGTTATTGCCCTTCAGGGCGCCGATCGCCTGGTGGCTCACGGCGCTGAAGCACAGCGGACCGAAGATGAAGTAGGAGGGATACCTGCCCTGCAGATCACGCACCAGCATGGGCCGCTCGGTGAGAACCGGGACCTGTACAGCGAGGGTCTTGCCGCCCCGAACCACGGTGAGCGGTACGGCACCATTCTTCGCCAGACGCTGCACCAGATACTTGAAGGAGACACGCAGATCCTTGCCGAGCTCGATCTGGCCTTGATTGTCGATCGGCGTGGCACCGATGTGGGTGATGACGTCCCATTCCTTGAGCGGATACGCGTCTTCCTCCTTGAACGGGCGATGTACGACCACGCCCTCGAGCGACTTGTCGAGCTTGAGATAAGAGCGCAGAGCGGGATTCTCGAGCGTCTGCAGATCGTCGTAGATCGCGGGCTTGCCGTCGTACCGCCCGTTGGCACTATCCTTCAAGAACAGCTCCACCTCCTCGTTCGGGATGATGTAGCCGATGTTCTCCGCGCCTCCGCCGAGCTTGCTGAAAGCGATGCCGATCATGCGGTTGCCCGCGATCGCAGGTCCACCGCTGTTGCCGGGGTTGATGGCCGCATCGATCTGGATGAGGAGGCCCGATACGGAGAGGTTGAAGGGCACGAATTCGATCCGCGAGACGATGCCCTTGGTGATGGAGAGCGAGCTGCCGCCCAGGGGAAATCCATAGGCCAGTACCGGATCCTTGACCGTCGGCAGCTGCGTCGCGCGGCGCAATGCAGGGTGCGACTTGAAGAATGCAGGGTCCTCGAGCTTGAGAACCGCCAGGTCCATGCCGGGAGCGACCGCGAGCACGGTGGCGGGCAGCTTGTCGCCGGAGCCGTTCGGTTGGATTTGCACCTGGCTCGCGTACTGTACGACGTGCGCGTTGGTCAGGATGCGCTCACCCTCGATCACGATGCCCGACGCAGACACTTCCTGGGGTGCTTGTTTCGTCCAGGGCTTCAGCGGGTCGGGCAGCCGCAGGGTCGAGAAGATCTTGACGACGGAGCTCTCGACAGTGGATGCGGGGCTTTCGGCGGCATGGACGCGTGCGCCCGACCCGCAAGCGCCCGCGAGCAGCAGCCCCCCCGCCGCGAGCCATGCAAAGCGGTACTCCCCAGCCCTCATGTCACCATCCTGTCACTTGCCGTCCACCGAGTAGGCGAGGAGCACGTTGCCCGCATGACCTCCACGTCGACCGTCCCCCGAATTCACGTACAGCACGCCGTTCACGATGATCGACCCGCCTTCATCGAGCGAGCCGCCGCGCGCGGCGAGCCCGTTGACCGTGCGAAAATCACGCGCCGTGTCGGTATCCCAGAGCACCTTGCCGTCGATGGTTGAATAGGCGCGCAGATGACCGCCGAGGTCGCCGCAGAACGCAACGCCCGGTATCACGGTCACGGCCTGGGTCTGGCCGTGCAGGCAACCTTCCGCCCCCCACTCACACGGCTCACGAGGGGCCTCGACCTGCCAGCGCCGCACGCCGGTCTTCAGATCGAGAGCCACGAGACTGCCGCCGTCCTGGGGCGGCTGCCCGGCCGAGATCGGCACATAGAGCGCATGGTGGTCGGCGGCGATGCTCCCCTCGATGGCGCCTTCGTGCTTGCCCGCCATGAGTTGCGTTTGCCAGACGATCTCTCCGTCCCGATCGGGGTCGAGACCGTACACGACGCCCGAGCGCTGCGCGGCAATCAGCAATCGCTGGCCACCCGCTCGGGTGCGCAGTACCGCCGATGCGATGAACTCGCCGGCATCGCCGCTGCGCGGACCGGGCTGCTTCGCCCACCGCACGCCGCCGTCTCTGAGATCGAGGGCGACCACCGCATTGGCGAGCGGCTCGGCCACCGCTCCGAATGCACGCCCCGTCACCACATAGAGAAGGCTCCGATCCACGTCGACGGTCGGCGCCGCGAGGATCGAGATTCCGGCCGGTCCAAAGGCCGAGACCGCATCCTCGCGCTTGAGCGCGTGCGGCTCGGAGCTCACCATGTAGGTCTTCCACACCGTGCGTCCGCTCGTCGCATCGAGCGCCACGACGCTCCCGCGGAACGTGCAGCAGGCGTAGCTCGCATCCGCCATCGCAGCGGGCTCGCTCGAGGCCGTGACGACATAGAGCCGATCCTTGAAGAGCACCGGGGCTGCCTGTAGCAGCGCGAGTGGATGCGTCTCAACCGAGCTCTTCCAGAGGAGCGTGCCGCGCGCCGCATCAAGCGCATACACCGTGCCGCGATCGTCGCCGAGGTAGAGCGCACTGGGCGCCTTGCGCAGGTCGAGATGCGCCGCGATGCGCTTATGGCGCAGCTTGCGCGGACGCGGCGCGCTTTGCGGAGGAGCGGATTCGCCCACCGTCATCGCCGTGCGCACGCCGTTGCCGACGTCATAGGACCAGTAGGTGCAGCCGCTGCGCGCATCGAGCGAGTACACGCGTCCCGTGGGTGAGGCGACGAAGACGCGCCCGTCCACCAAGGTCGGCTGACCCGAAACCCCCGAGCCCGGATACGCGAACGACCATTTGAGCTTCAGACGCGAGACATCGCTCGCACGCAAGGCGGGCTCCGGCTGATAGCGCGAGACCGCAAGATCGCGGCCCCATCCATTCCATTGCGCCGAGCCGAGCGCCACCGCATCGGGGGGTTCCGGACACAGGACACGCTCCACGGCCGGGCCCTGCTGCACGGGCACCGCGGCCGCTGGCGTTTCGGGGGCTGACGTCGCGGCAGGGAGCTGTTCAGGTGCGGCGGGCGCCGCGCCCGCCAGCATCGCGAGCAGCGCAGTCAGCAAGCGGGTACGACCCGCACCGCGCGGCGCTCTGATTCGCGCAGGCTCGGCCCGACGCATGATCAGCGCTTTTCGATCGGCACGTAGTCGCGCTGCACCGGCCCGGTATAGAGCTGGCGCGGGCGGCCGATGCGCATGTGCGGATCGGACACCATCTCCTGCCAGTGCGCCACCCAGCCGGCGGTGCGCGCGATCGCGAACATCACGGTGAACATCGAGCGCGGTATCCCGAGCGCGCTGTAGATGATGCCCGAATAGAAATCGACGTTCGGGTAGAGTTTGCGGGAGACGAAATACTCGTCCTTGAGGGCGATCTCCTCGAGCCGCATGGCCAGCTCGAAGAGCGGATCATTGCGGTGGCCGAGCTTCTCGAGAACGCGATGGCACATGCTGCGAATGAGCTTGGCTCGCGGATCGAAGTTCTTGTAGACCCGATGCCCGAAGCCCATGAGGCGCACGTGATCGCTCTTGTCCTTGACGCGGGCCAGGAACTTGTCGATGTTCGCCGCCGTGCCGATGTCCCCCAAGAGCATGTTGAGCACCGCCTCGTTTGCGCCGCCGTGCGCGGGTCCCCACAGAGCGGACACTCCGGCCGAAATGGCCGCGTAGGGATTGGCGCCCGTGCTGCCGGCAAGCCGTACGGTCGAGGTGCTGGCGTTTTGCTCATGATCGGCATGCAGGATGAAGAGCAGATCGAGCGCCTCGGCCGCCACCGGATCGATGTGGTAATGCTCGCACGGCACGGCAAAGAACATGTTCATCATGTTCGCGCAGTAGCGCAGGTCGTTGCGCGGATACACGAACGGCTGGCCGAGCGTGTGCTTGTAGGCTGCCGCGGCGATCGTCGGAAGCTTTGCGATGATCCGGTGTGCGAAGATCTCGCGATGGCGCGGATCATTGATGTCGGTCGTGTCGTGATAGAACGCCGCCATCGAGGCGACCACCGCCGAAACCATCGCCATCGGGTGCGCATCGTGATAGAAGCCGTCGAAAAAGCGCAGCAGATGCTCGTTGATCATCGTGTGCCGCATGATCGAGTGCGAGAACGCATCGAGCTCTGACTTCGTCGGCAGCTTGCCGTTGATCAGCAGGGTTGCGACCTCGAGGAAGCTCGATTTCTCGGCGAGCTGCTCGACGGGATAGCCTCGATACAGCAGCACGCCGGCGTCGCCGTCGATGTAGGTGACCTTGCTCTCGGTGCTCGCCGTCGCCATAAACCCCGGATCGAAGGTGAACACGCCGAGATCCTGGGTGAGATGCGAAATGTCGAGCACGTCGGGCCCGATGGTCCCGGAACGTACGGGCAACTCGGCGACCTTACCGCTCGCCGGATCCTTCAACTGATACGTCCTGCTCATGCGCGCTCATCGCCCATCGTGTTCAGAGGAGCGGCAGCCTTGCATGGCCGTCCGTCGGAATCAAGCGAGCACGCCGCACGTCCGCGACGCGCGCGCGTGGAGGAAGCTGCGAGCAGAGGAACGCCGTGGAGCCGCAGACACCGGGCCCGCATCACGGCGTCCCGGAATCAGCCCTTTGCAGTGGCGGCCGTGCCGTACTTCTTGCGGAACTTGTCGACGCGACCGCCTGTGTCGACGATCTTCTGCTTGCCCGTGTAGAACGGGTGGCAGTTCGAGCAAACCTCGACCTGCAGATCGTGACCGATGGTCGAGCGCGTCTTGAACGTGTTGCCACAGGTGCAGACGACGTTGATCTCTTTGTACTCGGGATGGATGCCGGCTTTCATGAAAACCTCGCGGATCGTGAAGGCAGAATCGACGCTCCCGGGCTTTTGCCCGATGAATCGTCGCCACGCACAGGGGGTCTCCCCGGCATCGTGGGCGGGCGGTGCGGGCACCGCGAGCCTTGGGCCAACCGGGCCGCGCAGACTAGCGCATCGGGCGCGACTCCACAATGCAGCATTTGTAAGTGCTTGGCTGACAAATACTTGTAGGATTGTCCACAGTATCTGTGGATAACTCTGTGGATGGGCCTTCGCGGGCGCTGCGGACGCCCTCGATTTTCACGTAAATGTTAACTTGATCAAAAAATAGACAGGGATATTTCACTTTATAAATCAATAAACTACATGCTGCTTCTGACCTACTGCAGCTGCAATGTGTCGTAGGTGTCGCTCGTGCGGAGTGCTTGACCGCCCGTGTGTATAAGCTTAGCCGAGGAACTGCGCCTGCAAGTCGTTGAGGAATCGTCGCCCCAGCTCCGAGGGCCGCCAGCGCGAATGCGCGCCCTGCCGCCCCAAGGTCTGCGTGGCCTCAACGAGCCCCCGCCCCGCGGCCTGCTCGAGCGTGGGACGCACCGTCGCGAACGGAAGACCGGTGCGCGCCTCGAAATCAGCGCTCGAAAAGCCCTCATGGAGCCGCAGCGCATTCAACATGAACTCGAACGGCAGTGAGGCGCGCTCCACGGGCCTACGCGCGCCGGCGGGCAAGACTGAGGTCACCTCACGCTGAAACTCGCCCGGCATCCGCGCCTTCGTCGTACGGATGACCCCATCAGGCAGATGCGCGCTCAGCTTGCCGTGCGCGCCGGCGCCAATTCCAACGTAATCGCCGAAGCGCCAGTAGTTGAGATTGTGACGGCAGCGTCTGCCCGGGCGCGCGTAGGCGGACACCTCGTACTGCTCGAAGCCATGCGCTGCGATCAGTGCCTGCGCCTCGATCTGCATGCGCCAAGCGAGATCCTCATCGGGCAGCGGCGGGGGTCTTGCATGGAACACGGTGCCCGGCTCGAGCGTGAGCTGATAGTGCGATAGGTGTGCGGGCCCGAGCTCGCAGGCCATGCGTACATCGGCGAGCGCCTCCTCGAGCGTCTGCTCGGGCAACGCATACATGAGATCGAGATTGAAATTCTCGACGCCCGCCGCGCGCAGCTCCTCCACCGCGCGCAGCGTGTCCTCGAGCGCATGGATGCGACCGAGCCGCGCGAGCGCCCTTGCGGAGAAGCTCTGGGCTCCGAGCGACACGCGCGTGATTCCGGCCTCTCGATAACCTTGAAAACGCCCCCGCTCGATCGTGCCCGGGTTCGCCTCGAGCGTGATCTCGGCGTCCGCGAGGATCGGATGAGCTGCGCGCAGCGCGTCGAGCAGCCAGGCGAAATCCTCCGGCGCGAACAGACTCGGCGTGCCACCCCCGAAGAAGACGCTCTCGATGGGACGTGCACCGAGGAGCTCGATGTCCCTCTCGAAATCGCGCAGCAGCGCCTCGCGATAGCCGCGGCGGTCGACGGCGGCGTTGAGCGCATGAGAATTGAAGTCGCAATAGGGACACTTGCGCACGCACCAGGGCATGTGCACGTAGAGCGAGAGCGGCAGGGCGTGGTGCATCACGAGTCACCGGCGGGTGCGGCGCGCTCGCACAAGGCGGCACGCAGCTGTGCGAGCGCGCGACCACGATGGCTGAGCGAGTTCTTGTGATCCGGCGCAAGCTCGGCGGCGCTCTGCCCGAGCTCGGGAAGCCAGAAATAGGGGTCATAGCCGAATCCTCCGGCACCGCGCGGCGCGCTCAGGATCAGTCCTTCCCACGCCGCCTCCGCGACGAGGGGCGCCGGGTCGGTTGCGCTCTCGAGGAACACGAGCGCGCAGCGGTAGCGCGCCGTGCGCGCGCTCGGGGGCACGTGCTCGAGCACCTTGAGGAGCTTCGCGTTGTTCTCGGCATCGCTCGCCGCGGGGCCGGCGAAGCGCGCGGAATGGACCCCAGGCGCACCGCCGAGCGCATCGACCTCGAGTCCCGAATCGTCGGCGAGCGCGGCAACGCCCGTGAGCTGCGCGGCGTGGCGCGCCTTGATGAGCGCGTTGCCGAGGAACGTGCGGGCCGTCTCCTCGGGCGCCTCGACACCGAGGCTCGACTGGCTCAGCACCTCGAAGGGGAGGCCATCGAGCAGCGCACGAAACTCGCGCAGCTTGCCGGGATTCGCGCTTGCAAGGACCAGCCGGCGCCGCGGCGCGCGCGCCGCGCGCTCAGGGGGCGCGTGCGGCAGCCTGGGCGGCATGCAGCTGGTGAATGCCGTGCGCCGCAAGATCGAGCAGCCGGTCAAGCTCGTGGCGCCTGAACGCATGACCCTCGGCGGTACCCTGGACCTCGACGAATCCGCCGCCCGAGTTCATCACGACGTTCATGTCGGTCTCCGCGTTGGAGTCCTCGGCATAGTCGAGATCGAGGATCGCCATACCGCGATAGATGCCCACCGACACCGCCGCGACCTGACCGTGCAGCGGGCTCGCCGCGAGCGCACGGCGCGCGATCAGCCGGTCGATGGCGTCGGCCAGTGCGACGAAGCCGCCCGTGATGGCCGCGGTGCGCGTCCCGCCATCCGCCTGCAACACGTCGCAATCGATGGTCACGGTGCGCTCGCCGAGCGCCTTGAGGTCCACCACTGCGCGCAGCGCCCGACCGATCAGGCGCTGAATCTCCTGAGTGCGGCCGGACTGCTTGCCGCGCGCTGCCTCGCGCGGCGAGCGCGTATGGGTCGCCCGCGGCAGCATGCCGTACTCCGCCGTCACCCAGCCTTGTTGCGAGCCGCGCAGAAACGAGGGAACGCCCTCCTCGACGCTCGCCGTGCAGAGGACTCGCGTCGCCCCACAACCGATCAGGACCGAGCCCTCCGCGTGGGCGGTGAAATTGCGCTCGATCGTCAGCGCGCGCAGCTCGTCCGTCGCCCGACCGCTGGGGCGCGTGCTCATGCGGCTCGCCAGCGCAGCGCTGCTGCGCTCGTGTTGTCGCTGTAGGGGGCAGAGGCTGCAACCGCCTGGGTGCCGAGCTCCATCAGGGCCTCGCGCAACGTGGGCCCGCTCGATTGTGCGAAGCGCACGAAGTCCTGATCCTTGAGGTTGGCCCACAGGCCGTCCGTACAGAGCAGCAGTACATCCCCGGCCTTCAGCCGCCGCCGCGTGGAGATGCTCATCTCCGGCAGCGCCGCATCACCCCCGAGGCAGCATTCGACATAATTGCGCATGGGGTGTCCGTGCACTTCCGCTTCCGTGATGAGCCCCTCGCGCAGGAGCACTTCGACGTGACTGTGATCGCGCGTGCGCTCGAGCACCTGCGCGGCCCTGAGCTGATAGACGCGGCTGTCGCCCACGTGCGCCCAGTACGCGCCCGTGTCCTGTACCAGGCACACCGCGCAGGTGGCCCGAGGACGCGCCTCGACCGCGAGGCCGGCTCCGAGCTTCACCACCTCTTCATGCGCCTTACCGAGCGACAGATGCAGGAACCCCAGCGGATCGAAGATGGGATGCGGCGTCTGCCAGAATGCTTCGAGCAGCGTCGCGAGCGCGGTCTCCGCGGCCCGCGCACCCTCGGCATGACCGCCCATGCCATCGACCACGGCGAGCAGAATCGCATGATCGGACGCTGCGACCGCGACACGATCCTGATTCTCCTCGCGGTGGCCGATCAGGCTCACGTCCGCGGTCTCGATCTGCAATGACAGCTCCCGAGCCTTTCCGATAAACTTTGGCGATTATGGCCGATTTCCGGCCTTCGGACTCCTATGATTCGCTCGATGACGGGCTTTGCGCGACGCGAGCGCCAGTATCCTTTCGGGCTGCTCGCCTGGGAGTTGAAGACCGTCAATCATCGCTTTCTCGAGATCGGTTGCCGCCTGCCCGAGGAGCTGCGCCCGGCGGAAGCGGATTTCCGTCAAAGCATCGCCGCGGCGGTGCGGCGCGGCAAGCTCGAATGCTCGCTGCATTTTCGACCGGCCGCAGCGCAGAGCTGCATCGACGTCGACGCGGCGCTGCTCGGCGCGCTCACACAGCGCGTACGCGAGATCGCCGCGGCGGCGGGCGAGGCGGCGCGGCTGCTCGTTTTGCCGGAGGCGGTGGGATGAAGCTTTGGCCGGCAACAGCGCTGAGCGTCGGCGCGGCCTTGCTTGCCGGCACGTTTGTCGCAACGGCGGCACCACCAATACAGCTCCAACCGCCAGCGCCGGCCGCGCAGCCCGTGGTGCCAAGGCCGGCAACTCCACCCTCGAAACAGCCGCGCAAGCCCGCGCCGGCCAAATCCGAGCCGGCCGCGCCAGAGCTCGCAGCCGTGCGCGCCTCCGGCCATGAGCCCGATCTCGCGTTCGGGGCGTTCCAGCGCGGCTACTATCTGACCGCCTTCGAGATCGCGACCCGCCTGGTCGAGGAGAAGAAGGACGTCAAGTCGATGACGCTCCTGGGCGAGCTCTATGCCAACGGCCTGTGGGTTGCGCGCGACGACGCCAAGGCCGCCGAATGGTACAAGCTCGCTGCCGATCGGGGCGATCGCGAGGCCATGTTCTCGCTCGCGATGTTACGCCTTTCTGGCCGCGGCGGGCCCGTAGATCGCGAACAGGCCACCAAGCTGCTCGCTTCGGCCGCCAAGCTCGGCCAGGTCTCGGCCGCCTATGATCTTGGGCTCCTTTACCTGCAGGGGCAGCAGTTCCCGCAGGATTACGCGCGCGCCGCTGAGCTCTTTCGCGGCGCCGCCCGAGCCGGCAATCCGGAAGCCCAATACGCGCTCGCGACCCTCTACAAGCAGGGCAAGGGCGTGCCCAAGGACTTGGCCGAGGCCGCACGCCTTTTGAAGGCGGCAGCGATTGCCGACGACCCGGATGCCGAGCTCGAATACGGGATCGCGCTGTTCAACGGCACCGGGGTCGACAAGGACGAGGCCGCCGCCGCAGTGTTTCTCCGCAAGTCCGCGCTCCGGGGCAATCCGGTCGCGCAGAACCGGCTGGCCAATATTCTGGCGGTCGGGCGTGGCGTGCCGGCCGACCCGACCCAGGCGATCAAGTGGCACCTGATCGCCAAGGC
>DATGIA010000061.1:0-10547 GCA_035307465.1 Steroidobacteraceae bacterium
CGCCGAGTAGTCGAGCGGCTTGTAACCGATGCGGGCGGTGACGCCGATGCGCTCGCCGAGGAAGGGAAAGCTCAGGACGGCACCCAGGACCTTGCAGTCGAAGGGCTTGCCCTTGTCGGGGGTCGCCGAGTCGCACAGTCCGAGCACGCCGCCGATGTTGAGGAGCTGCAGCACGTCACCCGGGCGCAGGCTCGAGGGGATATGCCCGGAGTAGCCGAACAGCGCCTTGCGGTGACCGAGCGCGCCCACGATGATGTCGCCGCGCGCCACCTTCGCCATGCGCCCGCTGGTGAGCTCGAGCGTGTTGTAGGTGCTCTTGTTGTTGAGCACCTCGACCACGACGACGACGCCTTCCTCGCACGGAATCTCCGCCGCGATGCGCACCTCGTGAGGCAGGGAAAGCGCCTGTGTGACCGAGGCGATCTTGTCGACCACCACCGTGCGCATGCCGCTCATCGGTTTCTCGCGCCCCCGCCCGCGCCCTCGCCGGCGCGGCGGTGGAATGAGCCGGGCAGCGCCAGCATCTTGGAGAACCCGAGCGCATCGACGGGGCTCCATTCGCCCGCCGCCTCGCCATAGACCCCCTTCGACACCGCCATCAGCGAGAAGGGGGAGGACACGCCCTCGATGAAGGCAACGCCCGGCCGCAGCAGCACCTTGACCTCGCCGGTCACTCGCGCCTGCGAGGCGAGCAGCAGCGCCTCGATGTCGCGGCACACGGGATCGAGGTGCTGTCCCTCGTGCACGAGATCCCCGTAGGGCTGTGCGACGAGTTCCTTGATGCGCGCCTGGCGGCCCGTCAACACCAGCTTCTCGAGCTCGCGATGCGCGCTGAGCAGCACCTCGGCGGCCGGGGCCTCGTAGGCGACCCGGCCTTTGGTGCCGATGACGGTGTCACCGAGGTGAATGCCGCGGCCGATGCCGAACGGACCGGCCAGAGCCTCCAGTCGCTCGATCAGTGCCACCGGATCGAGGCGCTCGCCGTCGAGCGCGCTGGGCACCCCGCGCTCGAAGCCGAGCACGTGCCGCTCCGCGGCGCGCTGCGCGGTGTAGGCGTCGCGGGACAGAACCCAGGCCTCCTCCGGCAGGCTCCCCGAGGAGGTCAGGGTCTCCTTGCCGCCGATGGTGACGCCCCACAGCCCGCGGTTCACCGAGTACGCGGCGCCCCACGGCGGTACCGGCAGGGCACGCTCCTCCAGATACGCGAGTTGCTCGGGCCGCTTGAAGGCCCGATCGCGGACCGGCGCCAGGATCTCGAGGCCGGGTGCCAGCGTGCGCAGCGCCACCTCGAAGCGCACCTGGTCGTTGCCCGCGGCCGTGCAGCCATGAGCGACGCTCGATGCGCCGAGCACGAGCGCCTGCTGCGCGATGGTCTGGGCCTGCAGCACGCGCTCGGCCCCGACGCACAGCGGGTAGGTGCCGCCCCGACGCACGTTGCCCATGATGAGAAAGCGCAGCACCTGCTCGAAGTAAGCGGCGCGCGCATCGATGAGGTAATGGGCGAGCGCTCCGAGGCGCGCGGAGCGCTCGGCGAGCGCCTCGGCGGCGCGCGCATCGATGCCGCCCGTGTCGACGGTCACGGTGATCACCGGCCGCCCGTACGTCTCCTTGAGCCAGGGCACGCAGAACGAGGTATCGAGGCCGCCGGAGAAAGCGAGCAGAATGGGCTTCGCGCCCGAGGATGCGGAGCTGGACATGGATCAGATTCCGAGCAGGGTGCGCAGGTGCTCGCCGAGCTTGCGCTGCTCGGCGGCCCCTGCGGTGGCGATGAAGATGGTGTCGTCGCCGCTCAACGTGCCGATGACCTCGGGCCAGCGTGCTCCATCGATGGCGACCGCGACACTCTGGGCCGCTCCGACGGTGGTCCTGACGATGGTCAGATTCGTGCCCGCGGTGAGCACCGCGCGCACGAACTGCTTGAGCGTGCCGAAGTCGTTGCGCGCCGGAAGGGGGGGCTCGGGAATCACATAGCGGCTTCCGAGCTTCGCCACACCGAGCTCGCGCAGGTCGCGGCTCACGCTCGATTGCGTCGCGGCATGGCCGTGCTTGCGCAGGAGGGCGACGAGCTCGGCCTGCCGGCCGATCGCCTGCTCGCGGATGAGGCGGGCGAGCAGGGCGCGCCGCCCCTCGGTGTCGGAGGGCTCCGGGTGCGCGCGCGCCAGGGTTCGTTCGGGGAGGCCGTGCATAAAGATGCGCGAGTCTGCATAAAAATGCAAGCCGAGTCAACCCTCGATTCTTGTACCCTGGCGCGGCGGCGCGCAGGCCGCAAATGGGCGAGAACCATGCAAGAGAGGCCTTCACTGGAAACCATCGAGGTCGAGACCGCGCCGAGTCCGCAGGCGGCGGTGATCTGGCTGCACGGGCTCGGGGCCGACGGACATGATTTCGAGCCCGTGGTCCCGCAGCTGGTGCGCGGCCGTGAGCGCGCCTGGCGATTCGTGTTTCCGCACGCGCCGGTGCAGGCGGTGACGATCAACGGCGGCATGCGCATGCGGGCCTGGTACGACATCCGCGGCCTGGAGCGCACGGCGACGGAGGACCTCGAGGGCTTTCAGCGCAGCGACGCGAGCGTGCGTGCGCTCATCGAGCGCGAGGCCGCGCGCGGCATTCCCTCGAGCCGCGTGGTGCTCGCCGGCTTCTCGCAGGGCGGAGCGGTTGCGCTCTACAGCGGCCTGCGCTATCCGCAGCGCCTCGCCGGGCTCATGGCGCTCTCGTGCTATCTGCCGCTGCGCGGCGCTCTTCACGAGTGCACCGAGGCCAACGCGGGGGTGCGAATTTTCATGGCGCACGGACTCTCGGACGGTGTACTGCCGCTCGCTCTGGGTGCAGCCTCGCGCCGCGCGCTCGAGGCGCGGGGGTACGCGGTCGAGTGGCATCAATACCCGATGGCGCACTCGGTGTGCCCGGCCGAGCTCGAGGATATCCGCGAATTTCTGTTCCGCGTTCTCGCCTGAGGGCGGACCGCGTCGTTTGGTTATGTTGCAACGTCGTGACAGCGGCCGGCGTGGCGACTAAGCTCACCCGCCCACCAGACTTTCAAGGGGAGCATGTAAACGTGGCCACCCGTTCGGTCCTGAAGCCCAAGAGAAGCCCGGCAGTGCAGCGACTGAGCGCCGAGGCCGACAAGGCGGTGCAGCGCGCTGAGCTTGCGAAGGAGCAGGTGCGGCTCGCCAAGGCGGAGCTCAAGAGGGCGCGCAAGATCTCCAAGCAGACCAAGAAAGCGGCCAAGCAGGCACGCAAGCGGCTGGCCGCTGCCGAGCTGGCCGATGGCGAGCGCACTCGCGCAAGCCGGCGGCGCCCGTCGGGTGCGAAGAAATCCCCGGCGGCGAAGAGTCCGGTGCCCCGCGCGGCGCGCAAGGGCGTGAGCGCACGTGGGACTGCTCCCGTCCACAAGGCCAAGCCGCAACGGCGCCCGGCGCGCGTTGCGCCCTCGCCGGCCGCCATCGCGCGCTCGGTGATCAAGCGTTTCGATCGGGAGGCCGCAAAACCCACTGCTGCCGGCAGTAACGGCTCGGGAGCGGGCCCCGGGGCGAGCACGGCGGGGGCGTCCACGGCGAGCTCGGCGGGGTCCGTCCTGGCGCAGGATGGCGCACGCGAGGGGGGCTCGAGCACGCATTGAGGGTCGCGCCCGCCGGGGCGCGGGCGCTGGCGAGCCGGCGCTCGCTCGCTGCTCGCCAGGGGCTCGCCCGGCGCCGTTACGTGGGCGGCTCGATCGGCACCCACAGGCTCAGCAGCTTGAGCAGCATGAGCGAGCCCAGGAGCGCGAGCGCTTGGCCGAGCACCCACACCAGGAACGCCTTGCGGGTGCGAAAGGCCTGAATCTCGCTGAGCCCCATCACCTGGAGCACCACGCTCCAGAGCCCGAGCAGCCAGAAAGCGACGAAGTGGGCGTCGAGCAGCAACACCACAAAGCCCTCGGCATCCGCAGGCGTCGACTTCATGAAGAGCACCGGTCCCGCCAGCAGCGCGGTGAGCACCCACAAGCCGAGCGAGGCGGCAACCGGCACCCCGCCGTAGGCGAGCACGTGGATCACACGGGCGCGCGTCGACGCCCCGCCGGCGCTGGCACCGAGGCGCAGGTAGATCTCGGCAAAGAGGAACAGGCTGATGAGGCCCGAGATCGAGCCGAACAGGATGGCCTGAACGAAGATCTCGAGGGCGCTCGCGTGAGCACCGGCACCGACCAGGTGGCTCATGACCAGCGAGCCGACCATCCCTTGCAGCGCACCGAGGGCAAAGTCCCACGGACCCACGGGCTTGTCCGCGAGTGCGCGAAAGACACGACGCGGTCTCAGCCAGACATCGTGCAGCGGTCGGATCGTGTCAGTCGGAAGCACTCGGGGGAGCGTACGAAAACCTGAGGAGCCGACCGAAGCATGCCACAGCGAGCAGCACCGCGCCGGACGCAGATGACAGCGGACTTTTTCGGGGCTACTCTCACCACGAGGATGCCGAACACCCGCGAGGAGAGGACTGACATGGCAAAAAAGAAAGCAAGAGCGAAGAAGCGTCCAGTCGCCAAGGCGAAGCGCGCCGGCGCCCGACGCAGCACGGCCAAGAAGAAGGCACGGCCGGCCAAGGCCCGACGTACGGCGACTCGTAAGAAGGCGGCTCCCAAGAAAGCTGCGGCCAAGAAGTCCGCACCCGCGCGCAAGGCGAGCGCTGCGCCGAAGCCTGCGCCGAAGCCAGCGCCGCGGCCGAGGAGCGTTGCGCCGATGGCGCCGCCGCCGCCCGCACCGCCGATGTCGACGAGCATCGAGCACGGGCACGATTCCATGTCGCCACCCGGACCGAGCTCCGTGGAGCCCTCCGCGCCCTGAGGCCTCTCCTGCCGAGCGTCGATGATCGACCCGCCCTCTCGGGGGCGGGCCTTCGACGGATGCGGCCAATGGATTTTGTCGGCGACCGCGCTATTCTTTGGGCGCGGAGACCTTGGAGCCTGCGGGTGAGGCGGATGCGAGTCGCGGAATCGTCCTCGAAGAGCCGATGGCTCTCGCGACTTTTCTGCTGCGCGCTGTTGACGGGCGGATTCGGTCCGGCCGCCTGCGTCATCGCCCCCGATCAGGTCCACATGGTGGATGGCGTGGTCATGGTCGCACCGCCCCCGCCTCAGCCGGAAGAGTCGGGCTCACCTCCCGAGCCTGGGTTCATCTGGATGAGCGGCTACTGGAGCTGGGTGGGAACGCGCCACGTGTGGGTGCCCGGGCGCTGGTCGCCGCCGCGTCGCGGTTATCACTGGGTCGCTCATCAGTGGGTGCGGCAGGGGGATGGCTGGCGGCTGCACGGCGGACACTGGGCGCGCGATAGCTAGGGCCTGTTGACGCTAGGGATATGAGCGGCGTTGCTCCCCGGCGAGGGACACGGCAGGCGCTAGCTCTTTCGTGCCGCCCGCAGCTCGCGCAGCGGGCGCTCGGCGCCCGCATCGAACCAGTCCTCGATCAGGCGATAGGAGATCGATTGCGGCGGCGGCAGCAGCGGCACTCCATCGGCCAGGTCGGCGCGGCTGAACCAGCGCGCATCCTCGAGCTCGCAGTCGCGCAGGTCGATCTGGCGTGACAAGGCGCGCGCGGTGAAGCCGAGCATGAGGGAACTCGGAAAGGGCCAGGGCTGGGAGGAGTGATACTCGATCCGGTCGACCCGGATCCCGGTCTCCTCATACACCTCGCGCGCCACCGCGTCCTCGAGCGATTCACCCGGCTCGACGAATCCGGCGATGGTCGAATAGCGGCCCGCGGGCCACGCGGCCTGGCGGCCGAGGAGCGCACGATCCTCATCGCTCACGAGCACGATGATGGCCGGATCGAGCCGCGGGAAGGACTCGTGCGGGCAGTCCGGGTTGCTGCACACGCGGACATGCCCCCCCTTGGCCGCACTCGTCGGGGCGCCGCAGCTGCCGCAGAACCGATGACGGTGCCGCCAGGTGATCATCGCGCGCGCATACCCGAGGAGCCCCGCATCCCCGGCGGGCAGGAGAGAGGCCACCAGGCGCAGATCCTCGAAGCGCGTGTCCGGCGCGAGCACCGGTGGCTCCGCCGACTCGACCTCCCAGGCAAAGCAGGGCCGATCCTCGAAACGCCCGAGAAGGATCAGCTCCTCGGGAGAGGGCGGCTCGCCCCCGGGCGGCTCGCGCTCGATGAGCGCGGCGCGCGGCGGATCGGTCGTCGTCAGGAGATTACGCGAGTTCCAGATCGGCACCAGGCGGCTGGCCGGGTCGGCGAGCGCGCGCTCGAACCACTGCGGGTCGCCGCGCAAGTGACCGTCCCGGTCCATGTAAGGACCTGCAAACACGTTGCGCCGAGGCATGGCCGCATTCTAGCAGGGCGCGACGCGCGCCTCGGCCCGCTCCTAGTTCTCGCGCATCCGCTGCGGCGGGCGCGGGGAGAGGTCCTGTCGGAGCGGCGCCAGCCCTGCCGCTGCGCAGCTCGCGCAGGCCGAGCGGCGCCGCGCGAGCAGATCATGCAGGTGCAGGCCGCCGCAGTGCTCGCAGCGCCTGAGACCGATCTCCTCACGCCGCGCGATCGCGAGCAGCAGAAACCATCCGTGCTCGAAGGACACACGCACGGGCGAGTGCAGCTCGACGTACGCCTCGTAGGCCTCGCACAGCAACAGGCCCGATTCGAGCGTCCCCAGGCGATAGCGCGACTCGAGCCCGAGGGGGCCCGTTCCCACCAGCTCGTACTCGACGAACAAGCTCGCGAGCTGCGCCGCCTGAAAAGCGGTCTCGGGATTGCGAAAGAAGAACGCGGACTGCCGTGGACTCTTGCCACGGTGCCTGAGCACCGCATGCGCCCCCTGCTCGACGTAACTGCGGTAGAGCTTGCGAATGCGATCATCCGACAGCCCGGTCCACTGCCTGATAGTGAAGGTGCGGGCCTCATGGCGAATGAGGCGCAGGGCCAGGTCGAGGCGCTGCCGATCACGCGTGTAACGATCATCGGACACTCTCATGGCCATCCTCCCTAAATATTGTCGAACACCGCGCAAATCATGCCGTCCATTATTTGACAAAAATTAATCACAAAGTTAGCGTCCTGCCAAGTCTCGGAAGCGGCCTCCAGCCGATGCGTTTGCGCCGAAATGCACGGCCAGCCGGGCGAGGCGTCCCCGGGTCATTGAAATCTCTCATCAGCCGCCACCCGCATCGGAGCTCACATGCAGCCAGCACTCATCGGCCCGTGGACGCGCCAGCCGCACTTCTCGCTCGAGGCATTGGCGCCCCTGCACGACCTCAACCAGCGCTTTCTGGATCTGCTCGCGGAGCGGGGCGCCGGCTGGCCGATGCGCGAGCATGCGACTCAGTCCGCAAGCGTCGGCCGCGCGCTCGCAAGCCTCACCCCGGCACAGCGTGTGCAGGCGGCGCGCTGTCCGTACGCGCTCTTCGATCTGCACTTTCATGACGAGGCGCACTGGCGCGGACGGCTCGAGCGCGCATGCGTTTGGCGCGTCGAGGACGCGGCGCCGGTCGACGGCGAGCTCGGGGAGTTCGTGCATCTCGCGCTCTTCTACGCCTGGCACGTCGCGGCCAGCGCGCGGCTCAGCCCGCAGGTGCTGCTCGGCATGCATGCGGGTACCGCCCGCGCATTTCGCGCCGCGACGCTCAACGCTCTGCCCGCGCTTGCGCTCAGCGAGGCGCTCCGGCTCGAGCCGCGCTGGAGCGCGCACGGCTCGTTCTGGGGCACGCTGATTCGCGCCGCATCGAGGAGCGATGAGGCGCGGCTCAGGCGTGTGCAGCTGTTCGGATTGCAACTGGCTGCTGCTGCGCGCCTGCCCTGAACCCACGAGTCTCGCAGGCCTCGCGTGTTGCGGCCGGAGCCCCGCGCAGCTAGGCTACCCGGCTCCTATGCAAGCCCTCGTCCTGCGCGCGCTCACCAAGGTCTACAACAACGGCATCCAGGCACTGAAGGGGATCGATCTCGAGGTCGAGGAGGGGGACTTCTTCGCGCTCCTCGGGCCGAACGGCGCCGGCAAGACCACGATCATCGGCATCGTCACTTCGCTCGTGAACAAGACGAGCGGCACCGTGCTGGTGTTCGACCACGACATGGACCGCGAGCTCGAGATCGCGAAGTCCTGCATCGGCGTCGTCCCACAGGAAATCAACTTCAATATGTTCGAGACGCTGCACACGATCGTCGTGAATCAGGCGGGCTTTTACGGCATTCCGCGGCCGCTCGCCCGGCAGCGCGCGGAGAAGTACCTGAAGAAGCTGCAGCTCTGGGATCGGCGCAACTCGATCGCCCGCGCGCTTTCGGGCGGCATGAAGCGGCGCCTGATGATCGCGCGCGCGCTCATGCACCAGCCCAAGCTCCTGATCCTCGATGAGCCGACCGCGGGGGTCGACATCGAGATCCGCCGCTCGATGTGGGAGTTCTTGCGTGAGATCAACGATGAGGGCACGACGATCATCCTGACGACGCATTATCTCGAGGAGGCGGAGAGTCTGTGCCGCAACGTCGCGATCATCGAGGGCGGGCGCATCATCGAGCGCGATACCATGACGAACGTGCTGCGCAAGCTCCAGGCCGAGACGTTCGTGCTCAATCTGGCGGCGCCCATGACGCGCGCGCCTCACCTCGAGGGTTTTCGCACCACGCTCGTCGACGATCACACCCTCGAGGTCGAGGTCTCCAAGGGCCAGAGCCTCAACCAGATCTTCGTGCAGCTCACGAGCCTCGGGCTCGAGATCACGAGCATGCGCAACAAGGTGAATCGTCTCGAGGAACTCTTCATCCGCCTGGTCGATCACAGCGTGCGCTCGCTCGCGCAGGGCTCTGCGGAGCCCGCGACGAGCGTCACCCGAACGGGCTCCTGACATGCCTGCCTCGCTGGCGCGCGCCGAATGGGTGGGATTCAGCACCATCGTCATCCGGGAGTTCAACCGCATCGTGCGCATCTGGGCGCAGACTCTCCTGCCTCCCACGGTGACCGCGACCCTCTACTTCCTGATCTTCGGCAGTCTCATCGGCAGGCGGGTCGGCCTGGTCGGCGGCTACGACTACATGCAGTTCATCGCGCCCGGCCTGATCATGATGTCCGTGATCACCAACTCCTACGGCAACGTCGTGTCTTCGTTCTTCGGCGCGAAATTCGGCAAGCACCTCGAGGAGCTGCTCGTGGCGCCGCTGCCGAACTGGCTGATCCTGAGCGGCTACGTGGCGGGCGGCCTGTTGCGCGGGCTCCTGGTGGGCTCGGTCGTGACGGTCGTCGCGCTGCTCTTTACCCGCCTGCCGGTGCATCACATGCCGGCCGTGATCGCGGCGCTGCTCCTGACGAGCATCGTGTTCTCGCTCGGCGGCTTCATGAATGCGCTGTTCGCCAAGAACTTCGACCAGATCTCCTGGTTCCCGACCTTCGTGCTCACGCCGCTCACCTACCTGGGCGGCGTCTTCTACTCGGTGGACATGCTGCCGCAGGCTGCGCGCATCGCATCGCGCGCGAATCCCATCCTCTACATGGTGGGGGCCTTCCGCTATGGCTTTCTCGGCACGAGCGACATCGACGTGCCGCTCGCCTTCGCGGTCATGGCCGCTGCAGCGATCCTCATGTTCACGCTCGCCCTGACCCTGCTCAACCGGGGAGCCGGCATCCGCGAGTGAGATCGGCGAGAGTTCCTCACTCGCCCCGTTGTCGTGTATCGTGCCGCAGGGGAGCGTGCAAAAAAGCCAAGGAGTCGACATGACCGAGGAGAAGCAACAGAAATTCACCGCCAAGGTGCGCCGCGGCCTCAACTGGGTGCACACGGTCGCGAGCGCCGAGCTCGCCAAGAAAAAGGCGGAGGCAACCGGGGTGCGCATCGAAGGGTTCACGGCGAGCGAGCTCTCCGATGTGGAATCGGCGCTCACCTGGATCGCCCAGAACAAAGAGAGCACGAGCCCGACGTCCGCGTAGGGTGGAGCCGCGCACTGCATCAGCCAGTGTTTCCTTTAGGCGACAGCGCGGCGAGACGATGCGCAAGCATGGCATCCGCCCCGATGGGCAGCTAAGATCGGCGCTGCGAAAAAAATCGTAGGTCAACCGGCATAGACCTACGGAGGCTGTCAGGGAGTGCAAGCGAACGTCATCGCCCGCAAGCGCGCGCTGGTCGTGGACGACTCGAAGTCGGCGCGCGTGATCTTGAGCCGCATGCTCGAGAAGTACGACATCGAGGTCGACATGGCGGACTCCGCCGAGGCCGCGATCGAGTACCTGAAGCACGACCGGCCCGATGCGATCTTCATGGACCACCAGATGCCGGGCATGGACGGCCTGCAGGCGGTGAAGGTCATCAAGAGCGATCCGCAGACGGCAATGATCCCCATCATGATGTACACCTCGCAGGCGGGCGAGCTGTACGTCGGCCAGGCACGCGCGCTCGGCGCCATGGGCGTGCTGCCGAAGCAGGTGCGCCCGGTCGATGTGTCCAAGGTGCTCTACGAGCTGCACCTGCTGCCCGATCGCCGCGGCAGCGAGGTATCCGCGCTGGTGCCGGTCGAGCTCGAGGGCGGTGCGCCGGTGGAGCGTGCGCCGCCGTCGCCGGCCGGCGGCGCGGATTCCTGGGGGCCGCGCGT
>DATGIA010000062.1:0-47321 GCA_035307465.1 Steroidobacteraceae bacterium
GGTGCAGCCCTCGCGCAGCTTGCCGGACAGATGGACGCCGACCACGTCGGGCGTGAGGAAATAGACCGGCTGCCCGAGCATCGCCGCCTCGGCCTCGATGCCGCCGACGCCCCAGCCGAGCACCCCGAGCCCGTTGACCATCGTGGTGTGCGAATCGGTGCCGACGAGCGTATCCGGATAGGCCAGGGCGCTTGCGCCCTGGAGAGTCTTGGGCGCGGTGTCGTCCGCGAATATGACCCGCGCCAAACGCTCGATATTCACCTGGTGCACGATCCCGGTGTTGGGCGGCACCACCTTGAAATTATCGAAGGCGGTCTGGCCCCAGCGCAGGAACGCGTAGCGCTCGAGATTGCGCTCGAACTCGATGCGGTTGTTGTGCGCGAGCGAATCGCGCGCACCGTATTCGTCGACCTGCACGGAGTGATCGATGACGAGCTCGGCGGGGGCGAGCGGATTCACGCGCTGCGCGCTCCCACCGAGGCGCACGATGGCCTCGCGCATCGCGGCGAGATCGACGACGCAGGGCACGCCGGTGAAGTCCTGCATGATCACCCGGGCCGGAGTGAAGGCGATCTCATGATGTGGCGTCGCTTTCGGATCCCACGCGAGCAGCGCCTCGATGTCGCTGCGCTTCACGTTCACGCCATCCTCGAAGCGCAGCAGATTCTCGAGCAGGATCTTGAGCGAGAAGGGCAGGCGCTCGACGCGCTTCGCATCGAGCGCTTTGAAGCTCAGGATCTCGTAGCTGCGACCTGCGACCTCGAGGGTCGTGCGGGCCTTGAAGCTGTCCGTCATGTAACCTCCACCGAAAGATTCGAAAGGGAACAGAGGCGCTCGGGTTCGCGCGGCGCACGCGCCGCGATGACGCCGCCGCCCAGGCAGAGCTCCTCGCGGTAGAACACCGCGTACTGTCCCGGGGTGACCGCGCGCGCGGGCGTGTCGAGCACGACGTGCCAGCGGCGCGCGCCGAGATCGCGGATGCGGCAGGCCTGATCGGTCTGGCGATAGCGCGTCTTGACCATGCACGCGACGCCCTCGCCCGAGTCGTTGCTCTCATCGTCGCGCACCGGCTCACCCGGCTGCTCGCGCGGATCGGCGAGCCAGTGCGCCTCCTCGATCAGGAACTCGCGCGAGAGGAGCCGGGGATGGTCGTGCTCCTGCACGACGATGAGTGCGTTGCGACGCTCATCCTTTGCGGCGACATACCACGGAGCTGCGGCGCGGCCGGCGCGCCCGCCCACGCCGAGGCCGGAGCGCTGACCCAGGGTATAGAGCGCGAGTCCTCGGTGCTCACCGACCAGGTGCCCGTCGGCGGTCTCGATCGGACCTGGCTGCAGGGCGAGGTAGCGGCCCAAGAACTCGCGAAACGGGCGCTCGCCGATGAAGCAGATTCCAGTGCTGTCGGGCTTGTCGTGTACGGCGAGCCCGGCCTCGTGCGCGAGCCGGCGCACCTCCGCCTTGCGCAGCTCGCCCACCGGGAACAGCACCCGCTCGAGCCGTCGGGGGTCGACGGCGTGCAGGAAATAGCTCTGGTCCTTGCCGAGGTCGCGCGCCTTGAGAAGGCGCGGCGTACCCGGGCCATGCTCGATGCGCGCGTAGTGGCCGGTGGCGAGCCACGCGGCGCCAAGACGGCGCATGTAGTCGAGCGCGAGGCCGAACTTGACCTCGCGATTGCACAGGACGTCGGGATTCGGAGTGCGGCCGGCGGCGTACTCCTCGAGGAAATGGGCGAACACGCGCTCGCGGTACTGCGCGGCGAAGCTTACCCGATGCAGCGGAATCCCGAGGGTTTCGCACACGCGACGCGCATCCTGAAAATCCCGGGCCTGCGTGCAGTAGGCATCCTGCTCGTCCCAGTTGGCCATGAACAGGCCCTCGACCTCGTGCCCGGCTCGCTTGAGCAGCAGGGCGGCAACGGCCGAATCGACACCACCCGAGACGCCGACGAGGACGGTCCCGGAAGGGGGAGCGGGAGTGGGTGCAGGCATCCGCGCATTATAGCTGCGGAGGCTGCGCGACGGGACGCGAGTCCTACATGAGCATTTGTCGCATCTGCGACTCTTGCATGCTCGTCTGCCAGACCTCATCGAAGAAGTTGAGATATCGACGCACCACCGCGGGATCGTTCATGTCGGCGATGCCATCCCAGCGATCGGCTTGCAGGCGGTACACGATGGCCTTGTCGTCGGCGATGATGAACGCGCCCGCGCTCGCCGGATACTCCGGGCTCATGGCGCGCAAATCGATGCAGCTCGTCAGACGACGCGCGAGCGCCAGAAAGCGATTGTTGTCGACCATCGCTCGGGACGGATCGGCGAGCAGCACGCGCACCTTGGCATAGGAGCGCGCAAGCACCAGGCGCTTGATCGCCTCGAGGAAGGGCTCCTCGCCGTAGATCAGCGGCTCGAGATCCTGAGTGAAGATCGACAGCAGGCGTTGCGCGGATTTGGCGACGCGCAGGCTCGCCTCACGCACCTCGGGCATCGTCGAGAGAATCATGCGCGTGCTGTTTGACGTAACGTCGCGTGCCGCCGCAGCGGTATCCCCCGCGCTCGATTTGGTGCTGTCGTCCGAATTGACCGGCATTGCTCGAATTGCCTCGGGGTGAAAGGAAGGCGCTTCTTTCGACGCTGTAATTTCACGGTGATAGTACCGTCGGCCGTCGGCACCCTCGTGCCAACTCCGTCACGTTTCAAGCGGCTGAGGGGTGCGCTTCTGCACGCGTTCGGGGCCTGCGTCCGCAAAAGACAGCGCGATCCCCGCGCCGGCATCGCCGCGTGCAACGCCTGGTGAGCGCCCGGCCCTCAGGGCCGGCGGCGCGCGAGGCTGGGTGCGAGCCCCAGGTAGGTGCTCGGCGTGAGGTCGAGCAGGCGCTCTTTATCGTGTGCGGGCAACGGCAGGGACTCGATGAATTGCCGCAGCGCACTCTGCTCGATGCGCCGGCCGCGCGTCAGCGCCTTGAGCTGGTTATAGGCCTCCGGCAGGCCGTGCGCGCGCATCACGGTCTGGATCGCCTCGGCGAGCACTTCCCAGGCGTCGGCGAGATCTGCAGCGATGCGCTGCTCGTCGATCTCGAGCTTGTCGAGGCCCACCATGAGCGCTCGATAGGCGAGCACCGCATGGCCGAGCGCGACCCCGAGGTTACGCAGCACCGTCGAGTCGGTGAGGTCGCGCTGCCAGCGCGAGAGCGGCAGTTTCTCGGCGAAGTGCGCGAGCAGCGCATTGGCGACGCCTAAGTTGCCCTCGGCGTTCTCGAAATCGATCGGGTTCACCTTGTGCGGCATGGTCGAGGAGCCCACCTCGGACTCGATCAGGCGCTGGCGAAAATAGCCGAGCGCGATATAGCCCCAGATATCGCGAGCGGCATCGATGAGCACGCTGTTCACGCGCACGAGCGCGTGACAGTACTCGGCGATCCAGTCGTGCGGCTCGATCTGGGTGGTGAGATCGTTCGGCTCGAGTCCAAGCGAGGCGATGAAACGGCGTGACACCTCGAGCCAGTCGACCTCGGGAAGCGCCGCGACGTGCGCATTGAAGTTGCCGACGGCGCCGTTCATCTTGCCGAGGATCATCACCCGCTCGAGGCCGCGCAACAGCCGCTCGAGCCGGGCGGCGAAGTTCGCCATCTCCTTGCCGAGCGTCGTTGGGCTGGCGGCCTGGCCATGGGTGCGGGCGAGCATGGCCACCCCGGCATGACGCGCCGCGAGCGTATCGAGGCGCGCGAGGATCGCCTCGAGCGGGACGAGCAGCGCGCTTTCCCGCGCCCGCTTCAGGAGAAGCGCGTAGGCGATGTTGTTGATGTCCTCCGACGTGCAGGCGAAGTGCACCCATTCGAGCTGCGCGGGGGTGGCACCGAGGTGCGCAAGGTGCGCTCGCAGCCACACCTCGACGGCCTTGACGTCGTGGTTAGTGTGCGACTCGATCGTCTTGATCGCCTCGACGTCCGCATCACGCGGGTCGGCGCGCAACGACTCGAGCCGGGCACGCGCCTGCTGCGGCAGCGTCCCGAGCACGGCCTCTGCGGGGCCGGCGGCGAGAGCGAGCACCCAGGCGCATTCGACGCGCACCCGCTCGCGCACCAGCCCCGCCTCGCTGAACAGCGCGCGCACGTCGGCGAGCTTCGCCGCATAGCGACCATCGAGCGGGGAGAGGGCGTCGAGCTCGTGGGACAACGTCGAGACCTGCGGCTCAAGAATGCTAGACTGCCATCTTAGCGTAAACGCACTTCCACGGCGGCTTCGGACGCGATGACGAGCTCCCAAGAAAGACCGGGAACTCGCATCGAGCGGGACAGCATGGGTCCGCTCGATGTGCCGGCGACGGCGCTCTGGGGCGCACAGACCCAGCGGGCGCTCGAGAATTTTCCCGCGAGCGGCCTCAAGCTGCCCCGGGCGGTCGTGCGCGCGCTCGGGCTCATCAAGCGCGCCGCGGCGGCCGCCAATGCGATGCTCGGTGATCTGCCGCCGCAGATTGCCGCCGCGATCGAGTCCGCCGCGCTCGAGGTGGCGGACGGACGCCATGACGAGCACTTCCCGGTCGATGTGTTTCAGACCGGCTCGGGCACGAGCAGCAACATGAATGCCAACGAGGTGATCGCGATGCTCGCGAGCCGGCGCGCGCAGCGGCCGGTGCATCCGAACGACCACGTCAACATGAGCCAGAGCAGCAACGACGTGATCCCCACGGCGATTCACGTCGCGGCGGTGCTCGTGCTCGAGGAGAAGCTCCTGCCGGCGCTCGAGCATCTCGCGGGCACGATCGAGCGGCGCGAGAAGGAGCTCAAGGACGCGGTCACCACCGGACGCACGCACCTCATGGATGCGATGCCGATCAGCCTGGGCCAGGAGCTGGGCGGCTGGCGGGCGCAGATCGAGGCCGACATGGCGCGGCTGCGCGCGGTCGAGCCGCGGCTGCTCGAGCTCGCACAGGGAGGCACGGCGGTCGGCACCGGCATCAATGCGCGCCCGGAATTCGCCGCCGCCTTCTGCCGCGAGCTCGGGCACGCGACCGGGTTCAATTTTCGCCCGAGCCCCAACTACTTCGCCGCGCTCTCGAGTCAGGACACCGCCGTCGAGCTGTCGGGCCAGCTCAAGGTCTTGGCCGTGAGCCTCATGAAGATCGCCAACGACCTGCGCTGGATGAACAGTGGACCGCTCTCGGGCCTGGGTGAGATCGCATTGCCGGCGTTGCAACCGGGCAGCAGCATCATGCCGGGCAAGGTGAACCCCGTGGTGCCGGAGGCGGTGACGATGATCGCCGCACACGTGATCGGTCTCGACGCCGCGATCACGGTGGCGGGCCAGGCGGGCAACTTCCAGCTCAACGTCATGCTGCCGCTGATCGCCCACGACCTCGTGCAGAGTCTCGAGCTGCTCGCGCTTGGGAGCCGCAATCTCGCCGACCGCGCGATCGCCGGCCTCCAGGTGAATCATCAGCGGCTCGCGGCGGCACTCGCGCGCAATCCCGTGCTCGTCACCGCACTCAACCGCATCATCGGTTATGAGCAGGGCGCGAAGATCGCGAAACGCGCTTACGAGGAAGGCCGTCCCGTGATCGAGGTGGCGGCCGAGATGACCTCGCTCAAGCGCGAGGAGCTCGAGCGCCTGCTCGATCCGAGCGCGCTTACCGCCGGCGGCATCCAGCCCGGCGGCGGCGGATCCGCCGGGGGATGATGGACCCGCTCTACAGCAAGGCGCATATCCGCGAGTCGGTCCTGCCGCAGCCCAGTGGGGCGGCGGATGACATGCTCTGGCTCGCGGGCTCGCGTGAGGCGCAGGAGCGGCTGCGAGCCAGCCTCGGCGAGCGCGAGATGCTCCCCGCCGCCGTGCTCGTGCCGCTGGTCGAGCGCGAGTCGGGCCTCACGGTGCTGTTGACGCAGCGCGCCGATACGCTCAAAGCCCACGCGGGGCAGATCAGCTTTCCCGGCGGGCGCATCGAGCCGACGGACGCGACCGCCCGCGACGCGGCGTTGCGCGAGGCGCGCGAGGAGATCGGCCTCGAGCCGGGCTTCGTCGAGTTTGCGGGCTACCTGCCCGATCACTGGGTCGGCACCGGCTTTCGCGTGACCCCGGTGGTCGGCTTCGTGAACCCGGCATTCGAGCTGCGCATCGCGACCTCCGAGGTGCACGATGTCTTCGAGGTGCCGCTCAAGTACATCCTGGACGCGGCCAATCACCGGCCTCGCACCCGCCGCTTCGGGGAGATCACCGTCGATACGTTCGATATTCCCTGGGGCGACCGGCTGATCTGGGGTGCGACCTCCGGCATGCTGCTCACCTTTCGCCGCCGGCTGCAGGCGCGCCGATGAGCTCGCGCACGCCGATCGATGAGCTGCTGGCGATCATGGAGCGCCTGCGCGCGCCCGACGGCTGTCCGTGGGATCGTGAGCAGACCTTTGCGAGCATCGCACCCTACACGCTCGAGGAAGCCTACGAGGTGGCCGATGCGATCGAGCGCGAGCACCTCGAGGAGCTGCGCGAGGAGCTGGGGGACCTGTTGTTTCAGGTGGTCTTTCACGCGCAGATGGCGCGCGAAGCGGGTCATTTCGACTTCAATGATGTCGCCCGCTCGATCGGCGAGAAGCTCAAGCGCCGCCATCCTCACGTGTTCGGCAGCACGGGGCCGCTCTCCGTCGAGCAGCAGAGCGTTGCCTGGGAGGAGAGCAAGGCGCGCGAGCGCGCCGCGCGTGCTGCGGGGGGCGCGCCGAGCGCCCTCGATGGAGTACCGCAGACGCTACCCGCCCTGATGCGGGCGCACAAGCTCAGCCAGCGCGCCGCCCGCGTGGGCTTCGACTGGCAGCAGGCGAGTCAGACGGCGGACAAGGTGGCCGAGGAGCTCGCCGAGGTGCGCGAGGCCGCCGGCGCGGCCGCGGTGCGCGAGGCCGCAGGAGCCGGGGTGCGCGAGGCCAGCGGGACGAGCGCCCCGGCGGCGCAGCCGGTTGCCAGCATGCTCGGGCATGCGCAGATCTTCGAGGAGATGGGCGATTTGCTCTTTGCGGCGGCCAATCTCGCTCGCAAGCTCGAGGTCGATGCGGAGAGCGCGCTGCGGGCGGCCAACGCCAAGTTCGAGCGCCGCTTCCGCGCAATGGAGAGGCTCGCGCGCTCGCGCGGCCTTGACTTCGCGCAGCTTCCTCTCGATGTCCAGGAGGAGCTCTGGCAGGAGGTGAAACGCGGTGAATGAGCCCGGCTCGAGCGCCTCGGTGGCCCGCTCGACCGCCGCGCCGCAGACCTCCCGCGGGGGTTCTCCTCTGAGCTTCAGACGCGATCCCGAGCTGCCGATCAGCGCGCGGCGCGAGGAGATTCTCGCATCGCTCGAGGCGCATCCGGTGCTCATCGTCGCGGGCGAGACCGGCTCGGGCAAGAGCACGCAGCTGCCGCAGTACTGCCTGGAGCTGGGGCGCGGAACGGAGCGGCGCATCGCCCACACCCAGCCGCGACGGCTCGCGGCGCGCGCGCTTGCGAGTCGTATCGCGCACGAGCTCGGACAAGCGGTGGGCGCGACGGTGGGCTTTCGGGTGCGCTTCGCCGATCAGGTCTCCGAGCAGACCCGCCTCGTGCTCATGACCGATGGCCTCTTGCTCGCCGAGCTCGGGCGCGACCCGCGGCTCGAGCGCTACGACACCGTCATCGTCGATGAGGCGCACGAGCGCTCGCTCAACATCGACCTGCTGCTCGGCGTCCTCAAGCGGGTCCGCCCGCTGCGCCCCGACCTCAAGATCATCGTCACTTCGGCGACGCTCGAGGTGGAGCGCATTGCGCGCTTCTTCGACGATGCGCCGGTCATCGCCGTGAGCGGGCGCGGCCATCCGATCGAGGTGCGCCACGTCGAGTCCTGGTCCTCGGGCGCCGGCGCGGAGAGCGCGCAGGGCAGCTCCGAGGAGCTCGATCTGCCGAGTGCGGTGCTCGAGGCCTATCGGGTGATTGCGTCCGAGCCGGGCAGTCTCGGTCGAGGCGACGTGCTCGCCTTTTTGCCGGGTGAGCGCGAGATTCGCGATGTCGCGGAGCTCCTCGAGCGCGAGTGTGGTGCCGGCGTCGAGGTGCTGCCGCTTTACTCGCGCCTCACCTGGGAACAACAGAGCCGCATCTTCGAGCGCGGCTCGCGCCCGCGCATCGTGCTTGCCACCAACGTCGCCGAGACCTCGGTGACGGTGCCGGGTATTCGCGCGGTCATCGATTCGGGTCTTGCGCGCATCAGCCGATATAGTCTGCGCAGCCGGCTGCAGCGGCTGCCGATCGAGCCGATCTCACGCGCGAGCGCCGAGCAGCGCAAAGGGCGCTGTGGCCGAATCGGACCCGGGCTGTGCCTGCGCCTGTACTCCGAGGCGGATTTCGAAGCTCGCCCGGCGTTCACCGAGCCCGAGATCCGGCGCACCAACCTCGCCGCGCTGCTGCTGCGCCTCGCGGCCGACGGGCTCGGCGAGGCGGAGCACTTTCCGTTTCTCGACCCGCCGGAGGCGCGCTCGCTGAACGACGGCTACCGGCTGTTGCAGGAGCTCGAGGCGCTCGATGCAGAGCGGCGCATCACGCGACGGGGCGAGCAGATGGCCCGTCTGCCGCTCGACCCGCGGCTGGCGCGGGCGCTCCTCGAGAGCCGGCGCTTCAAGGCCGAGGGCGAGCTCCTGGCCATCGTCGCCGGGCTCTCCGTGCCCGATCCGCATCAACAGGGCGAGGAATCCGGTGCGGGCGATGCGGGGATCGCCGCCTCGCTTGGCGAGGACGCGCGCTCGGAGTTCTTGACGCTGCTGCGGCTGTGGCGCGCCTATCGGGCGAAACGCACGGCCGGGCCGCGGCGCGAGCTCAAGCGCTGGTGCCGCTCGGCGCGACTCTCGCTGGTGCGCATGTCGGATTGGGACGATGTCTTTGCGCAAGTGGCGGATCGGGCCGCCGAGATCGGCATTCGCGACGCACGCCGCCCTGCGAGCTATGGGGCCATCCACCGCTCGCTCCTCGCCGGCTTCAGCACGATGATCGGCGTGCGCGGCGACGAGGGCGTGTATCAGGGGGTGCGCGGGCTGCGCTTCTACGTGTGGCCGGGCTCGCCGCTCCGGCGACGCCGCCCGCGCTGGGTCATGGCAACGAGCATCGTCGAGACCAGCCGCGTGTTCGCGCGCCGCGTGGCCGAAGTCGAGCCGCAATGGATCGAGGGCGCGGCCCATCATCTGATCCAGCGCGAGTATCTCGAGCCCGACTGGGACGAGGAGCGCGAGGAGGTGGTGGCGCGAGAGCGCGTCACGCTGCTCGGCCTCACGCTGGCGGCCCATCGGCGGGTCAACTACGGGCCGATCGCCCCGGAGGAGGCCCAACGGATCTTCGCGCGCGAAGCGCTGGTGCACGGGCGGCTGCGGCGCCGCCCCGCGTGGCTGCAAGCCAACGATGCCGCGATCGCCGCTGCGCAGCGACTGGAGGAGCGATTGCGGGTGCGCGATCTGCTGCATCCGGCCGAGACCTTCGTCGAGCACTATGCCGCGGCGTTACCCCGACAGGTCTCGAGCGGTGCGACGCTCGAGCATTTCTCACGCCATCTCACGAGCGCGCAGCGCACCGCGCTCGCGCTCACCCCCGCGCAGATCCTGGCTCGCCCGCCGGATCCCGAGGCGCTCGCGGCCCGTCCGGAGACGGCCGTCTTGAGCGGGCTCACGGTGCCCATCGACTATCGATTCGCGCCTGGCGAGGCCGATGACGGCGCAACGCTGCGGGTACCGCTTCTGGCGGTGCCGAACCTGACGCGGCCTGAGCTCGATGCGGCGATTCCCGGCCTGGTCGCGCCGCGCGTCGAGGCGATGCTGCGCTCGCTGCCCAAGGATGCGCGCCGACGGATCATCCCGGTGGGCGAGACCGTCTCGCGCTATCTTGCCGAGCCCGGAGCCGCGGCCGATGCCGAGCAGCTCGGCGCCTGGCTCAAAAAGCATCTCGGCGTCCCGGGCGAGCTCCTGCGCTTCGATCGCACGCAGGTGCCGCCTCACCTCGTGCCGCGAATCGCGGTCGAGCTCGAGGGCCTGGAAGCCGAATCGGTGAGCGAGCTCAAGGGCTTGAGGCGCCGGGCCGCGGCCGCCGCGCGCGCCGAGCTCGATCGACGGGCGGCGGCCGAGCATCCCGAGCCGTGGCAGCGTTTCGAGATCGCAGATCTCCCGCAGTCGACGAGGCTCACGCTCGCGACCGGCGAGCTCACGGTGTATCCGACCTTGCGTCTCACGCAGGGCGCGCTGCGGGTGCGCTTCGACTGGAGCCTCGCCGAGGCGGAGCGCCACCTCGAGGAGGGCGCGGTGCAGCTCGCGCGACTGCGTCTCGAGCCCCAGGTACGGCAGCTCGCACAGGCGCTCGGGCGCGAAACAAGACTGCTGTTGGCGGCGGCACCCCTCGTTGCGGGACGTCAGCTCATCGAGACGATCCTCCAGCGAAGCGTGCGCGCGGCGTGCTTCGGCGATGCGCCCGCGCCGCGCTCGCGCGAGGCCTTTGAACGCGGCGTGGAGCGCGGCCGAGCCGATCTGCATGAGCGCGCCGACGAGGTCACGGGGCTGCTGGCCGACTGGCTCGAGCAGGCGCGCTCGGTGCGCCGCGCCCTCGAGGATCCGCGCGCGATGCGGGGCCACGCGGGGGCGGCGGAGGAGACCCACGCCCATCTGCAACGATTGTTCGCGCCGCCGCTGCTCGCGACTCTCGCGCCGGACTCGTTGCGGCAGCTCCCGCGTTATCTCAAGGCCGAGCAGCGCCGCTGGGAGCGATTGCTCGCGCGCGGTCGCGAGGCGCCCGAGATCCTGCGCGAGCTCGATCACTGGACGGTGCGTCTCGCCGAGCTCGAGCGCGAGGTGGCGAGCGAGCAGCGCTGGTTGCCCGAGCTCGAGGCGCTGCGCGTATGGATCGAGGAGTATCGAGTCTCGCTCTACGCCCAGGAGATCAAGACCCTGGGGCCCGTCTCGGCGCCGCGGCTCGAGCAACGGGCGGCGGCGGTGCGAGCGTGGCTCGAGCGCTAGAGCGGCGTCGAGATCGGGGCGCGGGGCTCGGGAAGCGGCCCCGGGAAGCGGCCCCGGGAAGCGGGGTCGGTCAGAGGTCGAACTTGATTCCCTGCGCGAGCGGCAGCTCGGCGCTCCAGTTGATGGTGGTGGTCTGACGCCGCATGTACGCCTTCCACGCATCCGAGCCCGCTTCGCGGCCGCCGCCGGTGTCCTTCTCGCCGCCGAACGCACCGCCAATCTCCGCGCCCGAGGTGCCGAGATTGACATTGGCGATGCCGCAGTCGCTCCCGTCCGCGGAAAGGAAGCGCTCGGCGATGGGCAGCCGATCGGTGAACACGGCCGAGGAGAGTCCGTAGGGCACGGCGTTGTGCAAGGACAGCGCCTCATCGAAGGAGTCGACAGCCATCAGATACAGAATGGGGGCGAAGGTCTCCGTCTGCACCACGGGCATGTCCGGGTGGGCGCGCACGATGGCGGGCTCGACGAAGAAGCCGCCCCCGGCTCGCTCGACGTTCCGTCCGCCGCACAGCAGGGTACCGCCCTGGGACTGCGCGGCCTCGAGGGCGGCGTGGTAGCGCTCGACGGCGGCGGCGTCGATGAGAGGACCCATCAGCGTTTTGGGGTCGAGCGGATCGCCGATCCGCACCTGGGCATAGGCGGCGATGAGCTTGTGCTCGAGCTCCTGGGCGCGCTTGCGATGCACGAGCACGCGACGCGTCGTCGTGCAGCGTTGACCCGCCGTGCCCACGGCGCCGAACACGATCGCCGGGACCGCGAGGGCGAGATTGGCGTGCTCATCGACGATGATCGCATTGTTGCCACCGAGCTCCAGGAGGGACTTGCCGAGGCGCTGCGCGACCTTGACCGCGACCTGGCGCCCGACGTGGGTCGAGCCGGTGAAGGAAAGGAGCGCGACGCGACGATCCTCGATCAAGCGCGTCGCCAGGTCCGTTCCCGCATCAATGAACAGCTGGAAAATGGCGGGCAGCTGCAGGCGCTCCATGACCCGATTGCAGATCCGCTGCACCGCAAGTGCGCAGAGCGCCGTTTTCGGCGAGGGCTTCCACACGGTCGCGTTGCCTGCGACGGCGGCGAGACAGGCGTTCCAAGACCACACGGCCACCGGAAAATTGAAGGCCGTGATGACACCCACCACCCCGAGCGGTTGCCACTGCTCGTACATGCGGTGCTGCGGACGCTCGGAGTGCATGGTGAGGCCGTAGAGCATGCGCGACTGGCCCACCGCGAAGTCGGCGATGTCGATCATCTCCTGCACCTCGCCCTCGCCCTCGGCAAGGATCTTGCCGTTCTCGAGCGAGACCAGGGTGCCGAGCGCCTTCTTGTGGGCCCGCAGCTCCTCGGCGAGCTGGCGCACGGCCTCACCGCGCTTGGGCGCCGGTACTCGGCGCCAAAGGGCCGCGGCTTCCACGGCGCTTGCGAGCACGCGCTCGTAATCGGCGGCGCCGGACGCGCGAACGCGCGCCAGGACCGCTCCGGTGCTGGGATTCACCGACTCGATGGGTGCGGCCTTGGGCTGTGCCGACCAGCCCTCGGCGCCCGACCAGGTGCCGGGGTTCGTCTCCTCGAGTCCGAGCGCGGCCAGGGTTTCTGCGATGATCGACATAGGTCCCTCGTGAGCGGGGGCCGCATTGTGTAGCATCTGGGGACGATGTCCAAGAGTCCTCAATTGACCGACTGGCACCCGGCGAGCTGGAGCGCGCGTCCCGCCACCCAGCAACCGACCTATGCCGATCCGAAAGCGCTCGAGCGGGCGGTTGCAGCGCTCGGCCGTCTGCCGCCCCTCGTCGTCTCCTGGGAGGTGGAGGCCCTGCGGGCCAAGCTCGCCGGCGCGCAGCGCGGCGAGAGCTTCGTCCTGCAGGGCGGGGATTGCGCGGAGAGCTTCGAGGACTGCGAATCGGACAACATCGCCAAGCGGCTGAAGATCCTCCTGCAGATGAGCCTGGTGCTGCTCCAGGGCCTGAAGAAACCGATCGTGCGGGTCGGGCGCTTTGCGGGCCAGTACGCCAAGCCGCGATCCGCGGAGACCGAGACCCGCGAGGGCCTCACGCTCCCTTCCTACCGCGGCGATAACGTGAATCGTCCCGGCTTCACGGCGGCGGAGCGCGAGCCCGACCCCGAGCTCTTGCTGCGCGGCTACGAGCGCGCCTCGCTCACCCTCAATTTCATCCGTGCCCTGATCGATGGCGGCTTCGCGGATCTACATCATCCCGAGTACTGGGATCTGGGATTCATGCGCCATGCGCCGCTGCGTGACGCCTACCAGAAGATCGTCGACTCGATCGCCGAGTCGCTCGAGTTCTTCGAGTCGATGAGCGGGCAGGCGGTGCATGCCGCCTCCAGGGTCGATTTCTACACGAGTCACGAGGGCCTTCACCTGCTCAGCGAGCAGGCTCAGACGCGCTACATCGAGCGGCAGCGGAAGTGGTACAACCTCTCCACGCACATGCCCTGGATCGGCATGCGCACCGCGCAGGTCGGCGGCGCACACGTCGAATACTTTCGCGGCATCGCGAACCCCATCGGGCTCAAAGTCGGCGTTGCCATGGATAAGGAGTGGCTGCAACAGTTGATCGCCATCCTCAATCCGCAGAACCAGCCCGGACGGCTGACCCTCATTCATCGCTTCGGCATGAGGGAGATTGAGCACCGGCTGCCCGAGATGATCGGCGCGGTGCGCGAGAGCGGTGCCCAGGTTCTCTGGGTGTGCGATCCCATGCACGGCAATACCGAGACCACCGCGGGAGGCATCAAGACGCGCCGGTTCGACAATATCCTCGGCGAAGTGGAGGCCGCCTTTCGCATTCACGAGGAGCTCGGCTCGATGCTCGGGGGGGTGCACATCGAGCTCACCGGGGAGGACGTCACGGAGTGCATCGGTGGAGCGCGGGGGCTGGCCGAGGCGGACCTTGCACGCGCCTACCGCTCGCAAGTCGATCCACGGCTCAATGCCGAGCAGGCCCTGGAGCTCGCGATGCTCATCGCGCGTCATGCCGGCACCCGTCTTCAGGCTATAAAAACTAAATAATATCAATAGTATAAAGATACAATCTCGAATCCATAGAGATTGTGTCATGCAGTTTGGAAAGCCGAGGGTTGCCAGGCCCGGCGCAGGTGCTATTCTGCGTCGCAAACCTTTCCCGCCCTTGTATTTCGAGCGCGGTAAATCGTTCCCCCCGGCTAGACCGGAAGCAGCACGGATCGATCGGATTATTTGGTCCGGGGCAGGAATCTTTATCGCCGGCGCGGTCCAACGGAGGGGTCGTCCTCGGGGGTCCGGTCGTCCGAACGGTCGACGCAGGGCAGCGAGGGTCTGGAAGGCAAGGTTGGGTTGCGCTCGGGTTAGTCCAAGTCCAGGCGCGATCGACGGCGGGCTACACGGAGCACCGTGTAGCCCGTTTTTTTTGCACGAGATGAGGGGAGGGTGGTGGACGCGCGCCTTGGGGAGAAGCTGCCCCGCTCGATCTACGATGCCGACTGCCGGCGCTGTGCCCGCCTCGCCGGATTTCTCGACGCGGTGCATGCCGAGCACCCGGACTACTTCTGCAAGCCCGTGCCTCCCTTTGGCGACCCGCAGGCCCGTATCCTGCTGGTCGGCCTCGCCCCGGGCATGCACGGCGCGAATCGCACCGGGCGACCTTTTACCGGGGACCATGCCGGCATCCTGTTATACGCGACCCTTCACCGCTTCGGCCTGGCGAGTGCTGCCGCCTCGGTGAGTCGGAACGACCGGCTCGAGCTCAAGGGGGTGCGCATCACCAATTCGGTGAAATGCCTGCCGCCCGAGAACAAGCCCCTGCCTGACGAGATCCGGCGCTGTAACGAGTACCTGAAGCACGAGCTCGCCGCGAGCCCGACCGTACGCGTGGTGCTCGCCCTGGGTGCCATCGCGCACGGTGCGGTGCTGCGCGCCTGCGCTCTTCGCCCGGCCGCCGCCCGCTTCGCGCACGGCGCCGAGCACGCACTTCCCGAGGGTCGACTCCTGCTCGATTCGTATCACTGCAGCCGCTATAACACGCAGACCCGACGTTTGACGCCCGCGATGTTCGAGGCGATCATCGCGCGCGCGCACGCTCTCGCGGGCGCACCCCCTTGACCCATGAATACGACGACCGACCGCCCTGCCGCTCCGGAGGCCAGCCCCGTCCCGCCGACGGGCTTGCCGGCTGCGCCGTTCGATCCCAAAGCGTTCGTCGAGTCGCTGCCCGCGCGCCCCGGCGTCTATCGCATGCTCGATGCCCAGGGAGTGATCTTGTATGTCGGCAAGGCGCGCAACCTCAAGAGCCGGGTGAGCACGTACTTTCAGCCGAGCAACGTGCAGCCGAAGGTGCAGGCGCTCCTTGCCAAGACCGCCTCGGTCGAGGTGACGATCACCAACTCCGAGACCGAGGCGCTGCTGCTCGAATACAATCTGATCAAGAAGCATCGGCCGCGCTTCAACGTCGTGCTGCGCGACGACAAGAGCTTTCCCTACCTGCACCTCGAGACCGAGCATCCCTTTCCGCGCCTCGTGTTCTACCGCGGCTCACGCAAAGAGCCGGGCCGCTTCTTCGGTCCGTACCCTTCCGCGGGGGCGACACGCGAGAGCCTGCAGCAGCTGCAAAAGCTCTTTCGGCTGCGCAACTGCGAGGATGGATACTTTGCGCATCGCTCGCGCCCCTGTCTGCAGTATCAGATCCAGCGCTGCACCGCCCCGTGCGTCGGGCTGATCACCCAGGAGCAATATGCCCGCGATGTGGACGCGGCGATCAAGGTGCTCGAGGGACGCAATGATGAGGTGCAGCAGGAGCTTGCGCGTCGCATGGAGCAAGCCGCCGAGCGGCTGAACTTCGAGGAAGCGGCGCGGGTGCGCGACCAGCTCGCAAACCTCAAGGTGATCCAGGCGCAGCAGATCGTCACCGCCGATCTCGATCATGATGCGGACGTCATCGCGGTCGCCATGGCCAACGGGGAGTTCTGCGTGGCGCTCATGTTCGTGCGGGGCGGGCGCAGTCTCGGCAGTACGACCTTCTTCCCGCGCGCTCCGCTCGCCGAGCTGCCCGAGGTCCTGGCGGCGTTCGTCGCGCAGTACTACCTCGAGCGCGAGGCGCCGCCCGAGATCATCGTGGAGCACGACTTCGAGGGATGCGCCCTCTTGCAGGCGACACTCGCGGAGCGCGCCGGCCATCGGGTGAAGATATCGAGCTCGGTGCGCGGGATCCGCGCGCGCTGGCTCGAGATGATGCAGCGGAACGCCGAGCAGGCCCTCAAGATGCACGGACTCGAGCGCTCCGAGATCGAGTCGCATCTCGAGGAGCTGCGCGATGCGCTCGGTTTGCCGCTCACGCCGAAGCGCCTCGAGTGCTTCGACATCAGCCACACGGGAGGCACCGATACGGTCGCCTCCTGCGTCGTGTTCGGACCCGAGGGCGCCCTCAAGGGGGAGTACCGGCGCTTCAACATCTCGGGAATCCAGGCGGGCGATGACTACGCGGCCATGCATCAGGCGCTCGCCCGGCGCTACAAGCGGGTGCGGGACGGTGAGATCGATCCGCCCGATGTGCTGTTGATCGATGGGGGGAAGGGCCAGCTCGCAGAGGCCACGCGCGTGCTCGAGGAGCTCGGTGTATCGGGCATCACGCTCGTCGGGGTCGCCAAGGGCGCCGATCGACGGCCCGGCCAGGAGCAGCTCTTCTTGCCGGACCGCGATACGCCGCTCATCCTGCCACCGGACTCCGGCGCGCTGCATCTCATCCAGCGCGTGCGCGATGAGGCGCATCGCTTCGCTGTCGCCGGTCACCGACGCAAGAGAGCCAAGCGCCACAGCCAGTCTATACTCGAGAGCATTCCGGGGTTGGGGCCAGTCAAGCGCCGAGCGCTGCTGCGCCAGTTCGGAGGACTGCAAGGAATCCTGCGTGCGGGCATCGACGACTTTACACAGGTACGGGGACTGGGGCGCGAGCTGGCCGAGGTGATCTATGAGCATCTCCACCCCGGGCAGTGAGGCGCGCAGCCGCTGGAACCTGCCCATTGCCCTCACCTGGCTGCGCATCCTCATGATCCCGGCCATCATCGTGCTGTTCTACGTGCCGTACTGGTGGAGCGGGCCGGCCGCTTGTGCGGCTTTTGCGCTCGCCGGCATCACCGACAGCCTGGACGGCTATTACGCGCGCAAGTGGGGGCTCACCTCGCGGCTCGGCGCTTTTCTCGACCCGGTGGCGGACAAGCTCATCGTCGCTGTTGCGCTCGTGCTGATCGTCAGCAGCGATCCAAGCAAATTCGTCGTGCTGGTCTCGATCGTGATCATCGGACGCGAGATCGCGGTTTCGGCGCTGCGCGAATGGATGGCGGAGATCGGGGCGCGGGGGCGCATCAAGGTGTCGGTGTGGGGCAAGTACAAGACCATCATGCAGATCGTCGGGCTCTCGTTCCTCCTGTTTCGCTACGATCTGTTCGGCCTCCCCATCTACAAGCTCGGCCTCGTGCTCATCGGCGTGGCCGCGGTGCTGACGCTCTGGTCGATGTTTCTATACCTGAGGCTCGCCTGGCCGGAGCTTCGCGGCAGTGCGCAGCTGTAGAATGATCGTTCCGGGAGGGCCCCAGTTGACTCGTGCCGGAGGGGCCCTACAATTGCGCGACCCACTGCTCCAAGGCGGAGCGGGCCGGTTAGAAGCGGGAATAGCTCAGTTGGTAGAGCGCAACCTTGCCAAGGTTGAGGTCGCGAGTTCGAGCCTCGTTTCCCGCTCCAGTCATCTTCCCGGTTGAGCGCGAGGTCCGCGGGAGGGGCGTTGCAGCTCGCGCCCGCCGCGGGCGCGAGTTCGGGTAGAATCCCGGCCGCGCAACATCCGCATGCGGCCGGCTAGGTGGCAGAGTGGTCATGCAGCGGCCTGCAAAGCCGTGTACGCCGGTTCGATTCCGACCCTAGCCTCCATATAGCTGTCCCCCAGTGTCTGTCCGCATCCCCTGAGTGTGCCGTAAGTTTTCGGGTGGGCCGTCAGCCCCCTCGCTGAATTGCCCTCGGTCTGGGCGACGACCTGTACGACTTGGGGCAAGCGAAATCCCGCCGCCACTCCTCCCGGAATGGCCGGCTCGATGTGGGCCAAGACCGATTGCTAAGGGGCGCCCATTGGGGTGTGCTGCCCGCGAGATTCCAACACCGGGCTGCATTGCACGTGCCGATGAGCATCCAAGAATCACTCGATCCAATGACGGTTCATGTCGGGCGCAAGCCACGGCATCACGGCGCCCGCCATCGGTTGGGAGGGTTGGCATGTGCACTTCTCTGGGGCCTGGGTGGCTGCGGGGGAGGAGGAGGTGGAACTGGCACGTCTTCGCCGTCGCCGCCGCCGCCTTCCGCGACCACGGATTCGCTTGTTGCGGTCACGAATGCGACCACACAGAGCATCGACCTTTTCACGATCGACACGACCAGCGGCGTCCCGACGCCGGTCGAAGGCAGTCCGATGCCCGACGGGCCCGCGCCTGCGGACGTTGCGATTGATCCGCTCAAGCGGTTTCTTTATGTGGTCAGCACCTCGGGAGAGATCAGAGGTTACGTCATCGACTCGTCGACCTTGAAATTGACCGCCGTGGCCGGCAGTCCGTTCTCGACCGGTGCTCCCTCGGTCAGGCTCACCGTGGATCCAAACGGACAATTTGTTCTGACGGCGAATGGGAGCGCAAATACCGTGTCGGTCTTCAGCATCGGATCGAACGGCACGCTCACCGAAGTGGAGGGCAGCCCGTTTCCCGCAGGATCGAATCCCAGCGCGATCGTGGTCGAGGGCCATTTTGTCTACGTTGCCAATACGGCGGGCAGCAGCGTGTCGGCCTACAGTCAGAACCCGACCAGCGGCGCTCTCACCCCGGTGGTGGGCAGTCCGTTTGCCACCCCCGGGCAGCCCAATGGTCTGGTGATCGATCTCGCCGGTACGCACCTGTATGCGTCCGAATCTCAGCCGAACGAGATGTCCGGATTTTCCATCGACGGCGTGACCGGTGCGCTCAGCGCTATTCCCGGCAGCCCATTTGCGGCGAGCTTTGCCATCCGGTCGCCGGTGATCGACGCAGCCGGCAAGCGGCTGCATGTGTCCAACGGCACCGCCGTGGACTGCTTTGAGGTCGACGCGAACACCGGCGCCTTGTCTGAAATCGGCGTCTCCCCGACGAATGGCCGATCGTCGATTGCTTTAGCGCTCGATGGTCCCGACAATTTCCTGTACGTGCTGGACAATCAAGCAAACCAGATCGAGGTCTTTTCCATCGACGCGAGCAGCGGCGCGCTGACGCTGATCAAGGGCAGCCCCTTCACCTTGTTTGCCGGGGCGGCCGATGAAAGTCTTGGCCCCAACGCAATAGCCGTGCAGCACTGAGAAACGGCGTCCCGACCCTCTCGGGGCTACCCCCTCAGGCCCTGACCTGCGCATCGACCCGACTTTGGCCTGCGCGCGGGCGCTACAATCAAAAACCGCCGCAGGCGTGCGACCACCCCTCCGAGAGGTACGCTGGATTGAATCTTCCGCGCCGAGATTTTGTCACTCGTGTGAGCGCCGCGCTCGCCGCCGGTGCCTTGACCGGGTGCGCGCTCGACGCGCGACGGAACCCGGGTCCTTCGCAACTCTCGATTCCCACGCTGCGGATCGCGCCGGATCGGATCTCGGCAATCACGGTGTGCACGCGCCCCTTCCGAGCGCAAGGTCCGCGGCTCGAGGTCGAATGCCGAGGCGAGAAGACCGTGATCCATAACTACGGACACGGCGGCAGCGGTTGGTCGCTCTCCTGGGGCTATGGGTACGATGCAATGCGCCTGGCGCTGGCCACAGGGGAGCGTGACTTCGCCGTGATTGGCTGTGGTGCCATCGGTCTCACCACCGCCCTTGTGCTGGCGCGCACCGGAGCCCGCGTCACGATTTACACCAAGGAGCTGCCCCCCTTCACACGCTCCTCGTGGGCCACCGGCGTGTTCTCACCCGCTTCACGCATTGCACTGGCCGAATACTCGAGTCCCGAATTCAAGAGAGCCTGGAATGAGCGAGCCCGCTATTCCTACCGGATGTTCCAAGGCCTTCTCGGACTCGCCGATCAACCGGTTGAATATCTGGATACGTACGCCGTGGACTTCGAGGAGGCCACGACGGATGACGATCAGGGCGGCAAGGGACGGCCCGCGTTCGCCCGACTGCAAGCCGAGTTACTCGTTGACCTGCAACCCGAGAATCGCACCTTCCCGGCGGGCACGCACCCGCTGGGGGCACACAGGCTGACGCGCTCCACGACGTTGATGTTCAACCTGAGCGCTTACACGCGGCTCTTGATGTCGGACTTCAGGGCTGCCGGTGGCCAGATCGAGGTCACCGAGTTCACCTCGCCGGCCGACTTCTCGCGGCTTTCACAGAGAACAGTCATCCATGCAACGGGCTACGGCGCTCGCGCTCTTCTCGGCGATGAGTCGGTCATTCCGGTGCGCGGACAGATTGCGCGCACACCGCCCCAAGAAGGCATTCATTACGCCCTCGAATATCGTGACAGCTACTTTGCCCCGCGTCGCGACGGCTTCGTTTTCCAGATGGTGGGCCCCGACGACTATTATGGTTACGGTGACGACAGCACCGCGCCCGATCGGGCCGAAGCCGAACACGCGATTCAGACGATCCAGTCATTGTTCCCACCGGCCTGACCCGCACATCCTCGAGCGGCTTGCTCACGTGGCCATTGCAGCAATCATCGGCGGCAGCTGGTGAAGCAGGAACCCGACCACCAGTGCGTGCAGCAGAATAACGAACCAGTACCCGAGCGGGTTTTCCTCTCGAGTAACGCTCATCCGTCCCATACACCCACGGCCAAAGCTGACTTTCCCCGCCAGTAACGCCTTGATCAGCGCACCGGCTACCACGGCGGTGAGTGCGAGACAGACGATCAACACGAGCTGTGCTATGCGCATTCCCGATCGCACCCGCCAGCTAGCCCACCACGGCAGTCAGGCCGATCCGAGCGAGGGCCGGGGGCGAGAGGGCGCGACGTGCTCAAAGCCCGAGGCAAGCTTGATGAGCACCCCCTCGCTGAAGGCACTCGCGAAGAAGGACAGCCCAATGGGCAACCCCCGATACTGCCCCGCGGGTACCGTGATGTGCGGGTACCCGGCGATTGCAGGGGGCGATGAGCAGCCCCCCGTGTCGAGATCCCCGTTCACCGGGTCGATGAGCCACGCAGGTCCCTGGGTGAGCGTCACGACGGCGTCGAGCCGATGAGCGGCGAGCACCGCGTCGATACCGTTCGTGCGGGTGGCCGAAAGGCACTGCGCACGCGCTTGCTGGTAGGCAGGCTCCTCGAGTGTTCCCTTGGCCTGCGCCTTCTTCAGGAGCTCTTGGTCGAAGAGGTCGAGCTCTTGCGCCGCATGTGCTTCGTTGAAGCGAATGAGGTCCTCGAGATTATGGACCGCGATGCTCGACGGCATGCGCGCAAGGTACGCATTGAGATCGGCCTTGAATTCGTAGGCAAGTACCTCGTTTTCGGCATCCACCCACGCGCCATGCATCGGCAGATCCGCGGGGTCGATGATCTCGGCGCCCGCCGACTTGAGGAGCGCAACGCATTCGTTGAGAAAGCGGTCGAGCGGTGCGTTGTCGGCGAAGAAGCGTCGGGCGATACCGAGCCGCGCACCCTTGAGTCCCGCCGGATCGAGAAAACGGGTGTAGTCGGCCTCGAAGCGATGTCCGACCGCGACGCTCGCGGGATCGGCGGGGTCCGGAGCGCTCATGATCGAGAGCAAGAGCGCTGCATCCGCCACGCTGCGGGCAATGGGACCCGCTGTATCTTGACTGTGTGCGAGCGGCACGATGCCGCGGCGGCTGACGAGCCCCAGGGTGGGCTTGATCCCGACGAGCCCACACACCGAGGAGGGACTCACGATCGAGCCGTCAGTCTCCGTGCCGACGGCAATGGCGCAAAGATCCGCCGCAACCCCGATCCCGGCGCCCGAGCTCGAGCCCGAGGGCGATCGATCGAGGGCAAATGGGTTACGCGCCTGGCCACCCCGGGCGCTCCAGCCGCTCGATGCGTGGGTGGAGCGATAGTCGGCCCACTCGCTGAGGTTGCTCTTGCCCAGGATCACCGCACCCGCGGCGCGCAGGCGCGCGATGAGTGGAGCATCCGCGGGAGCGTACCAACCCTCGAGCGCGAGTGAGCCGGCGGTGGTCATCATGGGATCCGAGGTCTCGATGTTGTCCTTGATGAGCACCGGCACACCGTGCAGCGCTCCTCGGACTCGCGCGCGGTCGAGCGCATGCGCGATCTCCAAGGCACGTGGATTGGTCTCGATGACCGCGGCAAGCTTGGGTCCCCGGCGATTCAGGGCCTCGATCCGCTCAAGATAGTGCGCGGTGAGCTCCGCCGAGCTCAAGCGCCCGGCTTGCATGGCCGCGACCATTCCACGGACGCCGAGCTTGTCGAGCGCGACGGGGGAGGTCGCCGCAGCGGGATCGCGGCCCATGTCTCCTGCATCACTCACTGCGGCTCTCGTAAGGGCCATTGCGGAGGCGGCGGCAATGAACTGGCGACGATGCATGAGGGTCTCTCCTTGCGGCACAGCAAAGTACGACCTTGTAGCGCGGGGCGCGCATAAATGCCAGTGAGCGTCGATCGGCGAGGAGCCGAGGAACACACAGAGTGAAGGGCGCGAGGTACACTAGCGCATCGAGCAGGCACCAGACCTGCGTGCGAGCCACCCCTTTAGCAGGAGCGTCCCAAGGAGCAGGAGCTGACCCGGTGGCTTGTGCGCGGTTGCTTCATCTCGGAGAGACGCTTGGCCACGCAATCGAGCTCTGACCACCACGCAGTCGATATCTTCTTGAGCGGTGGCGGCGAGATGGGCGAGCGGATGCGACGCTTCGATTGGACCGACAGCGCCGTGGGCACGCCGGATCGATGGCCGCAATCCTTGCGCACGATCGTGCGCATGATGCTCGACTCACGCTACGCGATGTGGATGCTCTGGGGTCCGGAGCTCACCTTCTTTTGCAACGACGCCTACCTGCCCACCGTCGGCTTCAAGCGCGCCTGGGTGCTCGGTGCGCGTGCCGACAAGGTGTGGGAGGAGATCTGGCCGGACATCGGCCCGAGGATTCGCCAGGTGCTCGAGCAAGGCCAATCGACCTGGGACGAGGCGCTGCTGCTCTTTCTCGAGCGCCGTGGCTTCCTCGAGGAGACCTATCACACCTTCTCCTACAGTCCGGTCTATGACGACACACCGAGCATCGCCGGGATGCTCTGCGTGGTCACCGAGGTCACCGATAAGCTACTGGTGGAGCGCCGGTTGAACACGCTCCGCGAGCTCGGTGCAGTCAGCGGCCTGGAGCGCTCGGCCAGCGCGCAAGAGGCATGTCGCGTCGCGGTCGCGACACTCGCACGCAACGGGCGCGATATTCCCTGGATCGCAGCGCTGCTCGTCGAAGAGCAGCAGCATGCTCGACTGCGTGCAATCTCGGGCGCCGATGGCGCCGCACTCGGGCTGCACGAGCCGCAGCGCCTCCAGGAGGGCTTCCCGAGTCGATGGCACCTCGAGGAAGTGATTCGCACGCAGCGCTCCGTCCTCATCGAGGGGCTGGAGCCTTTGCACATCGCGGCCGGGCCGTGGATGCAGCCCGTCGTGCGCGCCTGCGCCGTGCCGGTGCTCGCCCCGGGACACGACGGTGTTGCGGCCATCTTGATCGTGGGCCTCAGTCCGCGGCTTGCGTTCGACGGCGCCTATCAGGAGTTTCTCGAGCAGTGCACGCTTTACCTCGGACAGGCCTTGACCAATGCGCGCGCCTATGAGGAGGAGCGCCGCCGCGTCGCGGCCCTCGCCGAGCTCGATCAGGCAAAGACTCGCTTTTTTTCCAATGTGAGCCATGAGTTTCGCACCCCCCTCACCTTGATGCTGGGCCCGATCGAGGACGCACTCAAGGAACCGGGCACGCCGCCCCCACTGCTCGCGCGGCTGGATCTCGCACATAGAAACTCTTTGCGCCTGCTCAAGCTCGTCAACTCGTTGCTCGATTTCTCGCGGCTCGAGGCGGGCAGGCTGCAGGCGACGTTCGAGCCCACCGACCTGGCTGCGACGACTCGCGCGATCGCGAGCAGTTTTGAGTCGGCGATCGGGCGTGCCGGTCTTACCTATCGTGTGGAGTGCGAGTCGCTCGATGAGCTTGTGTTCGTCGATCGGGATCTGTGGGAGAAGATCGTCCTCAACCTGATCTCGAACGCGTTCAAGTTCACGCTCGCGGGCGGCATCACCGTGCGTCTGCGGCGCGAGGAGGGCCACGCACTGCTCGAAGTGCTCGACTCCGGTGTCGGCATTCCCGAGATCGAGCGATCGCACATCTTCGAGCGCTTCTATCGCACCGAAAGCACCCGTGGCAGAACTTTCGAGGGCTCCGGGATCGGTCTCGCGTTCGTGCAGGAGCTGGTGCGGTTGCATGGGGGACGAGTGGGCTTTGAGAGCACCGTGGGCCAAGGTACGACCTTCTTCGTGCGCTTGCCGTTTGGAAGCCATCATTTGCCGGTCGAGCGCGTACGCACCTCCGTCAAGCACGTGGAACCGCCCTCGCTTGCGCGCGCCTTCGTTCAGGAGGCACTGCGCTGGCTGCCGGAGGGTGCGCCTTTGGAAGGGGCCCCGAGCGAGCCGATCGAGGCCGGCAGGGCCGATCGGCGCTTTGAGCGAACCTTCGGAGCGCACATTCTGATCGCGGATGACAACCTCGATATGCGCAGCTATCTGCGCGAGCTTCTGTCGGGCTCCTATGTCGTGGAGGCCGTGGGCGATGGCGAGGCGGCGCTCGAGGCTGCGCGCCGCAGGCCTCCCGACCTGATACTGAGCGATGTGATGATGCCGCGTCTCGGCGGTCTGGGGCTGCTGCGCGCGGTCAGGAGCGATGAGCGGCTGCGTCGAGTGCCTGTGGTCCTCCTCTCGGCCCGCGCCGGGGAAGAGGCTCACATCGAGGGGCTGGACGCCGGAGCGGACGACTACCTCATCAAGCCGTTCTCCGCCCGTGAGCTGCTCGCTCGCTTGGGTGCGCTGCTCGAGCTCAAGCAGATGCGTGAGGCCGGGGAGCAGCGATTGCGCATCGCGCTCGCCGCGGCGCGCATGGTCACGTGGGACTGGGATCTCAAGTCGAACCGCGTGCAGTTCTCGGCGAATGCCGCGGAGGTCTTGGGCGCGGAGTGGACCGACCGCTCCTACGTGCGCAGCATCATTCACCCCGATGACTGGTCCGCGCATCAGAAGGAGATTCGCGAGGCGATTCGCACCCGCGGCAGCCTGCGCAGCGAAGTGCGCATGCGCCGGCCCGATACGGGCGAGTTGCGCTGGTTTGAGGTGCGCGGACAGGTCGAGTGCGACGCTTCGGGCGATGCGCGCGCGATCAACGGTGTGACCCTCGATGTCACGGAGCGCAAGCGCGTGGAGGAGGCGTTGCGCGACATGGATCGGCGCAAGGATGAGTTCCTTGCGATGCTCGCGCACGAGTTGCGCAACCCGCTGGCTCCGATCCAGACCGGTAGCGAGCTGCTCGAGCGCAATTATGCAGATGAGCCGATTCACGGAATAGCGACCATGGTCAAGCGACAGGTCGCGCAACTCGCGCGCCTCGTCGACGATCTGCTCGACGTGTCGCGCATTACCCAGGGTCGCATCGAGCTCAAGCGCGAGCCCATCGAGCTCTCGGAGGTCGTGCAGCGCAGCCTGGAGACGGTGATGCCGCTGCTGCATGAGAAGGAGCACCGGCTCGAGAACGTTCCGAGCATCACGCCCCTCTATGTGCGCGGTGATATCGCGCGCCTCGTGCAGTCGCTTGCAAACCTCTTGGCCAATGCGGCGAAATACACCGACCGGCGGGGCGAGATCCGCGTGGAGGTGCGGCGGGACCGGGGATTCGGGGTGATCGAGGTGCGAGATGATGGAATCGGCATCCACGAGGAGCTCCTGCCGCACGTCTTCGAGCTCTTCGTGCAGGGGGAACGAGGCCTTGATCGATCGCACGGTGGACTCGGGATCGGCCTGTCGGTGGTCAAGCGCCTGGTGGAAATGCACGGCGGCACGGTGAGCGCTGCGAGCGGCGGCGAGAAGCAAGGCTCGACCTTTACGATACGCTTGCCGCTCATCGCAGAGCCGCTGCGAGGGGAGGCGCGCCGCACCGCCCCTGCTGGAGCGGGCGCCGCACCACCCGAGCCCCGGCGGGTGCTCGTGATCGATGACAACGTCGATGCAGCCGATACGCTCTGCATGCTTCTCAAAGTGGCTGGACATGCCGCCGAGGCGGTGTACGGGGCACACGAAGCCCTCGAGCGGCTGAGTGATTTCAATGCGGAGGCCGCGCTCGTCGATATCGGCCTGCCCGATATGAACGGCTACGACCTCGCCCGCCAAATCCGGGCGCGCAGCGGCCGAATTCAGCTCATCGCGCTCACCGGTTACGGGCAGCAAGAGGATTTCGCGCGCTCGCGCGAGGCCGGGTTCGATGCGCACATGATCAAGCCCGTCGAGATCAACGCAGTGGAAGCCATGCTGGCTCGCGGCCGGCCGCTCAACTGATCGGTGCGGTACGCACCGGTCAATGGCGGATCGAGTCGCCGCAGGGACTATGAGATAGTGAGCAGATGAAGCATAGGGAAAGCGGCTGATGGCGCCGCATCCTTCCGCCCCGTGGGACGCCCGCCTCGCGCGCCGGCTGGTCGAGCCGCTCGTCGGCACGGCGGTGACGCCCAACCAGCTCACGACCCTACGGCTGGCCGTGGGTCTCGCCGGTGCGATGTGCTTCACCCGCGGCACCTATGGTGCGTGCAATCTGGGCGCGGTGCTCATCTGTCTCTCGAACTTCCTCGATCATGCGGACGGGGAGCTTGCGCGGCTCAGCGCTCGATCGAGTCGCAGCGGCCACTTGTACGATCTGGTGAGCGATTCGATCGTCACCATCAGCCTGTTCGTGTCGGTCGGCATCGGGATCGGCGCGCAGCGGCAACTCACCGGTCTGCCTCTGACGCCCGTCATTCTGGGAGCGATCGCCGGCGGGGCAATCGCCCTCATCTTTTTCCTGCGGCTGCGGATCGAGGAGCACATGGGCAAAACCGGGACGCAGCAGGCCACGATGGCGGGATTCGAGACCGAGGATGCGCTTTACACGCTGCCCATCCTGACCCTGCTCGGCGCGACGATTCCGATGCTGCTCGTCGCCGCGGTCTGCTCGCCGCTGTTTGCCCTCTGGGTCATGATCGACTATCGACGCAAGATGCGCATCCGGCCGCTGCAACGGCGGCCGCAGACGGATCCGGGCTGAGCGCTTCGAGGCGACCACGCGTCCCATGAAGCGAGCACGCGCGCTCCTCGGGCTGGGCCTGATCTTGCTCGTCGTGCTGCTCGTGCGACAGGGATGGGCTGCCTGGCTCGAGCTCGCGCGGCTCGCCGGCCTCGGACTCGTGCTGGTAGTGCTCTTTCACGGTGTGCCCCTTCTCATCGACACGGCCGCTCTGCGGGTGCTTTCCAAGCGAGGCCACGGATCGATGCGCGATGCGCTCGTCGCGCGCTGGGCGGGCGAGTCGGCGAATAGCCTGCTGCCCGCCGGACAGATCGGCGGACCGCTGTTGATGGCGCGAGAGCTCGCGCGGCGCGGAACGCCGCCCGGTGAAGCTCTCGCCTGGGTCACCGTGGCCCTGACGTTGCAGACGCTTGCGCTGCTCGCCTTCATGCTCTTCGGGCTCGCCGCGGTTGCCGCGCGCGTCGGCGTCGAGCCGGGGGCGGCACGATCGGCCATTCTCGTGTCCGGTGGTGTGCTCGCCTTCCTCATCCTGGTCTTCTACGGAGCCCAGCGGCGGGGTCTTTTCAGCAGGGCGCTGCGGCTCGTGGGCCGCTGGCTCAACCCCGATGATCACGCGCGCTGGATGGGCCACGCCGAGGCCGTGGAGCAGGAGCTTGCCGACACCTACAAGCGGGGTGGGGCGGTCGCTGCGAGCTTCGCCTTAAGCCTTCTCGGCTGGATCGCCGGGACGGGCGAGGTATACCTGACGTTGCGCCTTCTGGGACACCCCGTGGGATGGGACGCTGCCTTGCTGATCGAGAGCCTCGGGCAAACGATCCGCAGCGCCGCCTTTGCCGTGCCCGCGGCCCTTGGGGTGCAGGATGGCGGCTATCTCCTCCTCACCTCCCTGGTGGGATTGCCGGCGTCGACCGGGCTTGCGCTCGCCCTCACCAAGCGGGCGCGCGAGCTCATTCTGGGAGCCCCGGGTCTTTGGTATCTGCACCTCGCGGAGCGTCGCGCCGGCACTGCCTCCAGGGCGGATTCGATCGCACCGTGAAGACCCTGTTCACCTCGGTTGCGCGAACTTCTATGATACGAGAATGCGCGCCCTCATACTCGCCGCAGGCCGCGGCCTTCGCCTGCAGCAGCCCCAGGATCGTCAGCTGCCGAAATGCCTTCTGCCCTTGGGCGGGGTGACTCTTCTCGAGCGGCATTTGCGGCTGTTGCGCGCCGTGGGAGTCGAGGAGGTCGTGATCGGCGTGGGCTTCCGGCACGAGCTCATCGAGGCCGAAATTGCACGACTGCGCTGGCATCCCCGTCCCGAGATCATCCGCAATCCGGATTTCGAACAGGGCAGTGTCTCGACGGTGCATGCATTGGCTGCACCGCTCACCAGCGCCCCGGACGTGCTTCTCATGGATGCGGACGTGCTCTACGACATTCGGATGCTCGAGGCGCTCACCGAGGGAAAGGAGCCGTGCAATCGCCTGCTCATCGACCACGAGTTCGAGCCGGGTGATGAGCCTGTCAAGGTGTGCGTGCGGCGGGGGATTGTGGTCGAGCTGCGCAAGCGCGTCGAACCCGGGCTTGCCTATGACGCCATCGGCGAGTCGGTCGGGTTCTTTCGACTCACCGCAGGCGCCGCGCGTCGATTGGCCGAGCTCGTGGCCGGGTACGTGATGCGCGGCGCTTCGCATGCGCCGCACGAGGAGCCCGTGCGCGATCTGATTCTCGAGCACTCTCGTGGATTCGAGGTCCGCGATGTCACGGGGCTTCCCTGGATCGAGATCGATTATGCCGCAGACGTCGCGCGCGCCACGCGCTCGATCTTGCCGTTGCTCGACCCGCTTCCGGGCATCGAGCTCGTGAGGGCAACGGGCTCCGGTCCATCCCGCGCGTGAGCGGACCGAAACCTTCGCGGCTCGGCGCGCTGACGGCCTGCCTGCTCCTCGGCGTGTACGCCGATGCCGAGAGTGAATCCTCGGCGCCGGATGACGCCACGGTGGCTGTGCCGTCGGGGCTCGCACGCTGGTTCAATCCGGCGACCGCTCCCTTCATCCCGGTACCCGAGATCTCCGTCGATCCGGTGAATGGTACGACCCTCGGTCTCATTCCCACCTGGGTCAAGGCCAACAGCGACCGACAAGTCACGCGCATCGTCGCTCCGGATATTCTGCACAGCGAATACTTTGGCTGGGGTACGCATGCACGGATCTATGGCTACGATTCCTTCGATCAGCAGTGGTCGCTCGTTGCCGGCATCAAGGAACGGGTCGAGCGCGAGTTCGTGGGGGCGTATCAGATTGGACGCGCTCGCGAGACGCTCTGGTCGTTGAACAGTACGCTCATCTACGACGTCGATGGTACGCCGCGCTTCTACGGTATTGGCAATCACACATCCGAGTTCGACCAGTCCAATTACACCAGCCAGACCTCCCTCGGGGAGGTCCAGGTCGGCCTGAACATCAACCATCGCTGGCGGCTGCAATACACCGCCCGGTTGGAAGTTCTCGATGTTCTTCCGGGAACCCTCGCGCACATCGACTCCATTCAGACCCTGTTTCCGGGCACGCTTGGAACCCGCAAGGAAATGCTCAATCGGGTTGCCGTGGTGTATGACTCGCGGGATGACACGTCCATTCCGACTCGCGGCACCGAGTGGGTCGCCTACTACGGCGGAGCCGGCCCCGACGGACTCGTGAGCGATGGGTACTTTCGCGAGACCGGCACCGATGGGCGGGTGTTCTGGCCGGTCGGGCCGGGCGCGGTCCTCTCGACGCATGTCGCGCTGCGCTATCTGATCGACGCGCGTGATGTCCCTTTCTGGGCGCTGTCGAGTGTGGGCGGCTCGCAAAGTGTCATCGGGGGGGAGCAGACGCTACGCGCTTTCGGAGAAGGTCGTTTCTATGACAAGGACTACTTCGCGACGAGTTTCGAGCTGCGCCGCCGCTTCCTCACCGTCGATGCCGTGACGACGGTCCTCGATCTGGAAGTAACGCCGTTCATCGACCTCGCGCGGGTTTTCTCACATCGGAGCGAGAACCCGCTCGAGTCTTTGCATCGGGCGGTGGGCGTGGGGTTTCGCGGGGTCGCCCGACCATTCGTCGTCGGTTACGTGGACGTTGGCTACGGGACCGAGGGGGCCGCCGTGTTCACGGGCCTCAACTATCCTTTTTAAGCTTCAAACTCGAAAGCGGTATTCGACGCCCGGCAGCCGCTCGATGTCGGGGGGAAAGCTCGCGCGCTTGTCGCGAAAATATTGCTCCCGGTGATCGCCCGCGCTGGCGGGGTTGTAAGTGAGATAGAGGATTCGGCGCGGTCGAGGGGAGCGGTTGGGCTTCGAGCCATGGGCGACGAAGCTGTCGAAGAAGATCACATCGCCCGGCTCACAGGTCAGCGGTTGCAGCGATAGACCCTTGAGCTCGAGCGCGCTCAGCGGCTGCCATTCCTGGCCGATGAGTCCGGTGAGCCGCGGCGCGTCGGCGATCTCGAGGCATCCGCTCTCCAGGGGTGCCGCATCGAGGCTCACCAGGGCCGTCACAAAAAGAGGTGCATACCTCGACCAGCCCGCCTGCTGATCCTGATGCGGCTCGAAGCCTGCACCCCCCGGCATCTTGAAATTGATCTTGTCCTTGAAGAGCACGACACGCTCGCCCAGCAGCGATTCGGTCGCTGCCTGCAATCGACCCCGAACGAACCGGTCGAAACGCTCATGGAAAGGACAGAAATTCTCGATCCGCTGCACCAGGCGCACCGTGGGTGCCTCGAGGCTCATCTCGTGATACACCATCTGAGCACCGGCTCGCTCGGGGCAGCGCGCGAGATCGTCCGTCCAGGCCGAGAGTTGCAAAGTCTCCTCGGACGTACAGAAACCGCGCGCCAGGACCCAGCCGCGGTCACGAAAATGTGCCCGCTGCGCCTCGCTCATGGAGCTTGCAACACCGTGCGTCTGCGCCGCCTTGCGCGCAGTCTGATCACTCACGCGAGCCACTTCCCGTCCGCCTCGTCCTCATCGAACCCGACCTGAGTATAGCAGCGCCGAGCGGCCCCAGGCCGACCGAGCACCGGCGTGCACGTCTCAGTGCGTCATATTGAGGAGTGCCGAAGCGGGCGTCATGTTGGTGTGCAGATGCGCCATGATCCACAGAGAGCCGCTCACGATGAGCGTCACGATGAGCACGCCGAAGGCGAGTGCGATCACGTTGTTGGTGTTGTCGGGACCCGTGCCGATTTGCAGGAAGAACACGAGATGCACTCCCATCTGCGCAATCGCAAGCACCGCGAGGCCCACGGGCAGTCCGGGCGGCCAGAGCAGATGCGTCTTCGCGACGATGAACGAGGCGGCGGTGAGCAGCAGAGCGAACCCGAGTCCCGCGGCGTACACGCCATAGCCCGGCGCGCGATCGGGACCGGACGGAGCGGAATTGGACCCGGCTTCATTCATCGTGGACATCTCATTGCACTCCCATGAGATAAACGAGGGTAAAGAGCGCCACCCAGATGATATCGAGGGCGTGCCAGAAGAGGCTGAAGCAATGCAGGCGCCGCCGGACGTAGTCCCGCAAACCCTGCGCGGCCGTCTGCGCGACCATGAACGTGAGCCACACCAGCCCGGCCGTGACATGCAGGCCATGCAGTCCGACCAGGCTGAAGAAACCGGACAGAAAGGCGCTTCTCGAGGGGCCTGCGCCCTCCGATACCATGCGCGCGAATTCCGAGATCTCGAGACCGAGAAATGCCGCCCCGAGGAGAAAGGTGAGGGCGAAACATAGATAAAACGCGCGTAACCGTCCATGTTCCGCGGAGAGCAATCCGATGCCGCACGTATAGCTCGAGAAGAGCAGGCACAGCGTCTCGACACCGACGGTCTTGAGATCAAACAGATCCTTGCCGACCGGCCCGCCGGCGGTCGCATCCTTGAGGACCGCGTAGGTGGCGAAGAGCGTCGAAAACATGATGATGTCGCTGAGCAGGAATATCCAGAATCCATAAGCGACCGTGATACGGATCGATGCCGGACCGCTCGCGCTGCGTGCGTCTCCGGCTGCAGCCGAGATGCCGTGTTCGGGAACGAAGCCGACCCCGGTGCTCATGCCGGGCTGCCCACGCGGCGGGCGTGCTCGGCGTGCTCGAGCTCGCGAGCCGAGATCGGCCGTCCGTGACGCGGGATCCAGCCGAAGGCGAAGAGAACGATGAGCGCGCAGAGAAGCCCGAGCCAGGCGAGCCAGCCGATGTGCCAGATGAGGGCGAACCCCGTGACTACGGCGAAGAATGCGGTGACGAAGCCATTGGGGCTGTTGGCCGGGATCTCGATCGGCTCGTAGTGCGCTGTCTCGCCCCCGGGCGCGGGCCCTTGTTGCTTCAGATCCCAGAAGGCATCGATGCCGCGGACTCGGGGCAGCACCGCAAAGTTATACTCGGGCGGCGGCGAGGGTGTCGACCACTCGAGCGTGCGTGCATCCCATGGATCGCCGGTGCGGTCGCGGCGCTCCTTGCGCGAGCGAATGCTGACGATGAGCTGCACGACCGTGGACCCAATGCCGCATAGAATGAGGAGCGCACCGACCTCGGCGACTTCGAGGAGCAACTTCCAACGCGGATCGGGGATGTGCTGAAGGCGGCGTGTCATGCCGAGAAGACCGAGCAGGTAGAGCGGCATGAAGGCCAGATAGAACCCGAGCAGCCAGCACCAGAAGCTGGCAATCCCCCAGCGCCGCTCGAGGCAGAATCCGAAGGCCTTCGGAAACCAGTAGTTGTAACCGGCCATGGCACCGAACACGACTCCGCCGATGATGACGTTGTGAAAATGGGCGACCAGGAACACGCTGTTATGCAAGACGAAATCGGCAGGCGGGACGGCGAGCAGCACGCCGGTGAGCCCGCCGATCACGAAGGTGACGATGAACCCCAGTGACCAGAGGAGCGGCACCTCGAAGCGCACCCGGCCCCGAAACAAGGTGAACAGCCAGTTGAAGACCTTCACGCCGGTCGGGATGGCGATGACCATCGACATGATGCCGAAGAAGGCATTGACGTCCGCCCCGGCGCCCATCGTGAAGAAGTGATGCAGCCAGACCATGAAGGAGAGCACGCAGATGGCGAGCGTGGCGAGCACCATCGAGCGGTATCCGAACAGCATCTTGCTCGAGAAGGTGGCAATCACCTCCGAGAACACGCCGAACGCCGGGAGAATGAGAATGTAAACCTCCGGGTGGCCCCAGATCCAGATCAAATTGAAATAGAGCATGGCGTTGCCGCCGTCCTGATTCGTGAAGAAGTGCATGCCTGCGTAGCGATCGAGCAGCAGCATGCCGAAGGTCGCTGTGAGGACGGGGAAGGCCGCAACGATCAGCATGCTCGAGCAGAGCGCCGTCCAGCAGAAGACCGGCATGCGCATGTAGCTCATGCCCGGGGCGCGCAACTTCAAGATCGTCGTCACCATGTTGATCCCGGCGAGCAGCGTCCCGATCCCGGAGATCTGCAGCGCCCAGAGGTAATAGTCGACTCCGACATCGGGCGAGAACTGCAGCTCCGAGAGCGGCGGGAAGGCCAGCCAGGTCGCGCGCGAGAAGTTGCCGATCAGCAGCGAAAGGTTGACGAGCAGCGCTCCCGATGCGGTCAACCAGAAGCTGATGGCATTGAGCACCGGAAAGGCGACGTCGCGCACGCCCAGCTGCAAGGGCACCACGAAATTCATGAGACCGATCATGAAAGTCATCGCCATGAAGAAGATCATGATGGTGCCGTGGGCGGAAAAGATCTGATCGTAATGCTCGGGCGGCAGATAGCCTTGCGCGGCGCCGATCGCCATCACTTGCTGGGTGCGCATCATCAGCGCATCGATGAAACCGCGAAGCAGCATCAGGAGCGCGAGCAGCACGTACATGATGCCGATGCGCTTGTGATCGACGCTCGTGAGCCACTCGCGCCACAGATAGGGCCACCAGCCCTTGAGGGTCACGAGCAGCACGGTGCCCAGCATCACGAGCGCCACAAAGAGTCCCGCAGCCAACGGTACGGGCTGATCCACTGGAATCGCCGACCAGGTGAGCTTGCCGAACATTCAGCCTCCGGCGGCGGATGCGAAAGGTTGCATGGAGGAGCGTAGGGCATGCAGGAAGAGCCCCGGCGATACCGTACGGAAAGTCTCGACGGGCGCCTTCGCTGCAACGCGCGCCAGCGCGTCATAGTGAGCCTCATCCAGCGTCTCGCCGCTTTCGCGGGTTTGCGCGAGCCAGGCGGCGTATTCGGCGGGCGGCAGGGCGTGCACGACGAAGCGCATGTCGGAAAATCCATCGCCGCTGAAATGCGCGGCGAAGCCGGGGTAATGGCCCGGCGCGCTCGCGAGAAGATTGAGGCGCGAGCTCATTCCAGGCATCGCGTAGATCTGCGTGCCGAGCTGCGGCACGAAGAAAGCGGTCATGACGGTGGCGGAGGTGATCTCGAAGTCGATCGGGGTGCCCACCGGCACGGCGATCTCGTTGACCGCAGCAACGCGCTCATCCGGGTAGATGAAAAGCCACTTCCAGTCGAGCGCCACGACCTCGATGCGCAATGGAGGGGTGTCCGCCTCGAGCGGTCGGGCTGGATCGAGCTCATGCGAGCCGATCCAACTCACCCCCGAGAGCAGGATCACCGTCAGCGCCGGGATCGACCAGACGACGAGCTCGATCTTGCCCGAGTACCCCCACCGCGGCTCGTAGGTTGCACGGCGGTTGGATGAGCGGTAGCGCACCGCAAAGATGCCCGTCAGGGCGATCACGGGCAGCACGACGCACAGCATGATGGCCGTCGAGTTCATGAGGATCAATCGCTCGGCCGCGGCCACGGGCCCCTGTGGATCGAGGATGCCCTGGGACCCGCAGCCGCCCAGCAGGCTGGACGCGAGCAGCAGGCACGGCGCCCCGAGGCGAGGCGAGCTCACGCGCGCACCGTACTCGCGGGCGGAGGATGCACGGAGGCACCGCCTCCGAGCCGGCGGCCGAGGAGGTCCGCAACGCGCAGGGCGTTGGCGATGATGGTGAGCGTGGGATTCACCGCGCCGATCGAGGGAAAGAAGCTCGCATCGACGAGATAGAGATTCTCGAGCTCATGCGCCTTGCAGTCGGTGTCGAGCACCGAGGTCGCGGGATCGTCACCGAATCGGGCGGTGCCTGCCTGGTGCGCCGTGCCGCCGATCGGAATGTTCTTGCCGAGGTACAGGCGGCGTTCGAGCAGCATCGGGTGCGAGCCCAGCGCAGAGAGGATGTGCTCCAGCTTTTTCTTGAGCCGACGATGCGCTTCCATGTTGTTCTCGTGAAGATCGAGGACGACCCGCTCGCCCTCATAGAAAATGCGGTTCTCGGGTCGCGGCAGGTCCTCGCTCGAGAGCCAGAAATCCATCGAGTGTCGCGCCATCTCCTCGAACGGCATCTTCGGCACCCACTCGAGCCATTGCGGCAGCGCTTCGCCCCGGATCTGGGCACCGTGCGAGGTGGCGCACATCTGGATGAGGCCGAGCGGGTAGGACCAGTCGTCGGCGGAAAAGTAGTAGTCGCTGAGCGCGAGTGTCTTTTGAAAGACGGTCTCATTCGGCTCGCGCATCAAGGCCATCAGAATCGATTGGTTGTGGCGCATGTAATTGCGGCCGACCTGGCCCGAGCCGTTCGCCAGGCCGCGCGGATGCTGTGCGTTCGCCGATCGCAGCAGCAACAGCGCCGAGGAGAGAGCGCCGCAGGCGAGAACCACCACCCCGGCGTGATAGCGCTCGAGCGTGCCGCCGCGCTCGACCAGAACCCCCGTCACGTGCCTTCCGCTGGTGTCGGTCTCGAGCCGTGTGGCATAGGCGAGTGTCAGGAGCTCAAGGTTCGGATGTGCCGCAAGCGCAGGGTCGACGCACATCACCTGCGCATCGGCCTTGCCGTTCAACAGACACGGAAAGCCATCGAACGCATCGCAGCGGATGCAAATGCTGGTCGGGGTGGGCTTGCCGTTGCGCTCATCGAGCCGGATGCCGAGGGGCAGATGGAACGGATGCAGGCCCTCGCGGATGAGACCCTCGCTCAGGCGCTCGATCGCAGGCTCGTGTGCAACCGCTGGATAAGGATAAGGCGTGCTGGCCGGGGGCTCATGCGGATCTTCGCCGCGCGCTCCATGCACCACGAACAGTCGCTCTGCCTCGCCGTAATAGGGCTCGAATGCGGCATAGGGCAGCGGCCATGCAGGCGAGACGCCCTCGCTGTGCTCGAGTGCCTGGAAATCGCGTTCGCGCAGACGCAACAGCGCCGCCCCATACACTTTGGAATTTCCGCCCACATAGTAGTGCAAACCCGGATGGAACGCCCGCCCATCGGCGCCGTACCAAAGCTCGCGCGCTTGGTACGCTGCATCGACGAAGACGGTCTGAGAGTCCCAGTTCGCGCGGGTGCGCGGCAAGTAGTCGCCGCGCTCGATCAACAGAATGCGCAGCCCCGTCGGCGCAAGCCGGTGGGCGAGCGAGGCCCCCCCGGGACCGGAGCCGATGACGATCAGGTCGTAGTGCGATTCGGGCACGGGCTGCGCCCTCAGCCGCCGGTCGCAAAGCCGGGATAAAGCGTCATGCCGCCATCGATGAAGAGCGTCGTGCCGACGACATAGTCGGAGTGATCTGAAGCGAGCCAGACGGCCGCTCGCGCAACGTCCTCCGGCTCCCCGATGCGCCCATAGGGAATGAGCATCATGAGCTCGCGGTACGCCTCGGGCGTCGACCAGGCGCCGCGATTGATCGGAGTGCGGATCGCTCCGGGGGCGATGGCGTTGACCCGGATGCGATGCGGCGCCAGCTCTTGCGCGAGACTTTCCATGAGCAGTTTGATGCCGCCCTTCGAGGAGGCGTAGTTCGCATGTCCCGCCCAGGGTATTTGCTGGTGCACCGAGCTCATGCAGATGATCTTGCCGGCGGCGCAGGAAACCGCCGGGACGACACCGCGCCGCAGGAACTCCGCCACCGCACGGCGCGCGCAGAGGAATTGACCGGTGAGGTTCACCTCGAGCACGGTATGCCACTGCGCGAGCGTCATCTCGGTGATGGACGCATCACGCTGCAGTCCTGCATTGTTGACCAGAATATCAATCGTGCCGAAGGCGTCGAGCATCTCCTCGAACATCGCGCTGACCGCAGATTCCGAGGAAACGTCTGCCTCGATGGCGTGCGCCCTGACCCCGCTGCGCTCGATCTGCGCAGCGACCTCGCGCGCCGCGGCCTCATCGGTCACGTAATTCACGATCACGTCGGCGCCGGCCTCCCCGAGGGCGAGCGCAACGCCTCGACCAATGCCGGAGTTCGCCCCCGTGACCAGCGCCTTTTGTCCCGCGAGAGTGCGCTGGGCGGCGAGCTTGGGGGCGGTCGATGCGGGTACGGCTGCGGAGGACATGAATGCAAGCTCCTAAAGAGAGTGGAAAGGGGACCCTCAGGGCGCTGCGGCGCCGCGCTGATTGGTGTAGATCGAATAGAGCGTGTGTGAGGCGCAGATGAACAGCCGCGAGCGGTTGCGGCCGCCGAAGGTGAGATTCGAGACGACATGCGGGACGCGGATGGCCCCGAGCTTCTCGCCGTCGGGGGAGATGCAGTGCACGCCGTCGGCAGCGCTGCTCCAGATGTTGCCGTCGAGATCGAGGCGGAAACCATCCGCGTAGCCGGGCCACACCTGGTGGAACAGGCGCCCCTTCGAGAGCGCGCCCTCGGGGCTTACATCGAACACGCGAATGTGGCGCTCGGTCCCGGGCGTGAACTGCGCGCCGGTCTCCGCGATGTAGAGGTGCCGCTCATCGGGCGAGAACGCCAGGCCGTTCGGGCCCACGAAATCATCGGCGATGCAGCTGAGCTCGCAGCTCGCGGGATCGAGCCGATAAACCGCCGGTGGGAGTTCCGGGACCTGCCGGCCGCCTTCATAGTCGGTGCTGATGCCATAAGTCGGGTCGGTAAAATACAGACTCCCGTCCGAGCGGCACACGATGTCGTTGGGCGAGTTGAGGCGTTTGCCGCGGAAGCGATCGGCCAGCACGGTGAGGGTTCCGTCCCATTCGGTGCGTATGATCGCGCGCTTCTGGTGAGAGCAACTGACGAGGCGGCCCTGCCGATCGCGCGTGTTGCCGTTGCAGAACCCCGCCGGCGTGCGAAAGACCTCGAATCCTCCGCGCTCGCTCCAGCGCACGAGCCGATCGTTCGGGATGTCGCTCAGTACCAGACAGCCGTGATCGGCAAACCAGACCGGGCCCTCGAGCCAGCCGAAGCCGTCCCCCAATGAGACCAGCGGCGAGTTCGGCAGCACATAAGGGTGAAAGCGCGCATCGAGCGTCTCGTACGGATCGAGCGCTGCGATCTGCCAGGGCGGATGCAGTGGGTCGAATGTGACCACGCTAGCGAAAGTGACAGGCGGCGCGTACGGCGGGGACATGCAACTGCACCGTCATCAGCACCGCGGGCGTCGGCCCGAGCGTTCCGGAGCGGTGGCCCCGGCGACCGCCGCGCTCGATGGAGCCTTGGTCCTCGCCCAGCGAGAGGTCGCCCGGCCCTTGCTCGATGCGCGCGCCATCCATCGACTCGATCCACCACCGGCCGGACAGAACGACAATCCATTGGGGTGCGGGATTCTCGTGCCATTCGCCGACCCACCCCACGGGCTGCACCGTGAACACCACGGTCGAGTCGACCCGGGCCTGCGCGTCGTTCCATTGCGGCGCGGCGATGCCGACGCGAGCGAGCTCGAAATGAGTGAGCCTGCAGGCCGTCTGGTGCGTCACGCCCTCCGTGTCGACCCACAGATGCCAGTAGGGAACATCCGGCCGGTTTGCTGCGCTTTCGGTCATCGATCGCCTCCGCTACGCTTTGCCCTCTGCGAGGATGGCGGACAGGTGACATGAGCTTCTTCAACGAGTACGCACCGCTGCTGTTGCGGATATGCCTGGTGATCCTCTTTCCATTCAGCGCCCTCGACAAGATCCGAAACCGGTCCTCGGCCCTGCGCCAAGCCGCTCACCTGCCGAGGCCGAAGCTCATGCTGTTGCTCTCGATCTGCGTCGAACTCGCGGCCCCGATTTGCATCCTGACGGGATGGCACGACCGCCTGGCTGCGCTCATTCTCGCGGGCTTCTGTGTGCTCACGGCGGTGCTGTTTCATCAGTTCTGGCGCGATCCGAAGTTCTGGAAATTCCAGGAGGGTGAGGGATTGCAGCATTTCTGGGACTTCCTCAAGAATTTCGGTCTCGTGGGTGGCCTGGGTCTCATCGTGCTCGGACCCCGAACGCTGAGCCTGACCGACGCACTGGCGCACCCCCTGTCCTCGACGGTGGTCAGCGGGGCTCATGCCGGGGAGGCGCGATCGGCCGATTGATCGACGAGCAGCAACCGATGGCCGTCGGGGTCGAGGAGCGCAACCGGCCGCCTGCGTTGCGTTCTGCGCGCCGCCGCGGAGTCGCTCCCGGCCTCACCGGCTCCGAATGCGAGCGTCACCCACTCGCTCGCCAGGTCGCTAACCAACCGAGCGGCCGGCGAGCGCCCGGGCGGGCGATAGGCGAGGAGCTCGATGCCGGGCCCGCTCTCAGCGGCGGGTCGCAGACCCGTCACCCGCACGCGAGCCGCAGGCAAGTGATCGAGGTTCGCCTGTGCGGTGCCCCGGTTAAGCGACCGGTGGGTAAGGCGCATACCGAGCGTGCGATAGAAGCCGAGGCTCATACGCGTCGAGCGGACCGCGAGCGCGATGTGATCGATACCGAGAAACGTGCGGCGGGGTCCGGCGAGCGCGCGCTCGTGCCAGAGCGGTTGAGCAGCAGGGGGAAACCATAACAGCTCGAGAGGGTGGCCATCCGGATCGCGAAATTTGAAGGCACGCACGCTGCCGCTCGCGGGAGGTAGCAGCTGCGGGCCGCCCACGCTGATCGGCATCCAGCCCGAGTGGCGTACGAGCTGGCGATAGGCGCCCTCCATGTCATCGACCACGAGGGCGATGTGCTGGAACCACAGATCATCGCTGCGGGAGTCGAGAGGATAGGGACGGCCGGGCGACGAGAATTGCACGAGTGCGATCTCTTCCTCGCCCAGGCGCATCACGACCTGGCGCGCGGTCACGTAGCGCGCGCCGAGCGCCCACAGCTGCTCGGTCTCGACCGCACCGCGAGCGGCGGTGCGAAAATCGAGCGCAACCGCGTAGAACTCTTCGGCGCGGTCGAGATCGCTCACGACCCGGCTCACCCGCATGACCCGCTCAGCACGCAGGCGAATGTGCGGCGCGAAGCGCGTTGCGGTTGGCTGCTCGACCGCGGGCGCCACCTCACCGGCACAGGGTTCAGCGGACGCTTGCATCGCGGACTCTCTCACGGCGGATGGAGCGATAGTGGCAAAGCGGATAGTGGAGAGCACGGTTGCGCGTCCGGAGTTCGTGTAGGATTTGACTGACCGTGTTCGCGCCATTAGTCTCGCGCGCCGGAAGGTCACGGACTCATCGGGAACCTAATGTCCTCACGATCGAAGATAAACGCAGTGCAAGATCCAACGCCGAAGATTCGCGCGACCTCCGCCCTCACCGTCACCCGCGTTTCACGCACGCTCGCCCGCACGACCCGAGCCACCGTCCTTTTCGTGGATCTGCGCGGCTACACCGGACTTGCAGAGCGGCTCCCGCCGGCCCAGATCGTGCCTTTGCTCGAGGAATTCTTTTCCGGGCTGGCGGCGGCAACCGCGGCGCAACACGGCAAGGTGTTCCATATGGCGGGTGACGGCATGATGGCCGGTTTCGGGATCGAGGTCGAAGCGGCCGCCGATGCGGGTGCACGGGCAGCGCTTGGCGCAGCGCATCGCATGCTCGAGAGCTTCGCCGAGCTCGCCTCGCGATGGCGCCGCGACCTGGCGGTGGATGTCGGTATCGGCATCGGCCTCCATCAAGGGGAGGTCGCTCTCGGGACGTTGGGACCGCCCGGCCGCAAGCACACGACGCTCGTGGGGGACACCGTGAACGTTGCGGCTCGGCTGTGCGGCAGGGCGCGCGCAGGAGAGGTACTGCTCTCATGCGTGGTCGCCGAAGCCATCGGGGGAGCTGAGGGGATCGCGCACCTGGGTGCGAAGCTCGTGCCCTTTCTGCAGCTTCCTCGCTTCGAGCTTCGAGGGCGCAGCGAGCCGCTCGACATCTGGTGCGTGCCGGCGGTGGAGCGACTCACCCTCTGATCCGTGCGGGCGCCGGTCAGGGGGAGCAGGGGGCTTTGCTACACTCCGCCCGCGCAGCGGCGCCCTCGTGGCGGAATCGGTAGACGCAACGGACTTAAAATCCGTTTCCCGCAAGGGAGTGCCCGTTCGATCCGGGCCGAGGGCACCATGAAATCAACGACTTACAACTTTCCTCACCGGAGTGGCCTGGCTGTCATCTAACGGCTCTCGTCCCGCTGACCACCCTCCAGGACTCGCGGTTTAGGCTTCGTGCCGAGCGCTCGAGCGGTCACGCTCTCGGCAACGCGAGCTATGCCGCTCTGCATCGAGTGAGCGTACCTGATCGACGAGGGTGGAGCGGCTGTGGCCCATCATACGCGCGACGTTGAAGGCGCTCTCGCCGGCCGTCCTGCCCAAGCTGGCGAAGGTGTGCCGGAGCGAGCGGAGGTCGAGGTCGCGGACTCCCGCTCGAGCCTTCAGGGGTATCCAGATGTCGCGCCGTACCTTGCCGGGAGTGAGAGGCTTGCCCTCGCCGTTGGTGAACACCAGCCCTTCGCCGCTTGAGCGCGCCTTATGCGTCTCTACCGGGTGGGACGGGTGCGACGGCTCTAACGGTGTGCGGCATATTGCTTGCACAATACTTGGTGTCTGCTGTTGCAGCTCGTCAAACGGCGTGCGATTCGTGACCAACGTGCTCGCTCTACACGGGCTTGAACAAACTTGATTGGGTAAGCAACCTGCGACATTGCGAGTCATGGTAAAAAAAACATCACAGCCTGCGGTGCCAATCTCAGGTCCGGACTTGCGGCGTTATCTCGAGACGCAGGACGACTTTGCTTTTGAAGTAGAGGCATACAGGCACGCCATCGGCTTTGGGTTCAAGTCGTCTCATGGGGGCATGTACGATGACACTAAGACGAACAAGAGACGTCAGTACGATGTTCGGGCCTCCTTCGAGTTGGCAAATAAGAAGATTCACCTGGCCATCGAGTGCAAATCGCTGGACCCAACCTATCCGCTGCTAGTTCAGCGAGTGCCAAGACCGCGGGATGAGAGTTTCCATGAGGTCATGCAACCCAGAGAATCTCCCGCACCCCCTATGGGGACATCGAGCGAGCCGCCGGGGTGGATGGGTGCAGGCCTGTTTAAGATGTTCGGCACGCATCTGTATGACTCGCAGCAACTAGTCGGCAAATCGCTCAAGAGGGTAAAGGTAGACGCCAACGGCTTCACTGCTGCCGATTCAGATATCTATGACAAATATACTCAAGCGCTGTCATCGATGGACGAAGTGGTAAAGAGTGCGGCTGTAGCGCTTCGAGCTCGGAGCGCTAACACATTGTCGTGGGCGTTTTTACCGATCCTAGTAGTCTCCGATGCAGCCCTGTGGGTTGCCGACTATGCTGCTTCGGGCCAATTGATTGGTGATCCGAGACCCGAACCAGATGAGACAACGTTCTATCTTGGATGGGATTACGAGTTGCATAACGTCTTTGACCCGATAAGGCCGGCGACTTTCACAGTTTCGCACTTCCATATTATGACGCGCCGTCGACTACCCAAGTTTCTAGAAGAAATTCAACAAGCCGGTGGAATTTGGGATCAATTGTTTGGCGGGCTAGCCTGATAAGGTCAGGCTGGCCAACAGGATCATCCCGCTCTCTATTTTGCAGCATCCCGCTTTCGCATTAGATCGTTAGCTTCCTCCGTAGCACTCGTGCAGAATTTCTCGCCTAGCAGCTTATGAATGGGCTCGGCTGTTTCGCCGAAGCCAATCCGATATAAGTCGACCGAAGCCATTGAGCCTGCTAGGACGTCCCAAAAGAATTCCTTGCGATCAGCCTTTTCTCGAAGGTATTGGACTACTGCGATCTGAATCTCCTCATTGGAAGGCTCAATAGTCTTTGCAAGAGCATCAAGCTTGCATTCTCTGAGCCAAGCTACAACCCGGAATGGTTTACCAAACTTTTGGATTACCTCTCCAGATGCCTTCATGTTGTATTCGAATACGGTGTTGTAATGGATGCTCCACCGCTGCGCTTCTTCATCGGTGGCGGACGATATCGAAGGCATAACAGTTATAGCTGTAATCAGAATAGAAATTGCAATTCTCATTAGCTGGCTGCTCCCTTTGTCCTTGTATTCCATTATCCGTGGCACTGGTCCTGCTACGTAAGGAAGCAATCCTCAGTCGATGCAATCTCTCTTAAAGTGGTGGGGTCACGTCGCTACGATTCGTCCATAGTCATTGGGAGATTTTGTGATGGATCTGACAAGCACCAAACTGTTGGCTGTTATCTGCGCCTGTGTTTTATTGGCTTCCTGCAATCAGCCGAAACCGCCAGTGATCGAGCAACCATTGCCATTTCAAGAGAAAATGCGGGCCCTGTGTGATGTCTACCGCACAGACCTGTATAACTTTGCTGAGAAGGCGGCTACGACCCGTTTAGACTCGGAATTCAAAGAGAGTCTCTATGCGGCTGAAAGCGCCACCAAACTTATGGACATGTTGAACTGCAAACGGTGGAATCCATCCTGATCGGGCGGTTAACTTTTCGGCGGGGTGGTCATCAACTGGATGAAGGGGGCGCTGGCCAAACGATCCTTTGGGTCGGGGAGATGAAACCTTGATCAGGGACATCAACTGGAAGTGCATGGTTATCGCGTTGCTCGCGATGCCGTTGTCGCACTTGTTCCCGCATTACACTCTCGAGATCGGCACGCTCTTCGGAGCGATCGCCGGGTATCAGTTTAGAAAGGATCAGGAACATCAGGAACATGGGTAGAGAGTCGAAGCTCGAAGCGCGGCATGAGGCTAATTTGGGGATTTTTGTGCCCGGCAGTTGGCCATTTGGCGGGCGCTGACCTCCATGCCCGCCCCAACTCCGCCCACCCGGTGGGGTTATATGGGCGGCTTAGCCGCCATATTTTGGGGAATCTGATCCCCCGGATCGATACCCTCTAATTCAATGTCGCCACCAGCGCAGCATTGCCACGCATCGTCGACATCATCGCGAAGTTAGCAGCTAGCTGATGCTGCCGCTCGGCGTGTTCCCACTGCATCCACTGAGAGTTGTTTACCAATGGCGGAACGGGTGGCTGCATCGCCGTCGCGATAGCTGCCGGTGTTCCCACTGGAAGTGGCTCAGGTGTTATCGAGACCTGCACGGTAATGGGCTTCCGTCGAGCCAGGTGACGGCGGAGATAGCGAATGAGCCTTCTTCGTGACGGCAGCAGATAGATGAGGAGGCCGATGATCAGGTTCGGCAACCAGCTATCACGGAATGTGCTCATTTCAGGGGGTTAGTATACTCGGCGCTATCACCCGACCTAAAAAAGCAACAATCGAGTGACAATTTTAATTAGAAAAGGGGCCGATTCCCTGCTATTCCCTGCTCCGCCCGACCGGTCGACTATCTTTTATAAAAGAATAATTTAGGCGACACCTAGGTTGAGCCAAGGCGGCGGATTTTTGGTCTTAAAATTCGTTTCCCGCAAGGGAGTGCCCGTTCGATCCGGGCCGAGGGCACCAAAGCGCGCTGGGCGTTATTGACCGCGGCCCGTTGATTTTTTACCCTTTATGGGCTGCTTAGGGTCTTGCTTCATGGCATTGCCGCTCTCGAGGGAGTCGTTATGTCACGCATCACTCCGGGCCTCGTGGAACTCACGCCTTGCTGCCGGCCGGTTGTCGTAACAGTCGAAGCGATAAGACGGCCGGAACACTACCGAGTGCGTTATCAGCATCGTGAATGGATGCTTGCGGCCTCGAATCATGAAGAGCTGCTGCAAGCGATCTCTGCCGCATGGAGAGAGGAGGTTGCGCATCGGTGCACGCGCTTCGGCGCAAACACGAGCTAAACGGATTGGCTCTTAGGACTATTATAAAAAACAGCAGGTTATAATAACTATCTCAGGTTGGATTACCTGGACCGTACGGCCAGCCCGAGGTGCCCGGGTCGCGTTGCTCGGTATCATCCCCACGGGGCGGGCGGCTTGCGCCGCCCGCCCTCACACCCCATCGCGCCAGGCTTCTCCTTCAGAAGGGCAAACCCGGAAGCTCGGAAGTACCTTCGACTCGTACGGCATCGAGCGCGCTCGGGTCGAGCCCGAGACCCTTGAGGATCGTGGGAGCAACCTGCAGCGTCTCGACGAACGCCGTCAGGCTCGCATGGCGCAGCGCGGGGCTCGAGACCAGCAGCATCACGTTCGTGTCGTCATACGCGAAGCCGCCATGCTCGGCCTGTTTTTGCGTGCTGCCCGTGTAGGTGTGGCCGATGTTCGGCATCACGATGAGGTCGGGCGTACGCGAATCGCCATGCGGCGGAATGCCTGCGGGGTTGAACATCGTCCAGAGCGTCCGCTCGTAGAAGATCTCATCGATCGCGAGCTCGCCGGCGTTTTGCTGGAGCAGATTGACCGCTTCATCGGTCGAGCAGGACGGGCTCAGCCAGATCTGCGAGATGTCGTCCTCGGTCGGCCCGATGCCGGTCGGGTTGAGAGGTGACTCGGAGAAGGGCAGACAATGGTTGCTGGCGAGCACCGTGGCGGGGGTCGAGCCGACTTTCGCCTGCGGCACGTAGCGCTTCGGGTCGATAGGGGACTGTCCATGTTTCGCGGTGATGATGATCAGCGTCGAGTCCAGCAACCCATGCGTCTTCAGGGCAGCAACCATCTTGCCGATGCTCGCGTCCACGAACTCGATCTCCTCCTGGAGGTGTCGCGTCGGGATCGCCTGCGCATCCTTGTAGCCGCCGACGATGACTGGACTCGAGGTTGTCTCGATCAATTTTTGGCCGACGCTCACGGCCTGGAAGTTCATGCCGAAGATCGTGGGAACGGGAGCGCTCTTGGTATTCTCGTGATTGCGTCCATTGATCTGATGGAGAATGCCGTTCACCTTGAGGGCGTCATAGCACTGAATGTTGGCGAAGGAATTGGTCCAGGCCGTGAGGTCCGAGCTCGGATCCCTGATCTTCTCGCAGCTCACTCCGGTCGCGGTCGTGACTTCCGGCAGCGGGATGACCGTCGAGTTGATCTCGGGGCTGTAGTAATCATCGAGATTCGCTGTGCCACCTCGACCCGCCACCGATGAATAAGCAGGATGCTTGTCCGACCATGCGGTGTAGCCGCCCGCGTCGTGGATGACACCGAATATCGTGTTGGTCCGTACGAATTGCCAGGGATAGACCGGCGAGCAGCCGTTCATCGGATCACGGGGCAGGCGATCCGGATCGATCGAGGCGATTCCTCCGTCCGTCAACCCAGCATTCGGTGCGCCGCCGTTGAGCTTGCTCTTCTCAAAATCGATCCCCTCCTCATATTCGGTGGTCGTGCCGTTCGCGACGCCGGCCGTGCAACTACCGCCCGCGACGCCATTGCCGGTGGTTACTTTCGGCGGTGCGAGCACGCGGTCGTAAGCGACGTCGTAAAACGCGCCCACCGTCTTGGGTGAGCCGCCCGTGACGATCGCCATCAAGCCGGGGAAGGAGTCCGAAGGTCTGGAGGTCGTCGTACGGGTGTAGTGCACCCCGTGTTGACCGAGGCCCGCGAGGGTCGGGCACGAGCCGTTGCTCGCGCAGATCTCGTAATCGACCGCGTGCATGCCGTCGATGCTGATCAATAACACGTGCTGATAAGGCGCGGTCGCGGCGGGCGAATCAAACGGTAAGCCGGCCGAGACGACGCCCGCCAGCGCGGCGGCGATGAGTGTTCGCTGCATTTAAAAATTCCCCTTGTCGTGAATTGAGATGGGTGGTCGAGTCGCGGCAGGCCGCGGAGCGATCCTTTGCTCGCCGGTAACGCTAGCGCCGGCAAATGACCGATCCGTGACGGGGAGATGGAGGTTTTTTTCAGCCGCGCGCATGCAACGCGCGATCACACGCTATCCTACGCAAGCATGCGGTGCCGGCCGACGCCGAGCGCGTGCGCCCAGCGCAACACAGGCTGCTGCGTT
>DATGIA010000063.1:0-53923 GCA_035307465.1 Steroidobacteraceae bacterium
CCGGCGTCGTGCGGGACACCCAGCGCGATGCGGCGCCCCTGATCGCAGCAGCGCACGCACTTCTCGCTGAGGGGCTCACCGAGCTCGCGGAGTTTCGCGACCGCGAAGGGGCGAGACTGCGCGAGGCGCTCGAGCAGCGCTGTGCAGGCCTGCTCGAGCTCACCGCGCGGGTGGTCGAGCGCCTGCCCGAAGTACGTACGCGCCTGCGCGCGAAGTTTCTCGAGCGCATCGCGCAACTCACCGCCGAGGTCAATCAGGAGCGCCTGGAGCAGGAGCTCGCGCTGCTCGCCCTCAAATTCGATGTCGATGAGGAGATCGATCGGTTGCGCGGTCACGTCGCCGAGGTGCGCAAGGCGCTCGACGGCCAGGAAGCCGCGGGGCGGCGCCTCGACTTCCTCATGCAGGAGCTCAATCGCGAGGTCAATACGATGTCCTCAAAATCTCAGGATCTCGAGACGACACGCGCCGCGGTCGACATGAAGGTTCTGATCGAGCAGATGCGCGAGCAGGTGCAGAACGTCGAATGACTTCCGAGCACTCCGGGGATGTCCGCCAGCTTCCGTAACTAACTGAGCCACATCGTGGCCTCTTAGCCGCCACGAGGCTATCCTGCAATCCACTCAAAATGCAGCGAAACTTCAGTTGGTTTTAACCGAGCCAGATTAGATTTGGGTGATCGTCGCTCGCTGCATACGCCCGTGCTGCAGCGTAACTCTTTTCGATGTATTCGCTGAATCTGGCGCGAAACTCCGTCTGGATCTTGCACCTAAAGGCGGTAACCTTGCTTTACGTGACAATTTGGCCTGAAGCGACCGAAACCACACATGCCTAGAGGTTGTCGATGGACACTCCCGCTTCACCGAGTGAGCGTTACGTTCAGATCCTACGGCTTCCAGCCGTGTGCCGCGCCACGGGGCTTGGTCGGTCCATGGTGTATCAGCTCGAAGCCGCGAACCGGCCACGGCGCATAAGGATGGGCGCCCGCGCAGTCGGCCGGATCGAAGCGGAAATTCAGTCGTGGCTCGTCGACCGAAATCACCACGTCCCGGGTACAGTGGATCTGCCCGTCGAACGCCCGAACTCCACACAACGATTTGAGCAGACCTCAACCAGTCAGGTATCGCCGCGTTGAGACCGCGCGGCTCGCTCCAGGAAACCGGCGGCCTGCCGAACGTGTTCCAACGCCTGCTCGACCGGCCTTCCGTCGGCATCACCCTGCCCAGCATGTGCTGCTATAGCACGCAGGCAGGCATTCAGAACCTTGGTCGGTGCACCGAGTTTTTCGCGTTCGTACCTCGACAGACACGTGCGGTCCACGCCCAGCTCTTTGGCGAACGCTGCCTGCGGCTTTTCGCCGCGCGCGCGCTTGATCAATTCGCCTTGCGACTTCGGGAACGGCAGTGTCATCACGTTGCTATTATAGCACTAGCTGTGCTATTATAGCACCTTGCAGTGGCCGGACTCGGGCCTGCACCATCCTTCGACGGGAAGACGCCATGGCCAGCGCCGCACAAATCACAGAGCTCCTCCGGGCATTTGCCAGCAAACAGGATGAGCACTTCCTGTCGATCGCAATGCAGGTCGCCTCTCATGAAGCCCAGAAGGGGCACGTCAAGGTGGCCGCGGAAATGCGGGAGCTGATCGAGAAGGCGCGGCAGCTCGAATCGCCTCGCGCGTTGGCGCGCGCGGTCCCGCTGGCGCAGCCTAAGGGTGAGCTGGCGGAACTGCTCACCGTCCATTATCCGCAGCAACACCTTTCCCAGATGGTGCTGTCGCCTGCGGTCGAACAGAAGATCGCGCGCGTCATCAAGGAGCAGCGAAATCACGAGACACTGAGCGGCCATGGCCTGGAGCCACGGCGGAAACTGCTCCTGGTCGGGCCACCGGGCACGGGCAAAACGCTGACCGCCAACATACTGGCCACGGAGCTACGCCTGCCGCTGTTTGTCGTGCGGTTTGATTCGCTCATCACCAAGTTCATGGGTGAAAGCGCGTCCAAGTTGCGACTGGTGTTCGATGCCCTGAAGACCACCCGCGGCGTGTATCTGTTTGACGAATTCGACACCCTGGGCCTTCAACGCGGCAGTCAGCACGACGTCGCCGAGATGCGCCGCACGCTCAACATGTTTCTGCAGCTGATCGAGCAGGACCGCTCGGAGAGCCTCATCATCGCCGCGACCAATCACGGCGCCTCCCTCGATGCCGCGCTCTTCCGGCGTTTCGACGACGTCATCCAGTACGAGCTTCCGAGTGAGGCGCAAGCCGAACTGCTGTTGCGAAACAGCCTCGCGCTGCTCGCGCCGAAGAACCTCGATTACGCGCTGCTGGCCACGCAATGTGCCGGTCTTTCCCATTCCGACATCGTCAGAGCCTGTAGCGATGCCATGAAGGACGCGGTGCTGGAACACAAGGATGTACTGGAGCCGAAGCAGGTTTCGTTGCATCTGGAAGAGCGCGCTGCGGGCCAGAAGCATCTTCTGTAACGCGCCCTCGTGCCGCCTTGGCGGCTCGATGGTAGGTTCGGTAGAGTCCTGGGAACAACAATGACCAGCGGGTTGATGGGGAAACATGCCCGATCTCGACCATCTGTTCGTCGTCGGCGCTGTCGAAGGACAGGAATTCAAGTCGCCACTCTCCGTCAGGCCGCGAGCCCTCCCGGATCGCGACCGCAACAATCACGGCAACCTACTGCTGGCGCAACTGGGGCGGATGGCCGCAGAGGCTGAGCGACTGCGTTTACTTCGCGTGGCCAGCGGAACTCCGGAACACCAGGGCATGGCAATAGCCCTGGAGATTTCTCCGCCGGGCACACTTGATCCCGGCAAGCAGCTGGAGTGGAAGCGAGACGGCATCGAGGTTCTCAGCGTCTTGGCCACTCCCAACGCTGAAATCGTCAATGTGTACGTGCCTCCCGGAAAGCTCAGCGCTCTCGAAAGCAGGGTGCGCGCCTATCTGAACAAAGAGAATGCGCCCAGGAAGGAAGGCCAACCGCCTCAGCCGAAGAACGCCAGGCTGATCAACGCCATCTCCTCGATTCGGCGTGCAGCATTCACCGAGCTGTGGACGGATCAGCCTCCACTTCCCGACCAGAATCAAGCTCTCGTCTTTCAGATCTGGCTGCGTCTGGGAGCGGAACCACCGAAAGAGGTGTACGTGTCGTTTACAGATGCGGCACAACGCCTCGACGTCGTTGTGGAGCCGGGCTACCTGACCTTCCCCGGCAGGCTGGTGGTCGCCGCCCGCTCGACGCGCGCTGCACTGGAGCAGGCCATCGATCTGCTGGATTTCGTCGCGGAAATCCGGAAAGCCTCTTCCCCTGCCGAGTTCTTCCTCAGTGATCTTCGCCCTTTCGAGCAGGCCGAATGGGTGCGCGACATGGCAGGCCGGATGAACTTCCCGCCAGCGGATCAGAACCCGCCCCGGATTGCGCTGCTCGACACCGGAGTGAACCGCGGCCATCCGCTGCTCGGTCCCTTTATTGATCCGGCGGACATGCACGCCGTCCACGACGCTTGGGGTGTAGCCGATCACCACGGCCATGGCTCCGAGATGGCCGGCCTGACGTTGCACGGCGATCTGAGAGCGCCGCTGGCCTCGCGCGATCCACATCGGATCCCGCACCGCCTGGAGTCGGTAAAGATCTTTCCTGACACCGGCACCAACCAGCCATATCTCTACGGGTGGACGTGTGATGAAGCAGTAAGGCTCGTGGAAAGGACGACTGCCGAGGCAGCCCGAACATTCTCGATGATGACCACCGTCATCGGGGCGACTGCGGGATGGCCTTCCGAGTGGTCCGCTACCCTGGATCGATTGGCCTTCGGCTTACGAGGTCCGGGTACCGGCGGTCTGGACTTGCCATCAATGGATGGCGATGTCCCTCGGGTCCAGCCCAGATTGTTCGTGATCGCCACCGGAAACGTCCTCTGGTCGGAATGGGCAGCCTATCCAACCAAGAATGACCTTGAGGCGATCGAGGATCCCGGACAAGCATGGAATGCCTTGACGGTTGGTGCCCACACGGACTTGGTCGATTTCAACCAAGAAAAGTGGCCCGCCCTGCGGCCCGTCGCGTCAACCGGTTCAATGTCTCCATCTTCTCGCACATCGCTGATGTGGCCGAATCGATGGCCGATCAAGCCTGACGTCGTTGCCGAAGGCGGCAACGGGTGCGTCGATGGAGCCCCAACACCACAGGTGACGGTTGGTCCCGAAGACCTGCGCATTATCACCACCTCTCACGAGCCAGCGAAAGCTTTGCTGGCCGAAGCCGGAGATACGAGTGCCGCCGCGGCTGAAGTCGCCCGCATCTGCGCACACCTGCAGTCGAGATATCCAAGCTACTGGCCCGAGACGATCCGTGCGTTAATTGCGCAAGGCGCCGGGTACACGCCGGCAATGCGGGCAATTCTGGGCATCGTTCCGACGAAGACAGGCCGCCGAACTCTGCTTAGGCGATATGGCCACGGAAGAGCCTCCCTGGAATCTTCGCTGAACTCGGCGCTGAACAAGCCGACGCTGATTCAACAGGAGACGATCGTTCCTTATGTGCTGGAAGGCAGCACTTGTCACCTTGGCAAGATGAATGTCCACAACCTGCCATGGCCCAGGGCTGACCTGCAGCAACTCGGTGAAGCGGAAGTAGCCCTGAAGATCACGCTGTCTTATTTCATTCAGCCGAATCCCAGCCGACGCGGCTGGCAGAGCAAGTTCCGATACCAGAGTCATGGTCTGCGATTCGCCGTGCGCGGCGCGAGCGAAACCACAGAGCGATTCCATCAGCGCATCAACGGCATCAGGCGCGATGAGATGGACGATGACGAGCGCGATGAATCGATGCCGGATCCGGACAACGAAGGCTGGCTGCTTCGTAGTCCGCTTCGATCACAGGGGTCGTTGCACTCCGATACTTGGTACGGGTTGGCGTCCGAGTTGGCCAACAAGTCCGAGATCGCGGTGTTTCCGGTTGGTGGATGGTGGAAGGAGATAGCCGACCGAACTCAACCCAATCGGCGGGTGCGCTATGCGCTGGTAGTCTCCCTGGATGTGTTGACGAACGTGGAGGTGGACATCTACACCCCCATTGCCAACCAGATCGTGATTCCCGTGGGGACCCCTTGAGGCAATCAGCGATCAAAGCATGGATGCAGGAGGCCGGTATGGATATGGGACCGAGGGACGTGCGAAGAAAACCCTTTACTTGGATATGGACAACGTCCTCGTCGATTTTACATCTGGAATCCGGCAACTGACGGCAGACCGGCTCCGGGACTACGACGGCAGGCCCTCGTTTCCAGACAACCAGGCAAAATTCGAGGCTCTAGGTGACTGATTCAACGATGGACGACGCTCTCCTTGAGTTGAAGCTCGTTGGCGACATCATTGGCTCCTTCCGTGTCGCGCGCTACCAGCGCGGCTACCGCTGGGGGAAGCTCGAGGTCGACCGGCTCCTCAATGACATTTGGGACAGTAAGGGCGAACCCTACAGCTTGCAGCCCATAGTCGTGAAGCGCGATGGCGAGACAACGTGGGAGTTGGTCGACGGGCAGCAGCGTTTGACCACCCTCTTCTTGATCTTCGTGTTCATGCAGCGTGAGCGCCTCCAGAACGCTGGCGCGCCGTACTCGATCGCCTACGACACGCGGCCTGGCAGCGCGACCTACCTCCAGGAACTCGACACGGAGCGCGCGAACACCAACATCGACTTCTTCCACATCCACCGCGGCTACCAGTGCATTCGCGCATGGTTCGATGCGCACGGCACCCGACGCCAGTACGTCGCTAACAAATTCTACGGGTATCTCTTCGAGAGCGTGCACGTGATCTGGTACGAGGCTCCCACGAGACTCGACTCGACGGCGCTCTTCACGCGTTTAAACGTTGGGCGTATTCCTCTCACGGACGCGGAGCTGTTCAAGGCGCTCCTGCTCTCCCGCAGCCACGGCGATGCCGGCAAGTCGGACCGGAGGCACGAGATCGCCGCGCAGTGGGACGGCATTGAGCGTGATCTCCGGCATCCCGACGTCTGGGCGTTCGTCGCTGACGCGGTGGCCCCCGACACGCCCACGAAGATTACGCTGCTGCTCGACACACTCGCCGGCGGCCCTCGTGGTCGGCAGCGCCCGCGGTTTCACACCTTCGACTTCCTCCGCGAGAGGGTGGAGAAGAGCAGTCCCACCACGATCTGGAACGAGGTCGTTCAGCTTCACGCGGTCGTTCTCGGCTGGTACGAGAACCGCGACCACTACCACAAGATCGGGTATCTCGTAGCGCAGGGAGAGCGCTTCGGCGATCTCGTCGCACTCGCCGCCGACAAGACTAAGACTGCGTTCGAAACGGCTCTCGACGCTCGCATCCGAGACACCCTAAACCTCTCTCCCTCAGACGTAAGCGCACTGAGCTACGAATCCGACCGCCTGAAGTGCGAGCGGGTACTTCTCTTGATGAACGTCGAGACCGTGCGCCGCATGAAGGACTCCACTGAGCGCTACTCGTTCCGCACGCATCGTCGGCAGGCGTGGTCGCTCGAGCACATTCACGCGCAACACGCTGAAATCCTCACCAAGGCCGAGCAGTGGAAGGAATGGCTGCGCCTTCATCGTGATGCGCTCTCGGGCCTTCCGACCATGGGTGAGATGAAGCCTGCGGAGCTCGTTCGTCGGATCGACGACGTCAGTGACAAGCTCGAACGGCAAGCATTCCAGGACCTCGCGCGCGACATCACAGCAGCCTTCACCGTCGCGGACTCCTCGGCCTCAGTTGCGACCCACGCGGTTCACTCGGTGTCGAATCTCGCGCTCCTTGCCAGCGGGCACAACAGCGCCTTGAATAACGCGGTGTTCGAGGTGAAACGACGTCGTATTCTCGAGTTGGATCGCCAGGGAGCGTACATCCCAATCTGCACGCGGCAGGTCTTTCTCAAGTACTACACGGCCGCCGAAGCGCAGCAAATTCACTTCTGGGGTACTCAGGACCGCGATGCCTACTTAAAAGCGATCCTCTCGACCAACGGTGGCGTGGGCGCCTACCTCAAGCGCGAGACCTCGGCATGAAGAGCTACGTCACCTCCTACAACGGCCTGTTCACTCGACGCGCAGGAGCGCCCGAGGTAAGCCGCATCGAGATCCCGATCATTCAACGGGATTACGCGCAGGGTCGTGACAACGACATGGTAGTACGCATTCGCGCCAACTTCCTCAATGCCCTGCACGAGGCGCTCACCACTGCGAAGCCCATCAGCCTCGACTTCATCTACGGCGACGTCGAAGGCGGGACGCTGCGGCCGCTCGATGGCCAGCAGCGTCTGACGACGCTCTTCCTCCTGCACTGGTACCTCGCGTGGCGCGCCAATCGCCTCGAGCAAGAACCGGGCTGGAAGCGGTTCGAGTACGCGACCCGCGCCAGCGCGCGACTGTTCTGCGAGCGCCTCGTCACGTCCAAGCCACCGTCCGACGTGGCCCTGCGCGCGTGGTTCGAGGACCAGCCCTGGTTCCTTCACACCTGGCGGCACGACCCGACGATCCAATCGATGCTCGTGATGCTCGAGGCTATCCACAAACGCTTCGCGAATGCCGACTGCGTAGTCGCGTGGGCTCGCCTCGTGGACGCCGCCTCGCCGGCGATCTCGTTCCACCTGTTGCCGATCGAGCAAATGGGCCTGAGCGAGGATCTCTACATCAAGATGAACTCGCGCGGGAAGCCGCTCACGCCCTTCGAGAATTTCAAGGCAAGATTCGAGCAGATTCTCGAACACTCCTGCCCCGATCGCGTCGAGGAGTTCGCGCGGAACATCGATGGCTCTTGGGCTAACCTACTGTGGCCCTTTCGAGGCAGCGACGACATCGTCGACGACGAGTTCCTGGGTTATCTCCAGTTCGTCACCGACGTCTGCGAGTGGCACGACGGGAGGCTCCCCTCCGGCGACTTCGAGGACTTGGCAGAGCGCGTGTACGGCGCAGGAAACGAGAACGCCGCGACGCATGTCGACTTCCTCATCCGCGCGTTCGACGCTTGGAACGATACAGACATCAATGCCGTGTTCTCGGAGATCTTCTCGCTCCAACCTGCCAAACTCGACTCCGACGCCACGAGCAAGGTGGTCCTGTTCGGCCCACCCGGCAGCGCGGTCAACCTGTTTTCCGAGTGCTGCTCGGGGGAGGTTCGGCGCAGCGCACCGCGCACGCTGCTGCTATACGCCGTCCTGCTGCATCGACTTCACAGCACGACAGATTTTCCTCGGCGCCTCCGAGTACTCCGAAACCTGATCGAGGCGTCCGACAACGAGCTCCGCGCCGACAAGATGCCGGTGCTGCTCGCCGACGTTCGCCATCTGATCGTCGAGGGCGGGTTGGAGGGCATCGAAGCGTTCAACCAGGCCCAGGTGGCGGACGAGAGGCTGAAGGCCGAGATGCTCGGCAAAGCGCCAGCGCTCGAAAAGGCGCTGTTCCACTTAGAAGACCATCCGCTTTTGCGTGGCTGCATAGCAGCGTTCGACCTCGATCTCGTAACGTTCGAGCGTCGCGCGCGAGCCTTCCACGACCTCTTCGCCGAGTCGGACCTGCTGGCGCTCACCGGGGCGCTGCTCGCCGTTGGCGACTACTCACGACGCATCAACCAACGGTTCCTGCAGCTCGGGTCCAGTGTCGATCGCACCCTGTGGCGGGATGAAATCCTCACCGGCTCCAGCCGCGCGCACCTCGCGGCTGTTCGTGACGCGCTCGGCCGACTCCTCGATACCATCGCTGCGCGATCGACTGACGTGCGCTCGGCACTGGTTGCGTTCACCCAAGCCTGGCTTGAGAGTCCCGACGCTACCAAGTGGCGCGATTGGCGCTGGTACTTCGTTCGCTACCCCGAGATGCGCGCAGGAAAATCCGGCATCTACGCCTCCGCGACCGGCACACTCGGCTACAGCGTGTGCATGTTAGATAAGAAGGCGATGAGCAGCTATTACCGGGATCCCTATCTCTCTGCGATTCGCCAGCAGAGCGGAGTTGCCCAGACGGCCGTTCAAGGGTCGGTGCAGCACTGGTCCGGCGAGCCCGGGTTCACCGGCTACGAGACTGAACAGCGCTGGATGCGGCTCGTGAATAGTGGGACCGGCATGCAGATGGTGCCCGCCGGGATTCAGCTCTATGCGCCGACTGCGGAGCAGCACACAGAAGCGTTCCTACGCGTCTGCACCGCACACTCGATCGGTGAAGATCTCCTCTTGAAAGTTCCGCAAGTTACCGTCAGTGATCTTGTGCTCGACATCAATGATCGGATTCAGCTCGGCGCCTCGCTCCTGCGCGACCTTGTCGACTCTGGGCTATAGTTCCTCACCATCATCACACGTACGTTCAGCGGATTGCTGGTCAGATGCTGACTGGATTTCCGGTGAACTTCACAGCGCAGCTTGCCGGCGCCAGAACGCCGGTCACGCACAACAGAGCCACTGTGTTTTTCATGTCCCCCCGCTCGGTTGCAAAACGCTAGTCGCCAGAACCCGGCGCCCAGCTGCACGCCCAGATGTGCGTAGCTAACCGTTTAGCTGGGCGCGAGCGGATGGAAAATTCAGTATCCGTGCGATACGAGTGCCAGAAAATGCAGGTGCAGAACGTCGAATAGCGTGCGGCGCTCGGTCATCGCGGCCCCCGATGCCCTTTGTGGCCCTTCGCGCCAAGCGTGACTCACGATATTTCCCCGTATACATTGGTCCGGTCGAGCGGGGGGGACGGATGTGAAAGTCATCGCAATGGCATCTTCCTTGCGGCCCGGTGTCCGCCGCGGCGCCGCCCGCCGGCTTGCCGGGCCCGGCCGGTGAGCTCCGTGCCGCCCTCGGCGCCATCGCCCTCCGCGCCGGCCGCGGCGCCGGGAGCGCTCTATGTGATCGCCGCACCCTCGGGCACCGGCAAGACCAGCCTCGTGCGGGCGCTGATGAGCGCCGACCCCGCCTTGCGTTTCTCGGTCTCCTATACGACCCGGCCGCCGCGACCCAACGAGGTCGAAGGACGCGACTACCACTTCGTGACCGCCGATGAGTTTGCCGCCATGGTCGACCGCGGCGAGTTCCTCGAGCATGCGCGGGTGTTCGACCACTGCTACGGCACGGGACTCGGGGCCGTGAAGCAGGCGCTCGAGCGCGGCGAGCGACTGCTCCTCGAGATCGACTGGCAGGGCGCCCGGCAGGTCCGCGAGCGACTGCCGGCCGCGCGCACGATCTTCATCCTCCCCCCGACCCGGCAGGCCCTTGAGCAGCGCCTGCGCGCGCGCCGCACCGATGCCGACCCCGTGATCCGTCGCCGCCTCGAGGAGGCGGGGCGGGATCTCGAGCACTGGCGCGAGTTCGACTACGTCGTCATCAACGACTCCTTCGAGCGCGCGCTCGAGGATCTGAAGGCGATCGTCGCCGAGCGCGGTGCGGCACTCGCCGCCACGCGCGCCGAGGTGGCGCAGCTCGCGGCGCGTCTCGGCACCGAATAAAGCTCGAGGGCCGGTCGCGCGGGGTGGCCTCGTCGTGGGCGCCTCTGATATATTGGTATCCCTTTTAGAACCCCCTGCAGAGAGCCATGGCGCGAATCACGGTCGAAGACTGCCTCCAGAACGAGCCCAACCTGTTCAATCTCGTGTTGCTTGCGGCGAAGCGGGCCCGACGGCTCGCGAACGGTGCCGAAGCGACGGTCGAGTGGGAGAACGACAAGCCGACCGTCGTAGCGCTGCGCGAGATCGCCGCCGGCAACATCACGCTGGAGATGCTCGAGGAGCCGGAGGAACCGGCACCGCAAGTCTCCGACCCGATGGAATTGCCCGCCGATTTCCGCGCGCCACAGCTCGGCCTGGGGGATTGATTCTCTTGAGCTAGGCTGCCGATGGACTATGCGTCTTCCCTCCTCGGTTTTTTACCCGGTGGAAGACGCACCACCGGGATCAGTCAGCTCCTGGACAAGCTCGAGACCTATCTACCGCCCGCGCAGGTCGAGCGCGTGCGCGAGGCCTACGAATTCGGCGCCGAGCGCCACGAGGGCCAGAAGCGCATCTCGGGCGAGCCCTACATCACCCACCCGGTCGCCGTCGCCGACATCCTCGCCGACCTGCGCCTCGATGCCGACACCCTGGTCGCCGCGATCCTCCACGATGTGATCGAGGACACCCCGACCGCCAAGGCCGAGATCGCCTCGATCTTCGGCCAGGTGGTCGCCGAGCTGGTCGATGGGGTGAGCAAGCTCGATCAGATCCAGTTCAAGAATCGCCAGGAAGCCCAGGCGGAGAGCTTCCGCAAGATGCTGCTGGCGATGGTGCGCGACATCCGCGTCATCATGGTCAAGCTCGCCGACCGCATGCACAACATGCGCACGCTCGGCGTCATGCCGCCGGTCAAGCGGCGGCGCATCGCGCGCGAGACGCTCGAGATCTATGCGCCGATCGCCGAGCGCCTCGGCCTGTACGCCGTCAAGCTCGAGCTCGAGGACCTGGGGTTTCGCGCGCTCTACCCGTACCGCTACCGGGTGCTCGAGCGCGAGCTGAAGCGCGCGCGCGGCAATCAGAAGGAGTTCGTCGGCAAGATCGCCGAGACCTTCAAGGGCGCGCTCAAGAAGGCCGATATCAAGGCGGGCGTCGAGGGCCGCGAGAAGCACCTCTACAGCATCTACAAGAAGATGCAGTCGAAGCACATCTCGATCACCGAGATGGTCGATGTGTATGGCTTTCGCATCATCGTCGACAACGCGGATAACTGCTACCGCGTGCTCGGTCTGGTGCACAGCGTTTACCGGCCGATGCCGGGGCGCTTCAAGGACTACATCGCAATCCCGCGCGTCAACGGCTACCAGTCGCTGCACACCACGCTGTTCGGCCCGAATGGCGTGCCGATCGAGGTGCAGATCCGCTCCGAGCAGATGCACCGGGTGGCGGAGTCCGGCATCGCCGCGCATTGGAAGTACAAGTCGGGCGGCGACACCTTCGGTGGCGTCGAGCACGACCGCGCACGCGAGTGGCTCGCGAGCCTCGTGCAGATCCAGGAGGGGGGCAGCTCGGAGGAGTTTCTCGAGAGCGTCAAGGTCGATCTCTTCCCGGACAAGGTGTACGTATTCACGCCGAAGGGCAAGATCCTGCGCCTGCCCACCGGCGCGACCTGCGTCGATTTCGCCTACGCGATCCACACCGACATCGGCAACCGCTGCGTGGCGGCCAAGGTCGATCGGCGCCTCGTGCCGCTGCGCACGCCGCTGCGCAACGGCCAGACGGTGGAGATCATCACGGCCAAGGGCGCGACTCCGAATCCCTCGTGGTCCTCGTTTCTGGTGACGGCGAAGGCCCGCGCGGCGATCCGCCAGTATCTCAAGAACCTGAAGCGCAGCGAGGCGGTCGAGCTCGGGCGCCGCCTGCTCGGTCTCGCGCTCGAGGAATTCGGCTTGAGCCTCAAGAAGATTCCTCCGGCCGAGCTCGAGGCGGTGGTGAAGGAGCTCAATCTCAAGGATGCCGATGAGCTCTTCGAGCAGATCGGACTCGGCGAGCGTCTCGCCCCGCTGGTCGCGCGTCGTTTGCAACCGGCGCGCGAGGGCGTCCAGCCGGGAAGCTCCGGCCCGTTGATGATCGCGGGCACCGAAGGGCTTCTCGTGAGCTACGCGCGCTGCTGCTTCCCGATCCCGAACGATCCCATCATGGCCTATCTGTCCGCCGGCCGGGGTGTCGTCATTCATCGGCAGAACTGCGGCAACCTCGCGGGCTATCGCAAGCAACCCGAGAAATGGCTGTCGGTCGCCTGGGAGGCGACGCACGGCCGGTTGTTCAGCTCCGAGATCCAGCTCGAGATCAACAACAAGGTGGGCGTGCTCGCCGCGGTGGCCTCGGCCATCGCCGGCACGGAGACCAACATCGACCAGGTATCGCTCGAGGAGCGCGATGTGACCAGCTCATCGCTCAAGTTCCAGGTGCAGGTACGCGACCGCAAACACCTCGCGCGCGTCATTCGCACGATTCGAAGCATGCCCGACGTGCAGCGCGTCTATCGGACGCTCGCCTGACCGCCGCCGCGCCGTTCTGCAGACTCGAGCCTTCAAGATTCACCCTCAGCATCGGAGCTGCCATGAGCAAGCAAGTCATCGCCACGAACGCCGCGCCCAAAGCCATTGGCCCCTACTCGCAAGCCGTGCGCGTGGGCAATACCGTGTGGCTGTCCGGGCAAATTCCCCTCGACCCCGCCACGGGTGAGCTGGTCGTCGGCTCGATCGAGGTTCAGGCGCGGCGGGTTTTCGAGAACCTGAAGGCCATCGTGAGCGCCGCGGGCTTTGGTCTCGAGGATGCGGTGAAGGCGACCGTCTTTCTCACCGATCTCACGCAATTCGCCGCGGTGAACCAGGTGATGGCGGAGTATTTTCGAGAGCCGTTTCCGGCGCGGGCGACCGTCGGTGTTGCCGCGCTGCCCAAGGGCGCTGCGATCGAAGTGGAGTGTATCCTCGCGCGGTGAGCGATCCGAACCCGCTGATGTCCAGTCGAGGCGCCGCGCCGCCGGCAGACCGCGGCGCTCACGCCCGGCCCGTCACCGGGCTGCGGGGGGTCGGTGAGCGCCTCGCCGAGCGTCTCGCCGTGCTCGGCATCGAGACGCTCGAGGATCTGCTGTTCCTGCTGCCGCTGCGCTACGAGGATCGCACGCAGCTCACACCGTTGGGCGCGCTCGTCCCCGGGCGACGCGCCAGCGTCGAGGGCGAGGTGCTGCTCGCGGAGGTCGCCTTTCGCGGCCGGCGCCAGCTCCTGTGCCGCTTGGGCGACGGCTCCGGCTTTCTCACGCTGCGCTTCTTTCACTTCAGCGCGCAGCAATCCGCCGCGCTCGTGCGCGGCGTGGTGCTGCGCTGCTTCGGCGAGGTGCGCCGCGGCCCCAAGGGGCTCGAGATGGTGCATCCGGAATATCGGCGCGTCGAGCGGGGCGCAGCGACACCGCTCGATGAGCATCTGACGCCGATCTATCCGCTCACCGAAGGCATCACCCAGGGCCGGCTGCGCCAGCTCGCGAGCCTCGCGCTCGATCAGATCCAAGCGCGCGACCTGCCGGACTGGCTGCCGCCCGAGGTGCTCGCCGACGCGGAGCTTCCCGCGCTGCGCGATGCGCTCGAGTACGTGCATCGCCCGCCCAAGGATGCCCCGGTGCAGGAGCTTCTCGAGTGGCGTCACCCGGCGCAGCGGCGCCTCGCCTTCGAGGAGCTGCTCGCGCATCAGCTGTCCTTGAAGGCGCTGCGCCGGCGCGTGCAAGCCGATCCGGGCTGGCCGTTGCACACGCCGGGCGGGCTCAAGAGCCGGCTGCTGCGCGCGTTGCCCTTCAAGCCGACGAGCGCGCAGCGCCGCGTGCTCGGCGAGATCGAGGCCGACCTCGAGCGCTCCACGCCGATGCTGCGGCTCGTGCAGGGCGATGTGGGGTGCGGCAAGACGCTCATCGCCGCGCTCGCCGCGACGCATGCGGTCGAGCTCGACACCCAGGTCGCGCTGATGGCACCGACCGAGCTGCTCGCCGATCAGCACGCGCAAAACTTCCGCCGCTGGTTCGAGCCGCTCGGCATCCCGGTGGCGCTCTTGACCGGCCGCCAGAGCGGCAAGGCGCGCGAGCGCCTCCTCGAGGGTATCCGTCTGGGCCACGCGCCGATCGTCATCGGCACGCATGCGCTTTTTCAGGAGGGGGTGTCCTTCAGCGCGCTCGCGCTCGTCATCGTCGATGAGCAGCATCGCTTCGGCGTTCATCAACGCCTCTCGCTGCGCGAGAAAGGCGCGCGCGAGGGACGCCAGCCGCACCAGCTCATCATGACCGCCACGCCGATCCCACGCACGCTCGCGATGACGGCGTACGCCGATCTCGATGTGTCGGTGATCGACGAGATGCCGCCCGGGCGCAGCCCGGTCAAGACCGTGGTGATCGCGGATGCGCGGCGCGACGAGGTCGTGGTGCGCATCCGCACCGCCTGCCTCGAGGGTCGCCAGGCGTACTGGGTCTGCCCGCTCATCGATGAGTCCGAGGAGATGCCGTACGAGGCGGCCGAGCGCACGCAGGCGGCGCTCGCCGAAGCGCTTCCCGAGCTCGAGGTCGCGCTCGTGCACGGCCGCATGGCGGGACCCGCCAAGGAGCGCACCATGCGCCGCTTCAAGGAGGGGGAGATCCAGTTGCTCGTGGCGACGACCGTGATCGAGGTCGGCGTGGATGTGCCGAACGCGAGCCTCATGGTGATCGAGAATGCCGAGCGGCTCGGGCTCGCGCAACTGCATCAGCTGCGCGGCCGCGTCGGCCGGGGCTCGCACGCGAGCTCGTGCGTCCTCATCTACCGCGCACCGCTCTCGCCGCTCGCACGCGAGCGGCTCGCCGTCATGCGTCACACCAATGACGGCTTCGAGGTGGCGCGGCGCGATCTGCTGCTGCGTGGGCCGGGCGAGCTGCTCGGCACCCGCCAGACCGGGCTCGCGCAACTCAAGGTGGCCGATCTGGTGCGCGACAGCGATCTGCTGCCCCGTGTGCAGGCGGCCGCCGAGAGGATGCTGCGCGCCTGGCCGGCGCAAGTCGCACCGTTGATTCGGCGCTGGGTCGGACATGCGGAGCAGTACGGGCGCGTCGGTTAGGCGGTCGGCTAGAATGACGGCCCCATGGCTTCGAAGATCACCCCCCGCAGCAGCGGCGAGCCCGACGCGACGCGCTGGCTGCCGGCCGAGCGTCTCGGTCAGCTCGAGGTCGAGGCGCCGTTGCGGTCGTGGCTGATCGGCAAGGGCTTGCTCACTCAGCGCATCAAGGAGGCATGCGGCGCGCGCTATGGTCGCAAGCTCGTGCATCAGTGGCCCGGACCGCTCGACCTCGCGCTGCAATCGAGCCTGAAGGTCGCTGACACGACGGGGATGTTTCGCGAGGTGGCCCTGTGCTGCAGCGAGGAGCCCTGGGTGCTCACGCAGACCGTAGTTCCGGACTCGACGCTCTCGCTGCACCCCTGGCTTGCGGAGCTCGGCGAGGCATCGCTCGGTGAGACCTTGAACGATCTGACCGGCGTCGAGCGCAGCGCCTACGAGTACGCGCGTCTGCCGCCCGAGGAGGCGCTCCGCACCCAGCATTCGCTCGCACGCGCATCGCGCGCCGCCGCCGGCTCTGCCGGTGAGCCCGGCGCGCTCTGGGCGCGGCGCTCGCGGATTCGGCTGCGGGGCGCACCGCTGCTCGTGCGCGAGGTGTTTCTGCCCGCACTCGGGCGCGCCGAGGCCACGAGCAGGCGCCCCGACGCATGACCGCGGGTGCGATGCACGGAGCCCGGCTCGAACACATGACTCAGACAGGCTCTTAAGGCGTGCGTCTGCCGCGATCGGGCGATGAACTCGGCCAGCTCATCCTGGCCCGCTGGCGCTGGTTCCTGTACCGCGTTCGGTTCCATCCCTGGACCGTCAACGAGCTGCCGCGCATCCTCTCGACGCTCAATGACTACGTGCTCCTCACGCGTCTCGATCGTCCGATCGGCATCTGGCTGCTGCTGTGGCCCACGTTGTGGGCGGTGTGGATCTCGAGCCGCGGCCACCCCGATCCGCGCATCTTCGTCGTCTTCGTGCTCGGCACCGTGCTGATGCGCTCGGCGGGGTGCGCCATCAACGACTACGCCGATCGCAGCTTCGATCCGCACGTCGAGCGCACCAAGGATCGACCGCTCGCGGCCGGCCGCATCTCCCCGACCGAGGCGCTCGTCCTGTTCACCGTCCTCGCGCTCGCGGCCCTCGTGCTGTGCATGCAGCTCAACAAATTCACGCTGCTGTGGGCCGTGGGCGGCGCCTTCTTCGCGGTCACCTATCCCTTCATCAAGCGCTTCCTGTCGGTGCCGCAGCTCTACCTCGGCATCTGCTTCGGCTGGGGCATTCCGATGGCTTTCGCGGCACAGTTCGAGCTCGTGCCGCGCATCGCCTATCTGTTGATGATCGCGAACCTTCTGTGGGTGACGGTATACGACACGATCTACGCCATGGTGGATCGGGACGATGACCTGCGCATCGGCGTGCGCTCGACCGCGATTCTGTTCGGCGATTCGGACCGGCACATCATCGCGCTGCTGCAGGCGATGACGCTGCTGGCGCTCTACCTCGTCGGGCGCATGGTCAACATGAACGGCTGGTACTACGCGGGGCTGATCGCGGGCGCCCTGGTCTTCGTGCACCATCTGTGGCTGATCCGCCGCCGCGATCGGGCAAGCTGCATGCGCGCATTTCTCGCCAACAACTACTTCGGCATGTTGGTCTTCATCGGCATCCTGCTCAACTACCAGTTTCGCCACTGATGCCGCCCGCTCCCAGCCCGCCCGAGCCCGGCGCCGCAGACGACCCGTATGCGCTCGACAGCGCTTGGCTGCGCCGCTCCTTCGACCGGTCGGGTCCAACCTGCGATGAGAGCGGGGTCCTCAAGGGCGAGGTGCGCGAGGCGCTGCTTTCGCGGCTCGATCTCACGCGACTCGCACCGCGTCTCATCCTCGATCTGGGTGCAGGCACGGGGGATGGTGCGCGCGCGCTCAAGCGCCGCTACCCCGCGGCGCGCGTGCTCGCGGTCGATGCCGCTTTCGGCCCGCTCGAGCGCGGCGCGGCGCGGCGCGCCTGGTTTCGCCCGGTCCAGGCGGTGTGCGCCGATGCGACGTGCCTGCCGCTCGCCGACGCGAGCGTCGATCTCATTCTCAGCAACCTCATGCTACCGTTCTGCGACGAGCAGCGCGTGCTGGAAGAGATGCGCCGCGTGCTCGCGCCCGGCGGCTATCTCACCTTCTCGAGCGTCGGTCCCGACACGCTCATCGAGCTGCGCCGCGCCTGGGCCACGGTCGATGCACGCCCGCACGTCCATCGCTTTCTCGACATGCACGATCTCGGCGATGCGCTGGTGCGCACGGGTTTTGCGGACCCGGTGCTCGACGTGGAGACCTACACCGTGCGCTACCGGGACCTGCGATCGATTGCACGCGACCTGAAGGCGGCCGGAGCGCGTAACGCAACGCGCGGCCGGACGCGCGGCCTCACCACGCCGCGGCGGCTTGCAGCGGTGGAGCGCGCCTACGAGCTCACGCGCCGCGACGGACGCATCCCCGCGACCTGCGAGGTGGTGTTCGGGCAGGCGTGGGCCGGGGCGAGAAGCGGCCCGCGCGATCCGCACGAGCCGGGCTCCACCGCCTCGATTTCCCTGTCCGACCTCAAGCGCTCGCTCAAGCAGCGGCGCGGCGCTTGATCGGGAGGCTCTAGCGCCGCGCCGGCGCGGATCAGGCGGCGCACGGCGTTTGACGGCCGCCGCCGACGGCAAGCGTGCCGCGGAATCGGCTATCCTCGTGGATCATCGCAGGTCACTGGGCCGTCCATGCTGAAGCGCATCGAGCTCGCGCCGCATTGCTCTCTGAGCCCCCGTTCGGCCGGCCTGTTCTTCGCTGCTACTTGCCTGTTTTCGCTCATGTTTGCGCTCATATTCGTCGTGCGCGGCTTCTGGCCCGTACTGCCGTTCTGGGCGCTCGAGATGGCCGCGCTCGGTCTCGCACTGCGCGCGAGCCTGGCGCGCCGCTTCGACACGCAAACGCTTCTCATCACCGATTCGTGCATCAGTCTGGTGACGCGTTCGCGGCGCGGCGAGGCCAAGCAGGAGTTTGCGCGGCATTGGGCGAAGGTTAGACTGCGCAGTCCGCGAGCGAGGCTGCACCCCAGCCGCTTGACGATCGAGAGTCGTGGGCACGCGTGTGAGGTGGGCAAGTTCCTCACCGAGGAGGAGCGCTGCCTGCTCGCACGGCGCTTGCATGATCTGGTGGGCGGCATGAACGAGTCGCCGCCGCTTGAACCGACCGAATGAACGAGGATGTGACGAGATGAGAGTGACTTCGAGAGCGCCCGCCCGGGCCGGCGCCCTGATCGCGGCTGCCACCGCCTGGCTGGGAAGCGCCGCCGCTCATGCGGGGAGCGAGAGCCCCAACACCTCGAACGGCCTCAACCTGCCGTACGGCGTCACCGGTCTCGCCCACTCGATCTACGACCTGCATATGGAATGCTTCTGGATCTGCGTCGGGATCGCGGTGGTCGTGTTCGGCGCGATGATCTATTCGCTGATCGCTTTTCGCCACTCCAAGGGCGCCATTCCCGACAAGACCATGCTCCACAGCACCAAGGTGGAGATCATCTGGACCATCATTCCGGTGGTGATCCTCGTCGTCGTTGCCATTCCGGCCGCCGAGCTCATTATAAAGCTCGAGGACGCGCCACCTCCCGACCTGTCGATCCGCGTCACGGGTTATCAGTGGAAGTGGCAGTACCAGTACATGGATGCCGCCGAGGGCATCGATTTCTTCTCGACCCTGAAGCAGGACTCGAACTTCGCGCGCGAGCTGCATTCGGGCATCGACCCGGCGAGCATCCCCAATTACCTGCTCGAGGTCGACCATCCGCTCGTGATCCCGAGCGGCACCAAGGTGCGCCTGCTGCTCACCTCGGACGATGTGATTCACGCCTGGTACGTGCCGGATTTCGGTCTGAAGCGCTCGGCCATTCCAGGCTTCATCAACGAGCTGTGGTTCGAGGTCGATCCGGGCAAGGAGGGCATCTATCGCGGCCAGTGCGCCGCGCTGTGTGGCCGTGACCACGCCTTCATGCCGATCGTGGTCGACGTACGCACGCCCGACGAGTTCAAGAAATGGGTCGATCAGCAGAAGGCGGCCTCGAAGCAGGCGGCGGCCGTCGAGCCGCAGCCTCCGCCGACCGCACGGGCCGAGAGTCCGGTGGCGGGGGCGGGCCGCTGACGAGCTTCGGCAACCCCATCCGCCTTCGATAACGAGATCGAGTTCGAGGAAGAGAGATACTGCATATGGCACACGAGCACACGCACCCCACCGCGCACGACGCCGCTCACGACGATCACGGTCCCGCCCACGGGTGGCGGCGCTGGGTGTTCGCCACCAACCACAAGGACATCGGCACGATGTACCTGGTGTTCAGCCTGATCATGTTCTTCGTCGGCGGCAGCATGGCGATGGTGATCCGGGCTGAGCTCTTCAAGCCGGGCCTGCAGCTCGTGTCGCCCGAGTTCTTCAATCAGATGACGACTATGCACGCGCTCATCATGATCTTCGGCGCGGTGATGCCGGCGTTCGTGGGGCTCGCCAACTGGATGATCCCGATGCAGGTGGGAGCGCCCGATATGGCGCTGCCGCGGATGAACAACCTGTCCTTCTGGATCCTGCCGTTCGCCTTCACGATCCTGATTTCGAGCTTCCTGGTGCCGGGCGGCGCGCCCGCCGCCGGCTGGACGATGTACCCACCGCTCGTTCTGCAAACCGGCGATGCGATGCCGATGCTCGTCTTCTCGGTGCACCTCATGGGTGCCTCCTCGATCATGGGCGCGATCAACATCATCGTGACGATCATGAACATGCGCGCGCCCGGAATGACGCTCCTCAAGATGCCGCTGTTCTGCTGGTCCTGGCTGATCACCGCTTACCTGCTGATTGCGGTGATGCCGGTGCTGGCGGGCGCGGTCACCATGCTGCTCACCGATCACTTCTTCAAGACGAGCTTCTTCAATGCGGCCGGCGGCGGTGACCCGCTCATGTTCGAGCACGTCTTCTGGTTCTTCGGGCATCCCGAGGTCTATATCATGATCCTGCCGGCCTTCGGGATCATCTCGGAGATCCTGCCGACCTTCTCGCGCAAGCCGCTGTTCGGCGCCACTTCGATGATCTATGCGATCGCCTCGATCGCCTTTCTGTCGTTCATCGTGTGGGGTCACCACATGTTCGTCGACGGGATGCCGCTCGCCGCGCAGATGTTCTTCATGATGTCGACCATGCTGATCGCGGTGCCCACGGGCGTCAAAGTGTTCAACTGGACCGCGACGATGTGGCGCGGGTCGATCAGCTTCGAGCCGCCGATGCTGTTCGCCATCGCGTTTCTGTTCCTGTTCTCGATCGGCGGGTTCTCCGGCCTGATGCTCGCCCTCACGCCGGTCGACTTCCAGTACAACAACACCTACTTCGTGGTCGCGCACTTCCATTACGTGCTCGTGCCCGGCGCGATCTTCGCGATCATGGCGGGTGTGTACTACTGGCTGCCGAAATGGACCGGGCACATGTACAACATGACGCTCGCGAAGGCGCACTTCTGGCTGTCGGCGATCTTCGTGAACGTGCTGTTCTTTCCGCAGCACTTCCTCGGGCTTGCCGGCATGCCGCGCCGCATTCCCGATTACGCAGTGCAGTTCTCCGACTGGAACATGGTGTCCTCCATCGGCGGGTTCGTGTTCGGCGCGTCGCAACTGCTCTTCGCGTGGTTGATCCTGGAGTGTGCACGCGGCGGCCGCAAGGCGACTGCCGAGGTGTGGAACGACGCCACGCCGACCGGGCTCGAGTGGACCTTGCCTTCGCCGCCGCCCTACCACAGCTTCACGGTGGCGCCCGAGGTGAAGTGAGAATGAGCGTTGCGCAGAGCCGCCGACGCATCCGTCAACGGGCCCTGCTCCTGACGGCGGTGGCGCTTGGGTTCTACGTCGGATTCATCGCCCTGACGATCTATCGCAGTCATCACTGATGGACAGTGCCCCGCAACCGCCCGAGGGTCCGCGCGGTCCGACGACCGAGCGCGGCGCGGCGCCGCGGAGCCCGCATCGGCGCCTGCTGCGCAGCCTCCTCATCATGACGGCCGGAAGCTTTGCGTTCGGCTGGGCACTGATCCCCTTGTACAACGTGTTCTGCAAGGTGACCGGAATCGGCAACGCCGAGGCGCGCGAGGGCGCGGTCGCCGTCACCGAGTCGACCGACCCGAACCGCGAGATCACCGTGGAGCTGATCGCGAACCCGGCGACCGTCGGCAGCTTCGACTTCGAGCCCACCGTGCATTCGCTGCGCGTGCATCCGGGGAAGCTCTACGATGCCTCCTTCGAGGCGCGCAATCTCACGGGCTCGAGCTCGGTCGCACAGGCCGTGCCCTCGATCACGCCGACGGTCGCCGCCCATTACTTTCACAAGACACAGTGCTTCTGCTTCAGCCCGCAGCCCTTTCGGAGCGGCGAGACCCGCATGCTGCCGGTGCGCTTCATCGTCGATCCGGCGCTGCCGGCGCAGGTCAATCACATCACCCTCGCCTACACGATCTACGACGCGACCGATGCGGCAGCACGGCGCTGAGTCCTTCACTATAATGAGGCGGTTTTTCCCAAGTCCCGACGAGAGCACCCATGGCTGACGCCCACGCCACGCCCGCCGCCCGCGAAGCGGATCACTACTACATCCCGCACGGCAGCCCCTGGCCGATCTTCGCCGCCGTTGCGCTGTTCACGCTCATGCTGGGCGCGGTCGCGACGCTCGACGAGTGGTTGCCGCCGTGGGCGCTGCTGCCCGGCTTTGCGCTGCTCTTCACGATGTTCTTCTGCTGGTTCGGCACGGTCATCGGTGAGAACCAGCACGGCATCTACAATTCCGCCGTCGACCGCTCGTTTCGCATGGGGATGATGTGGTTCATCTTCTCGGAGGTCATGTTCTTCGGCGCGTTCTTCGGCGCGCTGTTCTACGCGCGAAGCCTGGTCGTCCCCTGGTTGGGCGGGCATGGCACCAAGGCGCTCACCAACATCCTGCTCTGGAGCCACTATGACAGCGGCTGGCCAACCAACGGCCCGGCGCACGTCGGCGGCCTCGCCAACGGCACGTTCAAGACCATCCCGGCGCTGGGCCTTCCGGCGGTCAACACCGCCATCCTGCTCTCGAGCTCGGTGACGGTGACGATCGCTCACCATGCGTTGATCGCCGGCCATCGGGGCCGCCTGAAGTTCTTTCTCGCCCTCACCTTCCTCCTGGGCTTCTCCTTCGTCGCCCTGCAGGCGCACGAGTACCGCGAGGCGTACACCGAGCTCGGCCTCACCCTCGGCACCGGGGTGTACGGCTCGACCTTCTTCATGCTGACCGGCTTTCACGGCTTCCATGTCACGGTGGGTGCCATCATGCTCACCGTCATCTGGCTGCGCGTGATGAAGGGACACTTCACGCCCCGCAACCACTTCGCCTTCGAGGCGGTCGCCTGGTACTGGCACTTCGTTGACGTGGTGTGGCTCGGACTGTTCATCTTCGTCTACTGGCTGTAGCAGACGAGCGGCGCCGCCCATCGCCGCGGGCGAAGCCGGGGCCCTTCAGTGCAACTGGGGCGGCTCGATCCAGCCGGCGTAGTAGGCGACGATGAGCAGAACGAAGAGCCCGACGGACAGTCCTATTCTCCAGGTGAGCGCTTTCACCATCTTGCCGCTGTCACCCGGCTTGGAGCTCGAAAGATAGTACAGCGCCTTGCCCAAGCTCGCGACGATGAGCAGCAGGATCAACAGGACCAGGTACTTGAATTCCACGGGCGTCCACCGGGCGAGGGGTCTCTGCCGGACATCTTACGTGAGCCGCGCCCCGTTCAATATCGAGACCGGAGATGAGTATTGAGATCGCGCCGATGCGCCTGGGTTCACGTCGTTTTGCACCGCGTCCGCTGATGACGCTGCTCGCGCTCCTCGTGGTCGCGGCGTTCGTCGCGCTCGGGCGCTGGCAGCTGCAACGCGCCGCGGAGAAGCAGGCCCTTTACGATGCGTTCGCCGCCGGAAACGAGTCGACGCGCGTGCTCACCGGGGCGACCACGCCGCTGCCGCGCTTCCAGCACGTCGTGCTGACCGGCCGTTATGACCCGGCCCATCAGATCTTGATCGACAACATGAGCGACGCGCAGGGCCATGCAGGCTACGAGGTGATCACGCCGTTCGTACTCGAGGATGGCGGGCTCGTCCTGGTCAACCGCGGCTGGGTGCCCGTGGGCCCGAGTCGCGCCGCGCGCCCGCGGGTCGCCGTGTCGGGCGAGGAACGAACGCTTCACGGACGGGCGGACCGTCTGCCGCTGCCCGGCTTGCGGCTCGGACAGGACCCGCCGCTGCGCGCTCCCTATCCGGTGGTCGCCAACTTTCCGACCCATGAGGCCATCGAGCGGCTCCTCGGTGAGCCGCGCGCGCACTGGACGCGGGGTGCCGAGCTCGTGCTGCTCGATGCCGCAGACCCCGACGGCTATGTTCGAGCGTGGACGGCGCCCGGCTTCCCACCGATGCGACACATCGCCTATGCGGTGCAATGGTTCGGTCTGGCGCTCGCCCTCGCCGTGATCTACGTGGTCACGAATCTGCGGCCTTCGAACGGCGAGCCTCGAGGAGCATGAGCGCCGTGACCGCCCCCCGCACGCCGGCGCAGTCGCGCCGCGCACTCGCCGGCCTCGCCGCGCTGTTCTTCGCCCCGCTCGCCCTCGCCTTTCTCGTGTACTACGGCTCGGGCGGGAAATGGCACCCGCCCGGCCACGTCAATCACGGCACCCTCATCGATCCGGCGCGTCCGGCCCCCCGGTTGAGCCTGCCTCTCGTGGCGGCGCCCGCTCGTTCCGCGGGGGCGAACGGCGCATCGCGCACGACCCGTCCCGATTTCCTCGAGCACAAATGGACCCTGCTCTACACGGGCGATGGCGCCTGCGATGCCGCATGCCGCGGGCATCTCTACGACACGCGGCAGGTCCGCACCGCCCTCAACCGCGACATGGACCGCGTACAGCGCGTCTATCTCGCCTCGGGCGAGTGCTGTGATCTCAAGTATCTCGAGGCCGAACAGCCCGACCTCATCGTCGTGCGGGCCAGCGCCGCGGCGGCGCCGCTGCAGGCCCTTCTCCCCGGCCCGGACCTCGGGCGCGTCTACCTCATCGACCCGCTCGGCAACCTCATGATGTGGTATGCGCCCGATGCCCCTGCCCGGGGGATGCTCGAGGACCTGAAACGGCTCCTCGGTCTGTCGCACATCGGCTGACGCATGCACGCGCTCGCTGACGCATGAACGCTCTCGCCTCACTCGATTCGCTGCGCTGGTTCCGGCGACTCGCCCTGCTCGGCGCCGTACTCGCCGCGACGGTGGTGGTGCTCGGCGCCTGGGTGCGGCTCACCGACGCCGGACTCGGCTGCCCCGACTGGCCCGGCTGCTACGGACACCTCTATCCGCAGGCCGCCCCGCAGGCAGCACGCGCGTGGCACGAGATGGTGCACCGATATTTTGCGGGGACCCTGGTCGCCACGATCGCGGCGCTCGCGATCTGGGCCTGGCTCGCGCGCCGGCGCGCCGGTCAACCGCTGGGGGCGGTGGTCGCCTTGTTTCTCGTCGTCTGCGCACAGGCGGTGCTCGGTGCGCTGACCGTGACCCAGCGCCTGAACCCGCTGGTCGTCACGGCCCACCTCTTCGGAGGGCTGACGACCTTGAGCCTCCTGTGGTGGCTCGCACTCCCGCCGCCGCAGGGCCCGCTCTCTGCTCGCGAGCGCGCATTGCGGCCCTGGGCGATCCTCGCCCTTGGCGTGCTCATCGCCCAAATCGGGCTCGGCGGCTGGACGAGCAGCAATTACGCCGCGCTCGCGTGTCCGGATTTTCCGACCTGCCAGCACGCCTGGTGGCCGGATGCGGACTTTCGCGCCGCCTTCAGCTTCTCTCAGCGCGGCATCGACTATGAGGGTGGTGTGCTGGCGAGCCCTGCGCGCACGGCGATTCATCTCAGCCACCGCCTCGGAGCGCTCGTCACGGGGCTCCTGCTCCTGGGCCTCGGAGCGAGCGTCATGGCACGCGCGCGTAGGCGCCGGCGGGTGCTCGCCGGCGCCTTGGTCGTGCTCGCGGTGGTCCTGCAGATCTCGGTCGGCATCTCGGTGGTGCGTTTCGGCGTGCCCCTGCCGCTCGCCACATTGCACAATGCCGGCGCAGCCCTTCTGGTCGTGAGCCTGGTGACCCTGCTGCGCTCGCTGTGGCCGGGGCGCGCGGAAGAGGGGGCGCCCGCCTACGGGCCCGTTGGGCCTCGCATGGTACCCTTATCCCGTGTCGACGCTCCCCGATAACTTGCCGCTGCCCGGCACCGCCGAGCGCGCCCGCACCCGCGTGCCGCGCGCTCCGATCGGCCGCTGGCGCGAGTATCTCGAGCTCACCAAGCCCAAGGTGACCCTGCTCATCGTGTTCACCGCCCTGGTCGGGATGGTGCTCGCGGTACCCGGGTGGGTGCCTCTGCCCGCGCTGTTGTTCGGAACGCTCGGCATCGCGCTCGCCTCGGGCTCCGCGGCTGCGTTCAACCATGTCCTCGATCGACGCATCGATGAGCGCATGGCGCGCACCAGCCGCCGGCCGCTGCCGACCGGCCTGCTCTCGAGGCGCGAGGCATTGACGTTCGCCTGGACGCTGGCCGCCACCTCGATGGCGGTTCTCTGGCCGACGGTCGGCCCGCTCACCGCCGTGCTCACCTTCGGCTCGCTGATCGGCTACGCGATCGTATACACGCTCTGGCTCAAGCACGCGACACCGCAGAACATCGTGATCGGCGGGGCCGCGGGTGCCGCGCCCCCCGTGCTCGGCTGGGCCGCGGTCACGCACACCATCGACCCGCATGCACTGCTGCTGTTTCTCATCGTATTCACCTGGACGCCGCCGCATTTCTGGGCGCTGGCCATCGCACGGCGGGAGGACTACGCGAAGGCGAACATCCCGATGCTGCCGGTGACGCATGGCGTCGAGTTCACCCGCGTTCAGATCCTCCTCTACAGCATCCTGCTCGCGCTGACGACGCTCCTGCCGGTGCTCTCGGGGCTTTCCGGCCTCCTTTATCTCCTCGCGGCGCTGGCCTTGAACGCGCGGTTCCTTTATTACGCCATTGCACTGAAGCGCGATGACGGGTCACGTCCCGAGCTCGCGATGCGCACCTTTCGCTACTCAATCACCTATCTCATGTGGCTGTTCGCGGCGCTGATCGCGGATCACTACCTGCACGTCGCGGTGTGAGCCTCGCGAGCGGCACGCCGCTCGAAGGTCGGCGCGATGCACACCTCGGATGAGCTCTGTCGCTTCGTGCTCGAGCAGCTCGCCTCGCTGGGGGATGTCGAGGCGCGCCGCATGTTCGGCGGCCGTGGCCTGTACTGCAACGGCGTGTTCTTTGGCCTGATCGCGCGCGATGACGTGCTTTACCTGCGCGCCGGAGCGGGCAATGTGGCCGATTACGACGCGCGCGGCATGCCCGCCTTTCGCCCGTTCCCGGACCGTCCGCAGGTCGGTGGCCGCTATCGCGAGGTGCCGCCTGACGTGCTCGAGGATGCCGAGCGGCTGATCGAGTGGGCGCGGCGCGCGCTCGATGCAGCCGGTGCCGCACGCGGGCGCCGCCGCTGAGCGATCCGCGCGCCCGCGGGGTGCCGCAGAATCGACATCCGCGAAGGCCTCGACGCGCCCTTCCTACGCAAGCGCCTGCCCCGCGAGCGGCAGGCGCCTGATACGCTTGCCCGTGGCGGCGAACACGGCATTGCACAGCGCCGGGGCGACGGGCGGCACCGCGGCCTCGCCGATTCCGCCGGGCGCTTCGGCACTCGCCACGAGGTGCACGTCGAGCTCGGGCATCTCGTTGAGGCGCAGCAGCCGATAGTCGTTGAAGTTGCCCTGCCGCACCTGCCCCTCGGCGAGCGTGATCTCACCCCAGAGCGCGGCGGAGAGGCCGAACACGATGCCGCTCTCGATCTGCGACTCGACGATGCGGGGGTTCACCACAGCTCCGCAGTCGACGACACAGGTGATCTTGTGCACCTTGAGCGCACCGCCCGCAATCGAGATCTCGGCCACCTGCGCGACCTTCGAGTCGTACCCTTCGAGCAGTGCCACGCCGAGAAAACGTCCGCTCTTCGCGAGCCCCCAGCCCGAGCGCCGCTTCGCGAGCTCGAGCACCTGGCGGTGACGGGGTTTGCCCTCGAGCAGAGCGAGGCGAAAGTCGATCGGGTCGCGGCGCGCGAGTGCGGACAGCTCGTCCATGAAGCACTCGATCGCGAAGCAGTTCGGCGCGTGGCTGACCGAGCGCATGTAGCCGACGTCCACCCCCACTTCCTGGCGCGAGTAGCTCAGGTGATAGCTCGGTATCGCATAGGGGATCTTGTCGGCGTACTCGATCACCGAGTCGAACGGATCGGTGGTGCTCGGCGCCGCCCGCGCCGTGGCCGAGGGACTGATGATGTGCAGCTTGAGCGCGGTGAGCTTACCCTGCGCATCGAGCGCTGCGGCGAGCGACTCGCGCGCCGGCGGCCGGTAGATGTCGTGCCGCATGTCGTCCTCGCGGCTCCACAGCAGCTGCACGGGCACGCCCATCGCCTTCGAGGCGATCACCGCCGCGGGAATGAAGTCCACCTCGAGCCGCCGGCCGAAGCCACCGCCGAGGAGCGTGGTGATGACGTTCACCTGCTCCGGCTTGAGGCCCGCGGCCTCCGCGGCAGCCTGCTGTGCAGCTTGCTGTACCTGCGTGCCGACGTACAGATCGCAATGCCCGGCTTTCACATCCGCCGTGCAATTCATGGGCTCCATGGTCGCGTGCGCCAGCAGCGGCAGCTCGTACACCGAGGCGAGCACGTGCGGCTCGCGCTTCAGCGCCGCGGCCACATCGCCCGTATTCTTGGCGGTGAGCTCGTGGCCGGTGCGCTCGCCATGCTCGAGCAGCGCGCCGATCGAGGCGGTGTCGAGCGCATGGTGGACGCCCGCGTCCCATTCGACCTTGAGCGCGCGGCGCGCACTCATCGCCTGCCAGACGTGCTCGGCGACGATGATGATGCCGCCGTCGGTCGGCAGGATGCGTCTCACTCCGCTGACCGCCGCCGCTGCGCTCGAATCGACGTGGCTCACTTTGCCGCCGAGCGTCGGACATTGCGCGAGCACCGCATACAGCATCCCCGGCAGGCGCACGTCGATGCCGAACTGCGCGCTGCCGTCCACCTTGCCCGGCGTGTCGAGGCGCGGGTGCGGTGTGCCGACCAGGCGAAACTCGGTGCGAGACTTGAGCTTCACGTCCTTCGGCGGCGTCAAGCGCGCGGCGTCCATCGCGAGCTGTCCGTAGCTCAGCCGCCGGCCCTTCGGTCCGAGCACCCCGCCATCGTCGGCGCGGCACTGGCCCGCATCGACGTGCCAGCGCGCGGCCGCCGCAGCGATCAGCATGTGGCGCGCCTGCGCTCCGGCGATGCGCAGCTTCTCATAGCCGTCCTGCACGCTGTTGCTCGTCCCCGTGACCTGCCCGCCATTGCCCGGATTGACGTAGGCCGGTCCCACGGGTGCCGCGACGATGGCGACGCGGGCAAGGTCCACCTCGAGCTCCTCGGCGATGAGCATCGGCAAGGCGGTGTAGACACCCTGTCCCATCTCGGAGCGATCGACGAGCATCGTGATCGAGTCATCGCTCCCGATGCGCAGCCACGCATTGAGCTCGGCGGGACCGCGAACGGCGCTCGGGCGCGAACGGCTCGCCCGAGCGGGCAGGGTGAGGGCCAGCACGAGGCCGCCGCCCAGGACGGCCGTCGAGCGGCAGAACTCGCGACGCGAGGGATCGGCAGGTCGAGCGCTCATTCCTCGCTGCCCGGGGGGATGAGCTCGGCCGCGCGATGGATGGCGCGCCGAATGCGCGCATAGGTGCCGCAGCGGCACAGATTGCCCGACATCGCCGCATCGATCTGCGCATCGGTCGGCCTCGGGTTCGAGCGCAGGAGCGCCGCCGCCGACATGATCTGTCCCGACTGGCAGTAACCGCACTGAGGCACGTCCAGCTCGAGCCATGCCCGCTGCACGGGGTGCGAGCGCGCCTGCGCAAGGCCCTCGATCGTCGTCACGGTCTTGCCCTCGAGCGCACGCAGCGGCAGTACGCACGAGCGGGTGGCGACACCGTCGACGTGCACCGTGCAGGCGCCGCACAGTGCGAGCCCGCAGCCATACTTGGTGCCGGTGAGGCCGAGGTGGTCGCGCAGCACCCACAGGAGCGGCGTGTCCGGTGCGGCGTCGACCGTGAGGATCTTCTCGTTGACCGTGAGGGTCGTCATTTCAGCGCCAATGTTAGTATGGCCGCATGGCGGCTGCATCTTCCTTTTATCCGCGCGTGTTCGCGCTGGTGGTGGCCGCAGGCCTCGGCTATGCCCTCGTTCTGATCTTTCTGCCGTTCCTTGCGCCGATCGCCTGGGCGGCCTTTCTCGCCTTCCTGCTGCAGCCGGTGAACGTGCGCCTGCGGGCGCGGCTGGGCACGCGCGGGCGGGCGGCGGGGCTGCTCACGGTGCTGACGCCGATCGTGCTCGTGCTGCCGCTCGCGGCGCTGTCGTTCGAGTTCGTCACCCAGATCTCCGCGCTCGTCGCGAATCTGCAGCAGCAGGCGCAGCAGCACGACATCAAGACGATCTCGGACCTGCAGCGCTTTCCGCTCTTCTGGCGCGCGGATGCATGGCTGCACGCTCACACCGGAGTGTCCGCCGAGCAGATCCAGACCTGGATTCTGTCGCAGACCCGTCTGGTGCTCGAGAAGGCTGCCGGCCTCGGCGGTGCTCTTTTTGTCGGTGCGCTCGGCACCTTCATCGCGTTCATGATCATGCTGTTCGTGCTTTTCTATCTTCTGAGCGACGGCGATTCGATGTGCGCGCGGGCAATCCGCCTCATTCCGCTCGACGAGCTGCGCAAGGCGCGCCTGGTGTTGCAGCTCTCCGAGGTGACCCGCGCGATCGTGTTCGGCACCGTGATGAATTCCGCCGTGCAGGGGGTACTGCTCGGCATCGGTTGGGCGATCGCGGGACTGCCGGCGCCGGTGGTCTTCGGGGTGCTCGTTGCGCTCATCACCATGCTGCCCGTGGGCGGCTCGATGTTTGCCTGGATTCCCGCGCTCGGCTGGCTCATCTTCCAGCGCCACTGGGGCCTCGCGATCTTCCTGCTCGCCTGGGGGCTGGTGCTCGGCGCGCTCGACAACGTGCTGCGGCCCTGGCTGATCTCGGGCCGTGCCCGCATCTCGGGTCTCGCGGTATTCATCGGAGTGCTCGGTGGGGTATCGGCCTTCGGCGCCATCGGCCTGATTGCCGGCCCGGTGGTGCTCTCGCTCGTCATCGCGCTCATCGAATTCGCCGAGGAGTCGCGCGCGGCACCGCAGCGCGCGTGACCCTGCGGCGAAGATAGGTACAATCCGCGCCCGATGGATGTTTCCCACCTTCTCGACGGCTTGAATGATGCCCAGCGGCAGGCGGTCGCCTCTCCCTTGGGGCCCGCGCTCGTGCTGGCCGGTGCGGGCAGCGGCAAGACCCGTGTGCTCGTGCACCGGGTCGCCTGGCTGATCCAGGTGGAGGGCGTCTCGCCCCACGGTATCCTCGCCGTGACCTTCACCAACAAGGCGGCCGCCGAGATGCGCAGCCGCATCGAGAGCCTGCTCGAGAGGCCGAGCGGAGCGCTCTGGATCGGCACGTTCCATGGCCTGGCCCATCGCCTCCTGCGACTGCACTGGCGCGAGGCCGGGCTGCCCCAGGGCTTCTCGATCCTCGATTCCGAGGATCAGGCACGGGTGCTGCGCAAGGTATTGAAGGCCCTCGAGCTCGACGAGGCGCGCTGGGTGCCGCGCGAGATCCTCTGGTTCATCAATGCGCAGAAGGACGAGGGTCTGCGCGCCAAGCACTTGAAGGACGAGGGCGATCCGACGCGCCGCCAGCTGATCGCGATCTATCGCGCCTACGAGGAGGCGTGCCAACGCGCCGGGGTCGTTGATTTCGCGGAGCTGCTGCTGCGCGCATACGAGCTGTGGCGCGATCACCCGGCGCTGCTCGCGCACTACCGCGAGCGCTTCCGCCACGTGCTCATCGACGAGTTCCAGGATACCAATGCAATTCAGTATCGCTGGGTGACGTTGCTCGCGGGCGCCGGTGGCATGCCCTTCGCGGTGGGCGACGACGATCAATCGATATATCGGTGGCGGGGAGCACGCGTCGAGAATCTTGCGCAGTTCCGTCGCGATTTTCCCGGTGCCGTGCTCTACAAGCTCGAGCAGAATTACCGCTCGACCGGCAACATCCTGAAAGCGGCGAACGCGCTCATTGCGAACAATGCCGGACGGCTCGGCAAGACGCTCTGGACGAGCGGCGCGGATGGCGAGCGCGTGAAGCTCTACGCGGCCTTTAACGAGCGCGACGAGGCGGACTTCATCGTGAGCCGCATTCGCGACTGGGTGGAACACGGCGGCGCGCGCCGAGAGGTTGCGGTGCTGTATCGCTCGAACGCCCAGTCACGGGTCCTCGAGGAGGCGTTCTTGAACGCGCGCATGCCCTACCGGGTGTACGGGGGCCTGCGCTTCTTCGAGCGGGCCGAGATCAAGGACGCGCTCGCGTACCTGCGCCTCGTCGCGAGCCGTGCGGATGACACCTCCTTCGAGCGGGTGGTCAACCTGCCGACCCGCGGAATCGGCGCCAAGACGATCGACCCGGTGCGCGAGATCGCCCGCGAGAAGGGCCTGTCGCTGTGGGCAGCGGCCCTCGAATCGGTGCGCAGCGGTCTTGCACAGCGGGCCGCCGGTGCGCTCGGCTCGTTCCTCGAGCTCATCGAGCGCATGGCCGCCGATGTCCAGGGTCTCGAGCTGCACGAGCAGGTCGAGCGCGTCATCGAGTCGAGCGGTCTCATCGAGCATTACAAGAAGGAGCGCGGCGAGCGCGGCGAGGCGCGCGTCGAGAACCTCCTCGAGCTCGTGAGTGCGGCACGCGGCTTCGCGCCCGAGGGGGAGAGCGACATGCAGCCTCTCGAAGCGTTCCTCGCGCATGCGGTGCTCGAGTCCGGCGAGGGGCAGGCCGATCCGTACGCGGATTGCGTACAGATGATGACGCTGCACTCCGCGAAGGGGCTCGAGTTTCCCGTCGTGTTCATGACGGGCATGGAGGACGGGCTGTTTCCGCATCAGCGCTCCGTATCGGATCTCGCGAGCCTCGAGGAGGAGCGGCGGTTATGCTACGTGGGAGCGACCCGCGCGATGCGTCAGCTCTACATCACCTATGCCGAGCAGCGCCGGCTCTTCGGCATCGATCAATACGGCCAGCCCTCGCGCTTCATCCACGAGCTGCCCGCCGAGCTCGTGGAGGAAATTCGCCCGCGCCTGCAGGTGAGCCGGCCGGTGTTCGTCAAGCGCGCCGGCTTCGAGGAGTCGAGCACTCCGGCGATGAGAATGGGCAGCCGCGTGCGCCATTCGAAGTTCGGCGACGGGGTGGTGCTCAATTTCGAGGGCAACGGACCCCAGGCGCGCATTCAGGTGAATTTCGAGCATCAGGGCACCAAGTGGCTCATGCTGTCGTACGCGAATCTCGAGGTGGTTTAGCGCCGATGGCCTGAACGGTCAGGGGCAGGGGAGCTGCGCATGGCGGCGCGCCGCAAGAAGGCAAACAAGAAGACTGCGATCCGTCCGGGCAAGGACAGGATCCTCGATGCAGCCGAGCGGCTGTTCGCACGCAACGGGTTCCACGGCGTGTCGGTCCGCGACATCACCGAAGCCGCCGAGGTCGACGTGGCGCTCGTGAGCTATCACTTCGGCGGCAAGCGCGAGCTGTTCGCCGCGGTGTTCCGCCGGCGTGCGCAGGAGCTCAACCCCGAGCGTCTTGCCATGCTCGAGCAGGTCCAGCGCGACGCATTGCCCGGCACCCCGACGCTCGAGCAGATCGTCAACGCCTTCACCTATCCGTTGCTCGAGCGCTCCGCGCGCGGCGGCCCGGGATGGAAGGATTTCTTCGCGCTCGTGGCGCAGGTCAACAACTCCCCGGAGTGGGGACCGGTGCTGATGACCCAGCACTTCGATCCGCTGGTGGAGAAATTCATCGCCGTGCTGCGCGCCGCACTTCCCGGGTGCAGCCCGCGGGAGATCTACTGGGGCTATCAGTTTCTCTCCGGCGCGCTCACCCTCACCTTTGCCGAGACCGGACGGATCGATCGGCTCTCCGGAGGCCTCTGCGACTCCTCAGACCTCGACAGCGTGCATGAGCGTCTCGCGCCGTTCGTCGCCGCTGGCTTCCGTGCCCTGTGCTCCGCGGCGAGCGCACGCGGGCGGCGCACGCGCGGCGCGTGATCGGACTCCTGCAGCGGGTGGCTGAGGCCCGCGTCGAGGTCGCCGGGGTGCAGGTCGCGGCGATCGGCCGCGGGCTTCTAGTCCTGGTGGGAGTGAGGCCCGCCGATGATACAGCGCACGGGGAGCGGCTGCTGGATCGGCTGCTCAAATACCGCGTTTTCCCCGATGATGCCGGCAAAATGAATCTAAGTTTGCAGCAGATCGACGGGGATCTTTTGCTGGTGCCGCAGTTCACCCTGGCCGCCGATACCCGCCAGGGCCTTCGCCCCGGTTTCTCGACCGCCGCGCCCCCTGCTCAGGGCGCTCGGCTGTTCGAGGCGCTGGTGCACAGCGCACGCAGCCGGCACCCGCGGGTCGCGAGCGGCGTGTTCGGCGCGCACATGCACGTGTCGTTGCTCAACGACGGTCCCGTAACCCTTTGGCTGGAGAGCTGAAATCAGGGACCTCGCAAATGCGACCGAACACGCATCGGCGCCTCGGTGTCGAATGTCATAATGTCTTTGGGCGTATCATCGCCCGACCAGCCGCTGTCTTCGGAGACCCGACATGTTCGACTATCGGATGCTGATTCTGATTCTGCTCATTGCCGTGGTCATCTTCGGCACCAAGCGATTGCGCTCCATCGGCACGGATCTCGGCGCTGCGGTGCGTGGCTTCAAGACGGCCATGAACGAGGGCGAGAAAGAGGAGCAGCTCAAGCAGATCAAGCAAGACAAGGACGCCGACTTCGCCGCGGGCGCCCAAGCGCAGCCCGCCCACGAACCCGAGGTGAAGGCTCCGCCCAAGACGAACGCGTGATGCGCGCATGCTCGATTTTGGCTTCTCTGAGATTCTGCTGACCTCGGCGATTGCACTCGTCGTGCTCGGTCCCGAGCGGCTCCCCAAGGTCGCCCGACAAGTGGGCACCTGGATGGGGCGGGCGCGGGTCATGGCGCGCCAGCTCTCCGAGCAGCTCGAGCGCGAGGTGAATGCGGAGGAGCTGGTGCGCGAGCAGAAGAAGATCGCCGCCATGCTCGATCAGCCGGTGATCAAGCCGGGCGAGCTCGACGCGCTGATCAGCGGCACCCCCGCGGTACCCGCCGCCGCGACCGCCGCACCCGCCGCACCCGTCGCCGCAGCTCCGGCGGGCGAGCTCGATGCGCTGATTCGCGGCTCCTCCGGGGCAGCCGACCCTGCGGCGCCGACCCCACCCGCCGACGCCCCGTCGTTCCCCGCGAGCGCGTCGCCCGCGACCGCGAGCGCACCGCCGCCTGCCGCTGCGCCGCCCGAGTCGACGCGCCCGGTCCAATGAACGCGCCCGAGGGCGAGCCGAGCGGCCTCGCCGAAGGCACCCTGATCTCTCATCTGCTCGAGCTGCGCGATCGGCTGCTCAAGGCCATCATTGCGGTCGCCCTGTGCTTCGTGCCCTGCGCGATGTACATGAATCAGCTGTTCACGTGGGTAGCAGAGCCCTTGAAGCACAAGCTGCCGGCGGGGGCCACACTGATCGCGACCAGCGTCGTCGCGCCTTTCACGGTGCCCTTCAAGCTCGCGCTGGTGCTCGCCATCGGCCTTGCGATCCCCTATGTGCTTTATCAGGCATGGGCGTTCGTCGCGCCCGGGCTCTATCAGCACGAGAAGAAGCTCGCGGTGCCGCTGCTGCTCTCGAGCATCGTGCTGTTCTACGTGGGAGCCGCGTTCTCCTACTTCGTGGTCATCCCGCTGATGCTCAGCTTCTTCGTCGCCACCACGCCGCACGGGGTGCAGATGATGACCGACATGGGGAGCTATCTGGACTTCGTCATGATCTCGATGCTCGCCTTCGGTCTCGCCTTCGAGGTCCCGGTCGCGACCGTCCTGCTGGTGTGGACCGGGTTCGTCGATTTGAAGAAGCTGCGCAAGAATCGCGGCTTCGTGATTCTCGGCCTCTTCATCTTCGCCGCCTTCGTGACACCGCCCGATGCAGTCTCGCAGAGCGCGATGGCAATTCCGATGTGCTTGCTGTACGAATTGGGCATAGTAATGGCCGGCCTGCTGCTCAAGGACAAGCTCGCCGCGCGCGCCAGGGAGGCCGAGCAGGCCGAGCGCGAAGCCAAGGCATAGAAGACACAGACCGGGAGTCGGGGGAGCGAAGTCTGAGTAGGGATGGCGCTGCAGGGGGCGTGCCGACGGCCCCGCAATTCACGTTCAAGGCGATCGCGCTGTCGATCGTGCTGACCGTGGTTCTCGCCTCGGCGAATGCGTACGTGGGCCTCTTCGCGGGTCTCACGGTGGCGACCGCCATTCCCGCCGCGGTCATCTCCATGGCGGTGCTGCCCCTGTTCGGCCGCAGCAACATCCTCGAGAACAACATCGTCGCGACGGGGGCCTCGGCAGGAACATCGATCTCGGCGGGCGCCATTTTCACGCTGCCGGCGTTGATCCTGCTGCACCACTGGACGCGCTTCGACTATTTCTGGACGCTCGCGATCGTCGGACTCGGCGGCCTGCTCGGCGTGCTGTTCTCGGTCCCCTTGAGACGCACGCTGATCCTCGAGCAGCGCTTGCGCTTTCCCGAGGGCGTCGCCGCCGCCGAGGTCCTCAAGGCGGGCGCGAATCCCGGGGTCGGCGCACGCTTCATCGCGCTCGCCGGCGCCGTCGCCGGCCTCTTCAAGCTGATCACCTCGGGCACGCGCTGGCTGCCGGAGACCTTCATCGCGCAGGGCTACTTCGGCGAGCGTTTCATCGCGTACTTCGGCTACGGCTTCTCGCCCGCGCTCCTCGGCGTCGGCTACATCGTCGGCCTCAATGTCGCGGTGCTGATCGGCGCGGGAGGTCTGTTCTCCTGGTGGGTGGCGATGCCGCTCATCAACATGTACCTCGTTCCGCATGAGCCGTTGCTCGCACAGAAGCTGATCGGTCTCGATGCCGGCGATGCCGCCTTCATGATCTGGCGCACTCAGGTGCGCTACATCGGCGTCGGCTGCATGCTGACCGGTGCGCTGTGGTCGTTGTGGTCGCTGCGCAGCTCGCTCTGGTCGGCGGTGAGCAGCGGCCTGAAGGCCGGCGGCCCGCGGGGCGCCGAGGTCCCCGAGACCGAGCGCGACCTGCCGATGGCCGGCGTGCTCGTGTGCATCGCGCTGTTCGTCGTGCCGCTGTTCGTCATCTACTACCTGGTCGTCGGCACGATCGGCGTGGCGCTCGCGATGGCGCTCATCATGGTGGTCGCGGGGTTTCTGTTCTCCTCGGTGAGCGGCTACATGGCCGGGCTCGTCGGCTCCTCCAACAATCCCGTTTCGGGCGTCACCATCTGCACCGTGCTTTTTGCCTCGCTCGTGCTGTTGTGGATGGTGGGCCCGCACTCCGCCATCGGCGCGGTCGCCGTGGTATTCATCGGCGCGGTGGTCTGCAACGCCGCGGCCGTTGCCGGGGACAACCTGCAGGATCTCAAGTGCGGCCAGCTCATCGGCGCCACGCCGTGGCGGCAGCAGATCATGCTCTGCGTCGGCGTGCTCGCGAGCGCCGCCGTCATGGCACCGGTGCTGAATCTGCTGCAATTTGCCTATGGCATCGGCGAGCCCTCGCGCCCCGGGGTCAAGGCGCTGCCCGCCCCGCAGGCGACGCTCGTGCGCTCCGTCGCCGAGGGCATGTTCGGCGGCACGCTGCCGACCGGCATGATCGGCGCGGGCGTCCTCATCGGTGCGCTGATGATCGTGCTCGATCTCTATCTCAAGCGGCGCGGCTCACGCTGGAGCGCACCCGTGCTCGCCGTCGCGGTCGGCATCTACTTACCGCTCGATGAGACGACCCCGATCCTGATGGGCGGCATCGTCGCCGAATTCGTCGCCGCCTGGCACCGGCGCCACAATCCCGGGCGCGACCCGGAGCTGCTGGCGCAAAGGGCGATGCTCTCCGCCGCGGGCCTGATCACCGGTGAGGCGATCGTCGGCATCTTCATCGCGCTGTGCATCTGGATCAGAAACAACCCGGACGTGCTGGCGCTCGGCGAAGTCAGCGGCGGCAAGTGGTGGGCTGCGCTGCTGCTGCTCGGCATCTGCTACGGACTGTTCCGTGCCGGCACGCCGGCCCACAGTGCGCCGGAGTGATCGGTATGGGCGCGACCATGGCCCAGTGGAGACCGCCGGCCGGGGGGCCTGCCTGAGCGCCGATCCGCGCTTGCGCGCGGCGGCCACCCTGCACGCACACGAGCGCGGCCACGCCACCAAGCTCGCGCTGTGCCTCGCTACGATCTACCTGGTGTGGGGCTCGAGCTTCTTGTTCTCCAAAGTCGCGGTCAATCACCTGCCGATCGCCCTGTTCTCGGCGGTACGCTTCCTCACGGCCGGCACGTTGCTCGCGCTCGTTGCACGCCTGTGGCTCGGCAGCGCCTTTCCGCGCCGGCTCATCGAGTGGCGGCACGTCACGGTGGCCGGCTTCTTCATGGTGTTCATGAGCAACGGCCTCAATCTGTGGGCCATCCACTATCTGCCGACGAACCTCTCGGCACTGCTCAACGGCACGGCGGCGTTCTGGATTGCGGGCCTCGGTACGTTCGGACGCCGCGGTCACCCCTTGAGTCGCTGGGCCGTCGCCAGCCTGATCGTGGGGTTCCTCGGGACCACCCTCATGCTGATCCCGCGGGGTCCTCTACCGACGACGCATGTGCTCGCAGAGGCGGGCGCGCTCATCGCGTGCGCGGGGTGGGCGGTGGGTACGCTCTACTATCGCAGCATCGAGACCTCCATGAGCTCGCTCATGTTCATGGGGCTGCAGATGTTCATGGGCGGTCTCATGCTGCTCATCGTCGCGCTCGCCCACGGCGATGTACAGCGCTGGACGATGAGCACGCCCGGCCTGGTCGCGCTCGGCTACCTGACGCTGCTCAGCTCATGCCTCGCCTACACCGCGTACGGCTGGCTGAGCCTCAACGCGACGCCCGCGCTCATCGGCACCTACGGCTATGTGAACCCGGCGATCGCCACCTTCATTGGCTGGCGGTTCCTGGACGAGCGCCTCTCGGCGCTGCAGATCGCGGGCATGGTGATCATCATCGCAGCGGTCTGCATCCTCACGCTCTTCGGCTCGAGCACCCTCTCCGAGCCCAGGACCCTCGAGGAGCCGAAGACGCAGTAGGCGATCAGCGCGGCGGCGAGAGCCGGCGGCATCACCCGACTGCCGACGCGCAGGAACGTCCATGCGCTCACGTGCTCGCCCTCGCGGCGGATGGCGATCAGCCAGAGTATCGTCGCGAGCGAGCCGGTCACGGACAGATTGGGACCGAGATCGACACCGATCAACAGCGCGCCTGAGAGGCCCGTGCCCAGGTGTCCTGCCGTCACCACCGCCGCGGCGAGCAGCCCGAGCGGCAGGTTGTTGACGAGGTTGCACGCAAAAGCGGCGATGCCGCCGGCGATGAGCGCCGTCTCGCGCGGCGCACTGCCCGCCGTGTGCGCGATCCGTGCGGCCAGCGGCGCGACGAGGCCGGTGTGCTCGAGGCCCGCGACCAGGACGAAGAGTCCGGCGACCAGAGGAATGACGCCCCAGGTGATCTCGCGGATCAGCGCCGCGGGGCGTCTGCGCGCGAGCAGACACACGAGCGCCGTGGTGAGCGTGCCCGCCAGGAACGTCGGCGCGCCGAGCTGCCGATCGAGAGCGGAGGCCGCCAGCAGGAGCACCGCCGTCGCGCCGATCCCCGCCGCCGTGAAGCGGCCGCCGCGGCCGAGCACGGGACGCGGCGCACCCGGCGCGAGCGCGCCGGTGAGTGCGCGGCGCTGCGTGAAGCGCAAAACCGCATAGGTCACGAGAATCGCCGCGAGCGAAGGCAGCGCGAACTGCGCGAGCCACGAGGCGAGCGTCGGCAGGTGCGAGCCGTAGACGACGAGATTGGCCGGATTGGAGATCGGCAGCACGAAGCTCGCGGCGTTCGCGATGAGCGCGCAACTCAGAAGATACGGCAGCGGCGCGGCGCGTGCGCGGCGTGTGGCGGCATAGACCGCAGGCGTCAGCACCACCGTGGTCGCATCGTTCGACAGCAGCACCGTCACCGCGATGCCCACCGCGTAGACGAGCGTAAACAGGCGGGTGGGAGAGCCCCGCGCCCATTCCACGGCGAGCGCCGCGAGCCAGTCGAACAGGCCTTCGTGCCGGGCAAGCTCGGCGAGCAGCATCATGCCGCTCAGGAACAGGTACACATCGAGGCCCTTCGCGACCGCTGCCAGCGCCTCAGGGACGGGCACGAGCGTGCTGAGCACCAGGGCGCCCGCACCGAGAAGCGCCCATACGTACTCCGGCAGATGCCAGGGACGCAGCAGGATGCCGGCGAGGGCGAGCGCGCAAATGAGCCAGGTCGCTGCGGCAGCGAGGGACAGCGAGGGCAAGGATCACTCCGTGGGTTGTGGCGAGGCCGGCACGGGTTGCGGGCTTGGGCGCGGCGCTCCTCAGCGCCGCTTGACGATGATCTCGATCTTGCCCTTCGGCCCGATCAGCCAGGAGCCCAGCAGACTCACGCCGCTCACGATGAGCGCGGTCCAGAAAGCCGACCAGAACCCGGCGACATGCATGCCCGGAAGCATCCAGGCGACGAGCGCGACCATGGCGGCGTTGATCACGGGCAGAAAGAGCCCGAGAGTCAGCAGCGTCACCGGAAGCGTGAGCACGATCAGCACCGGTCGCAGCACCGAGTTCACGATGCCGAGCAACAGGCCGGCAAGGATCAGGGTGCCGGGCGAGTCGATCTCAACGCCGGGCACCCAGTCGGTCGCGAGCCACAGCCCGAGCGCGACGATGACCGCGCGAATCAGGAAGCCGAGCATCGCCTCACGCTCACCTCAATAATCGAGCCCCGGGAGCGGCGGGTCCTTGGGAGGCTCGACGGCCACGGGTTTCTTCGGCACCGGGGGGCTTTCGAGCGTGACCTTGATGCGCGAGAGAAAGCGCTCCCAGCCCATGCGGATGCGCACGTACGCCTGATCCCAGGCAGCGCCTTCGGGGATTCCCGAACCCAGGAGCCGCAACGTCGTGGTCGACTCCGATTTGCGAATATCGAGCAGAAAATCATCGACGATGGCCGAGTCGCTGGGAGGATCGTCCGCCTGCCTCAGATAGATGAGCCGCAGGCGGCGATTCGGATCGAACACGTCGATGTGCGCCTCGCGCCCGCCCGCTGCGCGCTTGCCCAGACGATACACGCCGCCCTCGCGCGCGTCGATTTCCGCCTCCTGTCCGAGCCAGATGCGCACCAGCCGCGGATCGGTGAGGGCACGCCACACACGCGCCGGGGGAACGTCCAGCTCGAGGAGATGGGCATAGCCGCGGGTGCCGGATCGTGGGGGTCTGAAGCTCATGCTGAGTATGAGCCTCCGGGCTCATCGAAACGAGGACACAGCTTGCCGCAAAGTGACGCAGAACGGCAGTGCTAGAATCGTACAACCCAGGAGGTATTTGCATGGCTTATCTCGATATCGTGACTGCGCTCGCACTTCTCCAGTTCATCGTATTCAGCTTTCAAGTGGGGGGCGCGCGCGGCAAGTACGGAGTCAAGGCCCCGGCCACGAGCGGACACGCGATTTTCGAGCGCCATTTTCGCGTTCAACAGAATACGCTCGAGCTGCTGATCGCCTTCATCCCCGGGCTGTACCTGTTCGGCCATTATTTCGACCCGCGCTGGGCGGCCGGGCTCGGCGTTCTGTTCCTCATCGGGCGTCAGGTCTATGCGGTGACCTACGTCAAGGACCCGCAGAAGCGCGGCGCCGGCTACGGCCTGAGCTTCCTGCCGACCCTCGTCCTCCTCCTGGGCGGTCTCATCGGCGCCCTCCTGCGCCTCGCAGGCCATTGACCCGCTCGACCGAAGGTCTCGCCTGCGGCGCGGGAGATTGCATTGCGCGCGGGTTACTTTACAGTAGCGGATACACCACTGGGGTGGCCTTGAGGGCCTGAGATGCGGGCCGCGTCCGCGCCGGACGCACACCTGCAAACCCATTGAACCTGATCCGGTTAGTACCGGCGGAGGGAGGGTGGGTCATCGCCTCTTTTGTATCGCCCTGCTGGTTGCGCTCAGCGCACCGCACTCGAGTCGCGCGCAGCCTGCGGTCTCCGCGAACGAGCTCGAGGAGATCGTCGTCACCGCGACGCTGCGGCCCATGCCTGCGCTCGAGGTTCCCGGAAGCGTGTCGGTGCTCGGCTCGTTGACGCTGCGCGAGGCGGGCCAGCAGAACTTCGAGGACGTGATGGCGCTCGTGCCCAACCTCAACTGGGCGGGCGACACCTCGCTGCCCCGCTATTTCCAGATCCGCGGCATCGGCGAGCTGCAGCAATACCAGGGCGCACCCAACCCCTCCGTCGGCTTTCTCATCGATGACATCGACTTCAGCGGCCTCGGCATGGCGGCGACGCTGTTCGACATCGATCACATCGAGGTGCTGCGCGGACCGCAGGGCACGATCTATGGCGCCAACGCGCTCGCGGGCCTGATCTCGGTCAAGAGCGCCGATCCCGCAGAGACGTTCGGTGGCCGGGTCGAGCTCGAGGCCGGCAATTACGGCGAGCGCTCCGCCGGCGCCGTCGTGACGGGGCCGGTGCCCTCGCTGGATTCCTCCTTCCGACTGGCGGTGCAGCAGACCCTGAGCGACGGCTTCTATCGCAACGTGTACTGGAGCCGCGACACCGACAACCGCAATGAGCTCACGCTCCGCGGCAAGTGGCGCTGGCAGCCGAGCGAGGACTGGCGCGTCGACCTGACGGCGCTGCGCATCCAGATCGACAACGGCTACGACGCCTGGTCGATCTACAACGACAGCCGGACGGTTTATTCCGATCAACCCGGGATCGATCGGCAGTACTCGAGCGGCTTCGCGCTGCGAGCCACGGACTCAGGGCTCGGCTTTGCGGCGCTCACGGCCATCGCCACCTATGCCCACTCGGACATTACTTGGTCCTACGATGGCGACTGGGGCAATCCCATCCTCTGGGCGCCCTACACGTACGAGTACTACGAGATCCAGCGGCGCCATCGCACCACCGGGAGCCTAGAGCTGCGTCTCGACCATGACGGCGGCGCGCGGGGCCTGTCCTGGCTGATCGGTCTCTACGGCTTCGAGCTCCAGGAGGCGCTGACCGACACCAGCATCGGCGAGTTTCTCGACCCCACCGCGCCCATCAACGATACGCAAAGCCAGTCGGTGATCGACAGCCGCTACCGCGCGCTGAACAGCGCCTTCTATGCACAGCTCGATGGCCCCTGGAGCGCGCACGGGCGCTGGTCGGTCGGGGTGCGGGGCGAGCGGCGCACGACCCACTACGACGACGTGACGACGAATCTCGGCGAGCCCGATGGCTTTCACGTCTTCGACCCCGAGAACAACCTCTGGGGCGGGCAGCTTTCAGTGAGCGAGCAGATCTCGGTCGCGCAGCAGCTCTATGCGCTCATCGCGCGCGGCTACAAGGCGGGCGGTTTCAACTTGAGCCAGGGGCTGCCGGCGAATCAATTGTTGTTCTCGCCCGAATGGGACATCAATTACGAGATCGGCCACAAGGCGCGGCTCGCGGACGAGCGGCTGCAGCTCGACAGCTCGATCTTTTATATGGAGCGTCACGATGAGCAGCTGCTGACCGGCGAGCAAACCCAGCCGAACAATCCGAACTCCTTCATCTACTACACCGGCAACGCAACCTCCGGCTACAACTACGGCCTCGAGAGCACCCTCGCCTGGAAGGCGAGCGCGCGCCTCGAGCTCGGCGGCTCGCTCGGACTCCTGCAAACCCTGTATCGCGGCTTCGTGCAGAACGGACAGCTCTTTCCCGACCGGGCACTGCCCCACGCGGCGCCCTGGCAGGCCGCCTTGAATGCCAGCTGGCACGACCCGCGCGGGCCCTTCGCCCGGCTCGATGTGACCGGCATGGGCGCGTTCTTTTACGACATGCCGCCCAACTGGACCCGCTCGCGCCCCTACGGACTGGTGAACGCCAAGCTCGGATGGCGCCGGGAGCGCTGGGAGCTCGACCTGTGGGCTCGCAATCTCCTCGACAAGGATTACACGGTGCGCGGCTTCTACTTCGGCGACGTCCCGCCGAACTTCCCCAACCAGCTATTTACGCAGCTCGGTGATCCCCGTAACGTCGGTGTGCACGTCACCTTCGACTACTAGGGCTGCCGGCATGGAATTCGAGCCGCTGAAGGGCTGGGAGAACTTCTACGTCGTGATCGGCTCGGCCGGCGCAGGTCTCACGGGCCTCACGTTCGTCGTGATTGCGCTGGTGCGCGATGCGCGCAACGTGAATCCCGCGGGCCTCGGCGCATTCGTCTCGCCGACCATCGTGCACTTCACCGCCGTGCTCACGCTGGCGGCCTTCCTGTGCATCCCGCGCATGAGCGCTCTCGCACTCGAGATGGGTCTCGCGACCTTCGGCATCGCCGGCCTGCTCTATGTCGCCTCCATCACCTGGAAGATCGTCCAGCGTGTCAGCGACTACCTGCCGGTGCTCGAGGATTGGGTCTTCAACGTCATTCTGCCGGCGGTGTGCTACGGCGTCCTGCTGGCGACGGGCCTGATCGTGGCGGCGCGGCCCGAGCTCGCGCTGTACGGGGTCGCCGCGGCGTCGGTACTGCTCCTGGTCACGGGCATCCACAACGCGTGGGACATCGCCGTGTGGATGAGTCTGCGCACGCAGCAGGCGGCGGCCAAGGAAGGAGCCGGCACCCAGGGCGCCGGCGCGGCGCCGACGGGCGCGGGCGCGGGACCCCAACCGGGCATCGCGAGACCCGCCGGTGGGGAACCGGACTCCACGGCGGCCGGCCCGCCCGCCTAGCGTCCGCACCGGAGTTTGTGAGCGGGGCGAGACGCACATCTCGCCGTCCGCAGGGGCGCTGGGTGTTCAATGCCCGCATGCAACGACGCACGCGATTCGCGGCCTTGGCCGGGCTCCTGAGCCTCGGCCCCTCGAGCATGCCCGGCTGCTCGTCGTTCGACACCGGCCCTGCGGAGGCCGCGGTCACGCGATTCCACGCAGAGCTCGATTCGGAGCAGTACGACCAGATCTACGCCGGGGCTGCGGAGGATCTCAGACAGGTCTCCGCTGCGGATGATTTTCGCGATCTGCTCGCGGCGGTACATCGCAAGCTGGGAGCTGCGCGCTCCGCGCAGCGCCTGGGCTGGCGCCTCAATGACCAGACCTCGGGTCGCTATGTGGAACTCACCTACCGCACCTCGTTCGAAGGCGGCGAAGCGACCGAGGACTACGTTTACCGGATGGAGGGCTCGGATCCCCGCCTCGCCGGCTATCACATCAACTCGAATGCGCTCATTTTGAAGTGAGGTCGGCGCGCTTGGCCTCGCGCTCCTACAGCTTCCTGCCGACCGTATTCTGGAGCCTGCTCCTCGTCTTCGGCGTTCTCGTCCTGCTGAATCGGGGCCCGTCCCAGGCGCCGCCCCTGGCGGAGCTCACGGCCTATCGCTGCGATCCGCTGCCCGCCTCGCCCGCGGCTCGCCCGCGGGACACTCGCGCGGGACCTTTGATCTGCCGCGCAGGCAATGAGGTGATTCACCCGCGAGGCGTCCCGCCCATGGGCTCGAACGCGGCTGCCTGGAGGTCGTGTGTGCAAGCAGGGGGCGTGATCACCCTCTGGCGTCACGCACCGCCGAGCCCTTACGGTGCGCGGATCTTTCAGACGGCCTGCGGCGAGAAGATCTATTTCAGCCATCGGGCCGCCGCCGAGGGCTACGCAACCGCGCGGGCGACGTCGTTTCTCGTGGGAGCCGGGGCGATCGGGCTCGCGCTCGGCGCACTGGCGCTGAAACTGATTGGGCGGCGGCTCACCTCGGTGGAGGAAGGCGAGGCCGCAGCTCGCAATCGACGGTCGCCAGGCCGCGATGGCCGGCGGCGCTAGGCCGTCGACGCGCCGTCAGCGCATCGAGACGCGCAGCCGCTCGATGCCGTTGGACTCCATCCAGGTCTTCACGCGCTTGGCATCGGCGACCCGCGTGTTCTTGCCGAACGAGTCGAGCAGTACGATGACGACGTCGCGCCCCTCGATGACGGCCTCCATCACGAGGCACTTGCCCGCCTCGGCAATGTAGCCGGTCTTCTGCACGATGATGTTCCAGCCCGGGTTGGAGACGAGCGTATCGGTGTTGTGAAACTCGACCCGGCGGTGTCGCAGGCGCACCGTGTATCGGGTGTCGGTCGAGTAGTCACGGATGGTGTGATTCTTCGAGGCGGCCAGCACCAGCTTGGTGAGGTCCTCGGGGCTCGCCACGTTCTCGCTCGACAGGCCGGTCGGGTCGGCGAAATGCGCGGTGGTCATGCCGAGCGCAGCCGCCTTCTCGTTCATCGCCGAGACGATGGCCGGGATCCCGCCCGGGTAGTAGGTGCCGAGCGCATGCGCGGCGCGGTTCTCCGAGGACATGAGCGCGAGATGCAGGAGCTCACCGCGGGTGAGGACCGTGCCCACGCCGAGATGCGAGAAGTTGGTCTTCGGCAGATTGAGCTCGGCCGAGGTGATCTCGAGCGGCTCATCGAGCGGCTGGCGCGCATCGAGCACGACGAGGGCCGTCATCAGCTTGGTGATGGAGGCGATCGGAGCGGGCACGTCCGAATGCCTGGAATACAGCACGGCGTCCTCGCTCGGATCGTAGATCAGCACCGAGCTCGAGCGCAGCTTCGGGACGGTGATCGGCTTGGCGAGAACGGTGCTCGAGAAGGTGATCAGCAGCCCGGCCAGCGCCAGGGCCGTCGCGGGGCGCACTCGCTTCAATGATCCCATCGACCGTCCTAGAAAGATTCTTACTTTGCGTTGTCGAAGGTAAACATATTGCCAACACGCGCTTGCGTGATGCGGGTCTTACTTTGCCATCATCGAGGTCAAAGTCCAAACAATTTAACAGGAGTTTCATGTCGAGCGCGGCGTTGCTCGTTTTTTAGGCACTCGCCTCGGCGCCCGGTGCGCGACGCAGTTCCTTGTCACGATACATCTGCCGGTCGGCGGTGCTCAGCAGCTCACGTAGATCGCGGCTGTCGCGCGGATAGCTCGCGAGGCCGATGCTGACGCTGCAACGGATCATGCGCGAGCGCAGGTCGAGCGTCGTCTTGTAGACATTGTGCCGGACGCGTTTGATGACCTGCTCGGCGGTCTCGGGCGAGGCGCCGGGCAGGAGCACGGCGAACTCGTCGCCGCCGAAGCGCGCGGCGAGGTCGGTTCCGCGGATGCTCCGCTGCAGGCACTGCGCCACGAGCGTGAGGGCGCTGTTGCCCGCCTCGTGCCCGAAGCTGTCGTTGATCGCCTTGAGGCGGTCCATGTCGATCAGCAGCACCGAGTACGACCCCTGGCCGCGCTCGCTCGCTTCATGCACCCGCTGCCACGCCTCGTTGAAGGCGCGCTGATTCAACAGCCCGGTGAGCGCATCGGTCTGCGCCAGGTTCTCGATCCGCTCGCGCGCCTCGGTGATGTCCGCCGAGAGCGTCGAGGTGAGATAAGCGACGAGCAGGAACGGCGCGAGCTGTCCCACCGCCTGGCTGGCAAAGCCGAGCGAAAGAACGTCGATGCCGGGGGTCGAGGCGGCCAGCAGAATATCGCACAGGACGATGACGCCCACCTGGATCGCAGTGACCAGGCGTCCGAGCGTGAGTGCCGTCAGGGTGATCGGCAGCAAGTACAGGTTGGTGAGGGGGCTCGAGCCGCGCCCGGTGAGCCAGAGCACTCCGCTGATGAAGATCACCATGGACCAGGACTCGATCAGCAGCCGAGCGCGGGTCCTCCCGGGAAAGAAGCGGCGGGCGCGAAATGCCACGATCGACAGCGTGAAGGCGCCGAGGAGCACCAGCACCGGCACGGTCTCGATGAGAATGACCCGCGACCAGATGAGCACCAGGGTCGCCAGGGCGAGGCACAGGATCTCGATGGATCGGGTGCTGTGCATTCCTAGCGACCGCTCGTGACCGCGGCCTCGAGGCGCTTCGCGGTCACGCCGCCCGCGCGATCGCGGGTGGGGCTCTTGAGCTCCTGCAGCGCGCGCCTGACCTCCGGATCACGCTCGAGGAGCGGCGCGCCCGGGGCGACCGAGGGCGGCTTGCTGTCGCGCTCGAGCTCGATGTCCGGCGCGATGCCCCGATGATTGATGGACACCCCCGAAGGTGTGTAATAGAGCGAGGTCGTGAGCTTGATGGCTCGGTCGCCGCTCAAGGGCATGACGGTCTGCACCGACCCCTTGCCGAAGGTGGTGCGGCCCATGAGGGTCGCGCGGCGATGATCCTTGAGCGCTCCGGCGACGATCTCGGCCGCCGAGGCGGAGCCGCCGTTGACCAGCACGACGATCGGCGCACCGCTCAGCTCATCACCCGGAGTGGCCCTCATCTCGAACCTCGACTCCGGCGTACGGCCCCGCGCGCTCACGATCACACCGCCGTCGAGAAAGGTGTCGGCCACCGCCACGGCCGCCTCGAGCACGCCCCCCGGATTGTTGCGCAGATCGAGGATCAGCCCCTTCAACGGCGCGCCGTTCTGCTGGCGCAGCGACTTCAGCACCTTGACGAGCTCATCGCCCGTGTTCTCGCTGAACTGCGCAATGCGCAGGTACCCGTAGCCGCGCTCGGGCAGCTCCCCGCGCACGCTGCGCAGCTCCACCTTGGAGCGCTTCAGGGTGAACTTGAGCGGCTCCGTGCTGCCCGCTCGCACGATGCCGATGCGCACCGTGGTGCCCTCCTTGCCGCGCATCCGGCCGATCGTGTCGGAGAGCGCCGTCGCGTTCACGGGAACGCCATCGATGGTGGCAATGATGTCGCCGGAGCGAATGCCGGCCTGTGCTGCGGGTGATCCGTCGAGGGGCGCGACCACCACGACCTGCCCGTCCTCCAGCGAGACCTCCATTCCGACCCCGGAGTATTCGCCGGAGCTCGAGATCTTGATCTCGTCGTACTCATCGACGTCGAGATACGCGGAGTACGGATCGAGCGAGGACACCATGCCGCGAACGGCGGCCTGCAGCAGCTGATGGTCGTCCACCGGATCGACATAATCGTGCTCGACGCGATCGAGCACCTCGGCGAGCAGGTGCGCATCCTGCCAGGGCACCTCGTGCTTCGGCGCGGGCTCGGGCTTGTCCGCGAACACGCCGTGCGTCAAGCCGAGCGACAGGCCGATCACCAATCCCGCTCCGAGCAGCACCAGATTGCGTGTTTGTCCGGCCATTGGAGGCTCGCAGCATACGTGCGGGCGCGATTTGCCGCCAGCGGAGGGCACGATTTGCCGCCCGGCCGAGGGCGCGCTTTGCCGCCCGCCACGCCCGGCAGACTGCGGCAGGCCGGTCATGGCCGCGCGCCAAAGTCCCCTCTTTTCAGGGCGTGGCGCGTAACCAGCCCCGCGGGTCGACGGGCTTGCGACCCTCGCGGATCTCGAAATAGAGCTGTGGCTCGCTCCCGGTGTCGGGGAGCGCGCCCAGGACATCGCCCGGCGCGACCCAGTCGCCGACCGATTTGTAGAGCACCTCGGCGTGGCCGTAGAGCGTCAGGTAGTTACCGCTGTGCGCGACGATCATGAGCATGCCCATGCCTTGCAGCCAGTCGGCATAGACCACGCGGCCGAAATAGGGCGCACGCACCTTGGCGCCGTACGCTCCCTCGATGAGCACGCCGTGCGCATCCGCGCGCGGCAGCTTGAGCCTCCCTGCAACCGGCCAGGCGAGCTTGCCGCGCAGCTGATCGAAGCGCAGCTGCGAATCGACCGGATAATCCTTGAGCACCCGGTCGAGGTCCGCAATCAGCGACTCGATCGCCTGCTCCTGGCGCTTCAGCTGCTCGAGCTCGAGATGTCCGCTCGAGACCTTCTCCCCCAGGGCGGTCACGGCCGCGCTGCGCTCGCTGCGCGCGCGCTCGAGCGAGGCGACCTCCTGGGCCGCCGCGCTCGCGAGCTCGCCGAGCCTCGCCGTCACGACATCGATCTGCGATGCCAGATCCTGCACTCGGGCAAGCCGCCCCTCGATCTCCTCGATGCGTGCGGCCCGCTCGCGCGCAAAGTAACCGTAATAGGTCAACATGCGACCCACCTCGCCCGGGGCGTTGAGGTTGAGCAGCAGCTTGAACTGCTCCTCGGGCCCGAGCAGGTAGGCCGCGCGCACCTGCGCGGCGAGTGCGGCGCGCTCGGCGTCGAGCGCGCGCCGCTCCTGCGCCTCCTGCGCGCTGAGCTCATTGCGTCGCCGCGTCGCAGCCGCCTCCGCTGCGCGCAGCGACTCGAGATGCGCGCGCTTCGCCGTGATCTCCAACTCCGCATCACGCAGCCGGGCGCTCTCGCGATCGCGCTCCTTGAGATCCGCGCTGATGCGCTCGGTGAGCGCGGCAATGCGTGCACGCACTGCGGCGAGCTTCGCCTTCGCCTGCGCGGAGCTGCGCGGCTCAGCGCTCGAGGCGAGCGCGAGCGCGCCTGCGCCGAGCAGGAGGAGCATCAGCAGCGCCCGGCCGAAGGCCGCTCGCCCCGCGGATTGAGGCATCGATCTCATAGGTGCGGGGCGCCGCTCGAGTCCACTCGCCGGGCGTCCGCGGAGCCAAGCATACAAGCTGGTATACTGGCGCGCCCGAAAAAGGCCCATCCCGCGCATGCAGCGACTTCTCGAGTACGTCGGACATCATTACTACCTCGCGGGCGGTGCAGTGCTCGCGGCGATTGCGCTGCTGCTCTACGAGGTGCGCGCGCGTGCGCAGAGTTTTGCGGCGCTGTCGACGGCGCAGGCGGTGCGTCTCATGAACCAGGGGGCGCTCGTCATCGACCTGCGCGAGCGCAGCGCCTTCGAGGCGGGGCACATCGGCGATGCGCGCAGCGTGCCGGCGGCGCAGCTCGAGTCGGAGGCTCAGTCGCTGAAGAAATGGAAGGCCAAGCCGGTGATCGCCTATGACGAGGGCGGCCTGAAGGGCGCCGCTGCGGTGCGCACCCTCAAGGGCCTGGGATTTACCGAGGTGTTCAATCTCGAGGGAGGCCTGAACGCGTGGGTGAAGGAGAACCTGCCGTTGAGCAAGGGGACGGGCGGCAAGGGGAGCGGCAAGTGAGCGCATCCGGCACGGCCGCCGACATCACCGTCTACAGGACCGGCTGGTGTCCGTATTGTGAGCGCGCCCGCCAGATCCTTCTCAAGAAGGGTCTCAAGTTTGCGGAGATCGACGTCGAGGAGGATTCGGCGAAGCGCGCGGAAATGATCGCGCGGAGCGGCCGGCGCACCGTGCCGCAGATCTTCATCGGCGAGCGGCACATCGGCGGCTGCGACGAGCTCAGCGCGCTCGCCGACAGCGGCGAGCTAGATCGAATCATCCAGGGGGCGAAATGAACGAGGTGAAGGCGGAAGGGGCCGAGACGAATGTCGGCGGCGTGCAGGTGACCCTGCAGAACATTTATTTGAAGGATTGCTCGTACGAGTCGCCGAACGGTCCGCGCTTGCCGAACAACCAGGGCTGGGAGCCGAAGTTCCAGCTCAACATGAACACCTCGGCCGAGGAGCTCGCGCCCGACGTGCGCGAGGTGCAGCTCACGATCACGCTCGAGGCGAAGCAGGGCGAGGCGACGCTCTATCTGGTCGAGGTCAAGCAGGCCGGCGTGTTCTCGATCAGCGGCGCCTCGACCGAGGACCTGAAACGGCTCATCGGCAGCTTCTGTCCGAGCGTGCTGTTTCCGTACGCACGCGAGGTGATCTCCAACATGATCACCAAAGGCGGCTTTCCGGGCTTCCTGCTGCCGCTGGTCAACTTCGAGGCGCTGTTCATGCAAGCCTCGGAGACCCCTTCGCAACCCGGGCTGGTCAACTAGACCCGCGAGGCACAAAAAGCGCCATGCCGGCCGCACGTCTCGAGCCCATCGCAGTCATCGGCGCTGGCTCCTGGGGCACGGCGCTGGCCATTCAGCTCTCACGGGCGGGCCAGCCCGCGCGTCTGTGGGGCCGTGACGTTGCGCAGCTCGCGGTGATGGCGAGCGAGCGTCGCAATGCGCGCTATCTGCCGAACGCCGATTTTCCGCCCGCACTCGCAGTGGTCACCGACCTGCGCGCGGCGCTCGCCGGAGTGCGCGATGCGCTGGTGGCGGTGCCTTCCCATGCGTTGCGCGCGACGCTCACGGAGCTGCGCGCTCACCTCGCTCCGCATACGCGCATCGCCTGGGCAAGCAAGGGCTTCGAGACCGCAACGGGATTGTTGCCCCATCAGGTCGCCCTCGAGGTCCTCGGCGTGCGACCGGGCGCGGTGCTCTCCGGGCCCACCTTCGCGCCCGAGGTGGGCGCCGGATTGCCGACCGCGATGACGGTCGCCTCGCACGATCCCGAGTTCGCGCAGGAGCTCGCCCAGCGCCTCACCGGACCGCAGTTTCGCGCCTACACGCAATCCGACATCGTCGGTGTGGAGGTCGGCGGCGCCGTCAAGAACGTGATCGCGATCGGCGCAGGCATCGCCGACGGCATGGGCTTCGGCGCCAATACCCGCGTTGCCCTCATCACCCGGGGGCTCGCCGAGATGATGCGCCTCGGCGTCCAGCTCGGTGCGGCGCGTGAGACCTTCATGGGGCTCGCGGGTCTCGGGGACCTGGTGCTCACGTGCACCGACGATCAGTCGCGCAACCGCCGCCTCGGGCTCGCGCTCGGGCGCGGCCGCACGCTCGCGCAGGCGCAGCGCGAGATCGGTCAGGTGATCGAGGGCGTCACCGCGGCGGGCGCGGTCCAGCGCGTGGCCGAGCGCCTCCACGTCGAGATGCCGATCTGCCTCGAGGTCTATCGCGTCATGCACGAGAGCCGCCCGGTGCGCGACGCGGTCCAGGCTCTCATGGGACGCGAGATGCGCGCCGAGACCGAGTAGCCGCGCATGCTGGCGGGCGGCGGCGGCGCAACGCTCAGGCGAAGCCGAGCTGCCGCCACGCCTCGTACACGACCACCGCCACCGCATTCGAGAGGTTGAGGCTGCGGCTCGCCGCGCCCCGCATGGGAATCGCGAGCAGCTGCTCGGCGCCGCCGAGCCGCGCCACGGCCTGCGGCGCCAGGCCGCGCGTCTCCGAGCCGAACACCAGGGCATCGCCCGCCCGATAGCGCTGCGCGCTGTAGCAGCGCCCTCCGAAGGTCTCGACTCCCATCACCCGGGCCGCGCCGAGCGTCCGCAGGCACGCCTCGAAATGCTCGTGCACCTGCACCTCCGCGAGATCGTGATAGTCGAGGCCCGAGCGCCTGAGGCTCTTGTCGTCAAGCCGGAACCCCAGGGGCTTGACGAGATGCAGCGTCGCGCCCGTGTTGGCGCACAGCCGGATCACGTTGCCGGTGTTCGGCGGAATCTCGGGCTCGAGCAGCACGACGTGAAGCATCGACATCGCGCTAGCTGCGGGCGGCCTGTGCGGCGCTCAACGAGCCCCGCTCAAGCGCCGGCGCTCGCCTGCTCGACGAGCACGCGTTGCAGCGGGTAGGCAAAGGCGATTCCGCGGCGGCGAAACTCCTCGATGATGCGGAAATTGACCGCCTGCTGCAGATCGAGCAGCGGGTTGAGCTTCGGTTGCAGGACGAAGTAGGAAAGCTCGAACTGCAGGCAGCTGTCGGCGAGCGCCTTGAGGTGGCAACGCTCGAAGCGCGCATTCGCGTGCTCGCGCACGATCTGCTCGAGCAGCCGCGGAATGCCGCGCAACGTCTCGCCCGGCGTCGCGTAATCGACGCGGATCGTCGACAGGGCACGCTGCTCGGGAGCGCGGCCGTAGTTGCGCACCCGGCTCTTCAGGAGATCGGCGTTCGACAGAATGATCTGCTCGCCGCTCTCCGAGCGCAGGCGGGTGCTCTTGATGCCGATTCGCTCGACCGTGCCGGAGAAGGCATCGATGGTGAGGAAATCGCCGATCACGAAGGGCTTGTCGAGCGCGATCGAGAGCGAGGCGAACAGATCCCCGAGCACGTTTTGCAGCGCAAGCGCGACGGCGACGCCGCCGACGCCCAGACCGGCGAGCAGCGCCGTGATGTTGACGCCCAGATTCTCGAGCGCCACCAGACTGACGAGCGACCAGATGATGAGGCCGGCGACGAAGTGAATGATCTCGAGCGAGCCGGCGAACAGCTGATCCGGACCGCGCTCGAGCGTCTTGATCTCGACGTAGAAGCGCACCGCGCGTACGCCCCACAGTCCG
>DATGIA010000064.1:0-50246 GCA_035307465.1 Steroidobacteraceae bacterium
CTTGCAGAATTCCTCATCGAGCTCGGGGAGCGAGGGCTCCTCGACACTCTTCACCGTCACCTTGAAGAGCGCGTGCTTGCCGGCGAGCTCGGTGGCGCGATAATCGGCTGGAAAATCGACGCCGATCTCGCGCGTCTCGGAGGCGCTCGCGCCGACGAGGCCCGCCTCGAGCTGCGCGAGCATGCGTCCCGCGCCGAGGACGATCGGGGTGTTCTCGCCCTTGCCGCCCGTAAAGGGCGTTCCATCGATCGAGCCCTCGAAATCGACCGTGACCTTGTCCTGTTCCACCGCGGGGCGGTTCACCACGCTGTAGCGCATCTGCTGCTTGCGCAGCCGCTCGATCATCGCATCGACATCGGCCTCGGTGACCTCGGCGACGGTGCGCTCCACCTCGAGCGCCTCGATCGGCGCGAGCTTCACCTCCGGCAGCACCTCGAAGGTCGCGACGTAGGTGAGATCCTGACCCTCCGCGACCGATTTGGGCTCGATGCGCGGATCGCCTGCGGGCGCGAGGTGCTTCTGCTGCACGGCCTCGCTGAAGCTCGACTGCAGGAGCTCGCCGATCACCTCGCGATGCACGCGCTGGCCGAACTGCTGGCGGATCACGGTGAGGGGCGCCTTGCCCGGCCTGAAGCCGTTCAAGCGCACGGTGCGGGACAGCTCCTTCAAGCGCGTCGTGATCTCGCGGCTGACGCGCTCGGCGGGCACCTGCACCTGCATGCGGCGCTCGAGCTTGCCGATGTTTTCGACCGAAACCTGCATATGCTCCTCTCCTGCTCCGCGCCCCCCGGGGTTTTCACGCACGCTCGTCTGCAATGGAAGTGCTGGTGCGAACGGCGAGACTCGAACTCGCACGGGTTGCCCCACCAGATTCTAAGCCTGGCGCGTCTACCAATTCCGCCACATTCGCATGGGGACAACGCGCAATTATAGCTCAGCGCGGCGAGCTCTCGCGCACCAGCAGCCGCGCCACCTCGCGCAGCGCCGGCAACCCGTTCTCGAGCATATAGTAAAGCGGACTGTCGCCGCGGAAGGGCGCATCGGCGCGCGGCGCGTGCACCCAGGCCCAGGCGCGGTCCGCGTGCTCTTCGGAATCGGCGGTGAGCGAGTACTGGATGTTCGCAATCAACGCCGCGCGCTCCTGCTGGACCGCGGACAGCCGCGGCGCCTGACCCAAGCGGTAACGCACCAGCACCTGCGGCGAGGGAATCTTGAGCAGCCGGCACTGCTGCAGCGGCGAGAGCTCCCAGGCGTCGGCGATCGCGAAGAAGCGTTTGAGCGCGTGCAGGCTGCTCTGGCGCCCGGCGCGCCGGCTCGCCGGGTGCAACACCAACCGCGGCCCGGTTCGGGTCTTGCGTGCCACGGCCGTCAGGAGCCTCTCTGAGTCATGTTCATGAGCCGCCTGGATCGCTCGAGCCGGCGCTCTGGAGAGCACACGGTGCCCGGCGCGGCTATCATGCGCCCATGCCGCTCACCTTCGCCGATCGACTGCGGCGGGCCCACCGGGCCCGCGACAGCCTGCTCTGCGTCGGCCTCGATCCGCAGCTCGAGCAGCTGCCGGAGGAACTGCGCCGCGAAGCGCAGCCGTTTCTCGCCCTGACCCGGCGCGTCGTCGATGCCACACACGACCTCGTGGCCGCCTACAAGCCGCAGATTGCGTTCTTCAGCGCGCTCGGCAAGGAGCAGGAGCTTCTCGCGAGCATCCGCTACATCCGCGATCGCGCGCCCGAGGCGCTGATCATCCTCGATGCAAAGCGCGGCGACATCGGCAATACCGCGCAGGCCTATGCCCGCGAGGCCTTCGAACGCTATGGCGCCGATGCCGTCACCGTCAACCCGTACATGGGCGAAGATGCCGTGCTGCCTTTTCTCACACGGCCCGAGCGCGGGGCGGCCGTGCTGTGCCGCACGTCCAATCCCGGAGCGCGCGATTTCCAGGATCTCACGATCGACGGGCAGCCGCTGTATCGACACGTCGCCGCACGCGCCGCGGGCTCGTGGAACGGCGCTGGCAACCTCATGCTGGTCGTCGGCGCGACCTTTCCGCGCGAGATGGCGGAGCTGCGCGCGGCGCATCCGCAGCTCTGGTTTCTCGTTCCGGGCATCGGCGCCCAGGGCGGCGACCTCGATGCGACGCTCGCGGCGGGGCTCGATGGCGCGGGCGCGGGGCTGCTGATCAACTCCGCCCGCGCCCTCATCTACGCGGGCGGCGCACGAGGCGACTCGATCCGCGCGGCGGCGCTGGAGCTCAAGGCGGCGATCGATCGGGGACGGGCGACGCACCGCAACGCAAGCTAGGTCGCGGACTCAGACGCCGGTCGGCGGAAGGGTGAGCGCCTTCAGGCGTGCGCTGCCGCCCTTGGAGACCGAGCGCCCGAAGGAGATGCGATCCTTGCCCGCTTTCTTGGCGTCATAGAGCGCCGCATCCGCGCGCCCGTACACCGTCTTCCATTCTGCATCGTCGCTGAGCCCCAGGGCGAGGCCGTAGCTCGCGGTGAAGCGCACGAGACCCTTGGCCGTCGTGAAGCTTTCACGGTTGACCTGCGTGCGGATGCGCTCGGCCACATCGTGCAGCGTCTGCTCGGTGATATCGCCCACGCACAGGACCGCGAATTCCGTGCCGCTGATGCGTGCCGCCACATCCGAGGAGGTCGGGAGCTGCGCGCCGATGATGCGCCCGAGCATGGCGAGGACCTCGTCGCCCGCCTCGTGACCGAAGACGTTGTTGATCTGCTTGAAGTCATCGACGTCGATGAGCACGAGGCCGAAGGGCTTGCGGGTCGCACGCGGCGCCTGCACCGCTTCGGCGATGCGCCGCCCGAAGCTGCGCCGGTTGGCGAGTCCCGTCAGCGGATCGGTGAGGCTTTCCGCCGTGAGCTTGGCTTGAGCGGACTGCACGGCCGCTTGCGCCTCGGTGCGCGCGCGCTCGGCTTCCTGCGTGCGCTGCGCCTCGAGCTGCAACGCCTCCTGACTTTCCTTCAAGCGGCGCGCCTGCAGGTCCACCTTGTCCTTGAGGGCATCGCGGGCGCTCTGCGCCTCGCTCTGTGCGCGCTTCAGATCGGAGATGTCCTCAATGACGACGATGCCGTAGTCGGGCTGGCGCGAGCTGCGCTTGAGGGCGACCGACACCAGGCACCAGAGAAAGCTGCCGTCGTTGAGCTTCAGGCGCTGCTCGAGGCGATAGCGGTCAATGTCGCCGGCGAGCAGCCGCTTGAATTCCTGCACGTTGCGCGGCAGATCCTCCGGATGCGTCAGGTCCTGGAAAGTGAGATCGCGCAGCTTCGTGGCCGGGTAGCCGAGGAGCGTACAGGCCCGCTGGTTGATGCGCAGGATGGCGCCCGAGAGCGCCGTGTGGACGATGCCCACCGCCGCCTGCTCGAAGGTCTCCCGGAAGAGCTTCTCGCGCTCCATCGCGTACTGCAATACGCCCGCGCGCGAGGCCGTCTCGCGGGCGGCAATCAGCTCCTCGACGATCCGCGCGAACTCGCCCAAGGTCGCCAGATCGAGCTCACCGAAGCGGCGGACGTCGCGATCCATGACCGCAAAGACCCCGACGACCTGCCGATCGCGCGTACAGAGCGGCACGCCGACATAGGATCGCACCCGGTTGGAGCCGCGCACCCAGGGATTGAGCTCGAAGCGCGGATCCTGCGCCGCGTCGCGCACGATGAGGGGCTGGTGGGCGGAGACCACCTCGTTACAGAAGGAGCCGCGGCGGGCGAACTCCGACCCCTCGAGCCCGTGGCGCGACTTGCACCAGATGCGGTGCTCATCCACGAGGGAAATCATCGCAAAGGGGGCGCGCAGCGAGCCCGCCGCGAGCCGCGTCACCGCATCGAAGGCCTCGTTCGGGGGGCTGTCGAGCAGAGCCAGGCGGCGCAGCGCGGCAAGCCGTTCCCCCTCGCCGCGGGGGGGCCCTTCATCCCGCAACGCAACAATACACGCCGACGCCTCGATCGCAGCTTCCATTGCGGCGAGATTAAGGTCAGTACCCGGCCGAGGATGAGTGCCCCGGTCACGGAATCTAGAATGCGCTCTTGACGACGCCCCCATCGACGCGCAGCGCGGCCCCGGTCGTGGCGGAGGCGCGGGGGCTGGCCACGTAGGTCACCATGGCCGCGACCTCCTCCGGGGTCGCAAAGCGCTTTAGGAGGGAGGTCGGGCGCGCGGTCGCAAAGAACTCCTGCTCGATGGCCTGCGGGGTCTTACCCGCCGCGGCGGCCATTTCAGCGACAAAGTCGCCGACGCCCCGCGATCGGGTGGGCCCGGGGAGGACGCTGTTGACCGTGATTCCGGTGCCCGCGGTGAGCTCGGCCAGGCCGCGGGCGACCGCGATCTGGGCCGCCTTGGTCATGCCGTAGTGGATCATCTCCAAAGGGATCTGCAGCCCACTCTCGCTCGAAATGAAGATGATACGGCCCCAGTTGCGGCGCCTCATGTACGGCAGGTAGAGCCGCGCGAGCCGTGCGCCGGAGAGCACGTTCACCTCGAAGAAGCGGCGCCAGTCCTCATCGCTGATGGCCTCGAAGTCGCGCACCTCGAAGATCCCCAGGTTATTGATGAGGATATCGACCTGCGGGTGTTCCTGCGCGAGGCGCTGCGCGACCGCGGCCTCGCTCAGATCGCCCGCAAAGCCGAGCGCCTTGCCGCCGTGCTGCGCAGCGGCGCCGAGCGTCGTGGCAGCCGCCTCGACCGCCGGGTGCGTGCGTCCATTGACGATGACACGCGCCCCCTCGGCGACCAGCGCCGCGGCGATCGCGTAGCCGATCCCGGCGGTGCTACCGCTCACCAGGGCCGTCTTGTCGTGTAGCTCGAGATCCATGGTGGGGCGCCTGTCCAGGCCTCTAGCGAGACTCCTCCAGCGGGTGACCGTTCAACTTATACACCGTGCCCGCTTTCATGACGAAGCTGACCCGCCGCATCACCGCGATATCAGCGAGCGGATCGCCGGGCACCGCCACGACGTCGGCATACTTTCCCGCCGTCACGCTTCCCAGGTCCTTGTCGTGCTTGAGGAGCTGCGCTGCGTTGACGGTCGCCGCCTGCAGCGCGTACACGGCCGGCATGCCCGCCTGCACCATGAGCTCGAATTCGTGGGCGTTATCGCCGTGCGGATACACCGCCGCATCGGTGCCGAAGGCGATCTTGACGTGCGCGCGGTAGGCGCGTCCGGCGGTATTCAAGATGAGCGGACCGATCGCCGCGGCCTTGGCGGCGACCTGCGCCGGGTAGTAGCCGGGCACCTGGGCCTTCGCTGCGACGAAAGCGCCCGCCGAGAGCGTGGGCACGTACCAGGTGCCGTGCTCGACCATGAGCTTCATGTCGGCCTCGTCCATGTAGGTGCCGTGCTCGATCGAATCGACCCCGCCCAGGACGGCGCGGCGGATCGCCTCGGCGCCGTGCGCGTGCGCGGCCACCGTGAAGCCGTAATCATGCGCGGTCGAGACCACCGCGCGGATCTCCTCGAGCGTGAGCTGCGGATTGTCGCCGCTCGAGCTCTCATCGAGCACGCCCCCCGAGGGCATGATCTTGATCAGATCGACGCCCTGCTTGTAGTGCAGGCGTACCGCCTTCACGGCCTCCTCGGGACCATTGAAGATGCCGACCGTGATGCCTGGATCGCCGGCGAGGTCCCTGCGATAGCCGTTGGTCGGGTCCGCGTGGCCACCGGTCGAGCCCAGGGCGATTCCCGCCGTGAAAATGCGCGGCCCCGGCACGATGCCCTGGTTGATGGCGTTGCGCAGGGCGACGGTCTCGTTCTGCTCATCGCCCACATTGCGCACCGTGGTGAAGCCGGCGAGAAGCGTGCGCCGCGCATAGACCGTCGAGCGCACGACATAGTCCGCCAGGTTCCAGTGAAACTGATCGACGTACCGCGTCGGGCTGGTCTCCCCCGAGAGGTGCGTGTGTGCGTCGATCAGCCCCGGAAGGCACGTCTCCCCGGACAGATCGATGAGCCTAGCCCCCGCGGGCCCGATCGTGCCCGCGCCGACCTCACGCACCCGCTCGCCCTCGATGAGCACGGTGGTCGCGCCCAGCATCTTGCCCGCGAGCGGGTCGAACAGATGACCGCACCGCAGCGCCGTCACGGCCGGCGCAGCGGGCGCAGCGGGCGACGCCGCCGCGACCGGCGCGGCCGGCGCGGCCGGCGCGGGGACCTGGGCGGCGGCAACACCCGCAGCGAGAACGCCGGCAGCGAGAACGCCCGCGACGGCCGCAGCGAGCGAGGCCCGGACAATATCTCGCGGGCGCCGCGCGCGGCGCAGGGGGATCGGCATGGCGGGTCTCCTTCCTAGGTGTTGGCTAGCTTGAGGACGGCGTTGAGCAGTACGTTGGCGCCATTCTCCACATCCGCCGGCGAGGCGCTCTCGGCCTCGTTATGGCTGAGGCCCTGGGCGCAGGGCACGAAGATCATGGCGGTCGGCGCGACCGCGGCGACGTTGACCGAATCGTGGCCGGCCCCGCTCACCATCTCCAGGGCATCGAGCTCGAGCGCCGCCGCCGCATCACGCACCGCCGCGATGCAGCCTGCATCGAAGACGACGCCCGGCGCCTGCCACACGCACTCGATGCCGCCCTCGAGCCGATGACGCGCCAGCGCGGCGGCCACCTCCCGCTCCGCCTCGGCGCGCAGGGCCCGGTAGGACTCGAGATCCGGATGGCGCAGATCGACCGTGAAGCGCAGCCGCCCGGGAACGGTGTTCGGTGAGCCGGGGAAGGTCTCGATGATGCCGACGGTGAACTTCGCCTGCGGGCCGTGTGCGGCGGTGAGGGCGTAGAGCCGCGGCAGCAGATCGGCGAGGACGCGGATCGGATCGCGCCGCATCTCCATCGGCGTCGGCCCGGCATGCGCCTCCTGGCCGAGCACCGTCACCTCGTGGCGGCTCATGTGCTGCACGCCGGTGATGATGCCGATGCGCTTGGCGCGCTGCTCGAGCACGGGGCCCTGCTCGATGTGCAGCTCGAGCGCCGCCGCCAGCGGCTGACGCTCGAGCGGCGCCTTCAGGTCGATGCCGAGCCGCTCGAGCTCACCGCGCACACTCGCGCCGCTCCGGTCGGTGAGCGCGTAGGCGGCCTCGAGCGGCATGCGCCCCGCCCACACCGCCGAGCCCATCATCGCCGCCGGGAATCGGCAGCCCTCCTCGTTGCACCACACCGCAAGCTCGAGCGGACGCTCGGTCTCGAGGCCGCGATCGTTCAGCGTCTCGAGCACCTCGAGTCCGCCCAGCACGCCGTACACCCCGTCGAACTTGCCCCCGGTCGGTTGCGTGTCGAGATGGCTGCCGATGAGCACCGCGGGTGAGGACGCGGCGCGCCCGCGCCGATGCGCGAACAGGTTGCCGATCGCATCAACCCGCACCGTGCAGCCGGCCGCCCGCGCCCAGCGCGCGAACAGCTCGCGGCCGGCGAGATCGCCGTCAGTGAGCGCCTGGCGGTTGCAGCCGCCCTTGGGCGTTGCGCCAATCTGCGCCATCGCCATCAGGCGCGACCACAGACGCTCACCGTCGACTCGAGGGATGCTCATGGAGGCGGTCTCTGGGCGCGCGCAGCGCCCCTCTCGGGCGGCTATTATGCCCATCTCCCCTCCCACGAATCGAGGTCCGCATGGGCAAGATCGCACTCATCACCGGCGCCAACAAAGGCATCGGCCTGGAGACCGCACGACAGCTCGCGCGCGCGGGCGGCATCCACGTGCTGCTCGGCGCACGCGACCCCGCGAAGGGCGCCGCCGCCGCACGCACCCTCACCGGCGAGGGCCTCGAGGTCGAGGCGCTCACCCTCGATGTGACCGACGCCGCGAGCATCGCGGCCGCCGCGCGCAGCGTCGAGGAGCGCTTCGGCCGCCTCGACATCCTGGTGAACAACGCCGGTATCTCGGTGCACGCGGGCGGACCGCGGGTCTCGGCGGAAACGCTCGAGGCGTGGCGGCGCACGTTCGACACCAACCTGTTCGGGCTGATCGCCGTCACGCAGGCCTTCCTGCCGCTGCTGCGCAAGGCCGAGGCCGCGCGCATCGTCAATCTGTCGAGCATCCTCGGCTCGATCACGCTGCACGCCGATCCGTCATCGCCGATCTACCACTACAAGGTCGTTGCCTACGACGTGTCGAAAACGGCGGTGAACGCCTGGACCGTGCACCTCGCGTACGAGCTGCGCGACACGCCGATCAAGGTCAATGCGGCCCACCCCGGTCATGTGAAGACCGACATGGGCGGCGAGGGAGCGCCGCTCGAGGTGAGCGAGGGCGCGAAGACCTCAGTGGCGCTCGCCCTGCTCGGGCCCGACGGCCCGAGCGGCACCTTCGTGCACCTGGGGCGCACGCTGCCCTGGTAACTGCGCGCCGATGCGGCGCGCTATGATCGCGGCTTGAGGCTGTGAGGGCGCGCTCGTGCCAGGACTGTATTTCGAGGAATTCTCGGTGGGACAACGCTTCGTGCACGCGATCCGCCGGACCGTGACCGAGACCGACAACGTGCTGATCACGACCCTCACCCACAATCCGGCGGCGCTGCATCTCGATGCGGAGTACTGCGCGCGCACCGAGTTCGGGCAGCGCCTCGTCAACAGCGTCTTCACGCTCGGGCTGATGGTCGGCATCTCCGTGCACGACACCACCCTCGGCACCACGGTCGCCAACCTCGGCTGGGACGAGGTGCGCTTTCCGCGCCCCGTGTTCCACGGCGATACGCTGCACGTCGAGACCGAGGTGCACGAGGCGCGCCCGAGCAAGAGCCGCGCCGACAACGGCATCGTCGTGTTCATCCATCGCGCATTCAACCAGCGCGATGAGCTGGTCGCGAGCTGCAAGCGCTCGGCCCTCATGCTGCGCAAGCCCGCGGCGCCATGAGCGCGCGCGCGGAAGCTCGCTAGTGCGCTCGCTGCTGTTCGTCCCGGCCGACAGCGAGCGCAAGCTCGCCAAGGGAGCGGGAGCCGGGGCCGACGCCCTGATTCTCGATCTCGAGGACTCGGTGCCCGCCGAGCGCAGAGCGCTCGCACGCTCGATGAGCCGCGAATTCCTGGCCCGGCCACCCGCCTCGGGGCCGCGCATCTGGGTGCGCGTCAATGATCTCGCCAGCGGCGAGCTGCTCGCCGATCTCGCGGCGGTCGTGCCGGCGCAGCCCGCCGGCCTCGTGCTGCCGAAGATCCGCGGACCCGAGGACATCGTCCAGGTCACGCATTATCTCGAGGCGCTCGAGGCCGAGCACGACGCAACGCCGATCGCGCTGCTCGCGATCGTGACCGAGACGCCCGCTGGGCTCCTGCGCATCGGCGAGCTGCTCGGACGCATGCCGGGGCGACTCGCGGCGCTCTCCTGGGGAGCCGAGGACCTGAGCGCCGCCCTCGGCGCCGGCGACCCGCGCACCTCGAGCGGGGAATGGCGCCCGACCTACCAGCACGCGCGTACGCAGTGCCTGCTCGGCGCCCATGCGCTCGAGGTCGAGGCCATCGACACCGTGTACGTCGATTTCCGCGACAGCGCCGGACTTGCCGCCGCGTGCGCCACTTCGCGCCACGACGGCTTCGGCGGGCGGCTCGCGATCCATCCGGATCAGGTCTCTATCATCAACGCGGCGTTCACGCCGAGCGCGACCGAGATCGCGCACGCGCGCCGCGTGATCCAGGCATTCGCCGCCGGCGCGGGCACCGTGTCGATCGACGGCAAGATGTACGATCGACCGCACCTCAAGGCCGCGCAACGCCTGCTCGCGGCCGCCGGGACACCGGTCCCCCGCACAGCGGCCGCCCGGACACCGGGCGGCGCGTGAATCTCGAGCGCCTCAGGGCTCACGTCTTTCCCGAGGTGCGGCACCGCTACACCGAGCGCGACACCATGCTGTATGCGCTCGGGCTGTGCGCCTGTCAGGACGTCATGAGCGCGAAGGAGCTGTCCTTCGTGTACGAGGGCGCCGGGCTGCAGGTGCTGCCCTCCTTCGTGTGCGTGCTCGCGCATCCCGGCTTCTGGATTCGAGCGCCGGAGCTGGAAGTCGATTGGGTACGTCTGCTGCACGCGGAACAGCACTTCGTGCTGCACGCCCCGCTGCCCGCCGCCGGCGAGGTGGTGAGCCGCTACCGCATCACGGGCGTGATCGACAAGGGCGTGAAGGTCGGCGCGCTCATGTATCTCGAGACGACGCTATCGAGCGGCGCGGGCGATGCGCTCGCCACCGTGCAGATCACGACCCTCTTGCGAGGCGATGGCGGCTGCGGCTCGTGGGGCACGGCCGGCCCCGAGCTCGCCGCGCTGCCGGCCAGCCCGGCGCACGGCGCCGTCGAGATCTCGACCCCGCAGACCGCGGCGCTTCTCTATCGCCTGAGCGGCGATCACAACCCCTTGCATGCGGACCCCGACATCGCCCGCCAGGCGGGATTCGAGCGGCCGATCCTGCACGGGCTCTGCACGTACGGCATCGCCGGCCATTCCTTGATCCGTGCGCTCTGCGACTGCGAAGCCGGCCGGCTCGAGGCGATGAGCGCGCGCTTCACGCGCCCGGTGTATCCCGGGGAGACCCTGCGCACCGAGTACTGGTGCGTGGAGGGTGAGAGCGTGCGGTTTCGCTGCTCGAGCGTCGAGCGCGCGGTCACCGTGCTCGATCGAGGCAGCGCCCGTATTCGAGGCGGCGCGCGGGGTTGACAGCGCCGGGAGCTGAAGCAGCGCGGTGACTCGACCCAGCGCCCGGACGGGGCGCAGCGCCCCGAGGTGACGCGGCGCCTGACTCCGGCCGCCGGTGCTCTCAGGGCGGTGCCGGCGCCGGCGGTGCAGCGGACGCGGGCAGCGCCGCCATCGGCCCGACGACCGTCGTCCAGGCGCGCACCCGCCAGCGAGTGACGAGGCCCGCGGTCACGTACGGGTCGGCGCGCGCGAAGCGCTCGGCGACCTCCGCCGTCTCGCCCTGAAAGAGGAGCACCGCCCCATCGACGGGCTCAGCCAGCGCACCCCCGAGGAGCAGCTCGCCTCGCTGGCAGGCCGCCCGTGCATGGCCGAGATGCGCCGCGCGCAGCGCCGCCCGTCGCTCGAGATAATCGGGCACGACGTCATAGAAGAGCAGGTAATGCATGGCTGTCGTCCACGGCCGCAGGGGCCGCGCTGCCGGGTGGATGGCCAAGGTATCATGATCCGGCCATGGGCAATGCCGAGGTTCTGGTTGCCGGGGCCGGCCCCACCGGTCTTGCGCTCGCGCTCTGGCTCGCGCGGCTCGGGGTGCACGTACGCATCATCGATCCGAGCGCGAGCCCGGGCCTCACCTCGCGCGCCCTTGCGGTGCAGGCGCGCACCCTCGAGCTCTACCGCCAGCTCGACCTCGCCGAGGCGGTGGTCGAGCGCGGTCACCGGGTGCCGGCCGTGAATCTTTGGGCGCGCGGTGCGCATGCCGCGCGCGTTCCCTTCGCAGACATCGGCGCCGGCCTGACGCCCTACCCGTTCCTCGAGATCTTCCCGCAGGATGAGCACGAGCGGCTGCTGATCGAGCGGCTGGGCAAGCTGGGCGTCGAGGTCGAGCGCTGCGTGGAGCTCGTGGATTTCAGCGAGCGGCCCGAGGGACTGATCGCGCGGCTGCGCCGCACCTCGGGCGAGGAGGAGTGCGCGGCGCGCTATGTTGCGGGCTGCGATGGGGCGCATTCTCGGGTGCGCGCGGTCATCGGCACCGGGTTTCCGGGCGGCACCTACCGGCAGATGTTCTACGTCGCGGACCTCGAGGCGGCCGGACCGCCCGTCAATGGCGAGCTGCACATCGATCTCGATGAGGCCGATTTCCTCGCGGTGTTTCCACTCGCCGATCGCGGGCGCGTGCGCTTGATCGGCACGGTGCGCGATGAGCGCGCCGAGCATCCCGAGACGCTCAAGTTCGACGATGTGAGCGTACGCGCCGTCGAGCACATGCGGCTCGAGGTGCGCGCCGTGCACTGGTTCTCGACTTACCGGGTGCACCACCGGGTGAGCGAGCAGTTTCGTCGCGGCCGCGCCTTCCTGCTCGGAGACGCGGCACACATTCATTCACCCGCGGGCGGACAGGGGATGAACACGGGCATCGGCGATGCGGTGAACCTTGCGTGGAAGCTTGCGGAGGTGATCGCAGGCCGGGCGCAGGAGAAACTGCTCGACAGCTACGAGCCCGAGCGCAGCGCCTTCGCGCGACGCCTCGTCGCCACCACCGATCGCGTCTTCACCTTCGCGACCGCCGAGGGCGTGGTCGCTGATTTCGCACGCACGCGCCTCGCCCCGCTTCTCGCGCCGCCGCTGCTCAGGCTCGAGACGATGCGCGAGCTGTTGTTCCGCACGGTCTCGCAGCTCATGATCCATTACCGGCGGAGCGATCTCAGCGAGGGCATCGCCGGCCGCGTGCACGGCGGCGACCGGCTGCCCTGGGCGGCGGTCGAGGGGAAGGACAACTTCGCACCGCTCGCCGAGCCCCGCTGGCAGGTCCACCTCTACGGCACCCCGCCTGCGGATCTCGAGGCGTGGTGCGCCGCGCGCTCCGTGCCGTTGCACGTCTTCACCTGGCACGCCCGGTACGGCGAGGTCGGACTCGAGCGCGACGCGCTTTATCTGCTGCGGCCCGACAGCTACGTCGCCCTCGCCGCGGCGCCCGCCTCGGCCGGCGTCCTCGAGGATTACGCGAGCTCGCGCGGCTTGTCGCTCGGAGCGGGCAGTCCACGCACCGCATCGTCGACGCTCGAGTAGTCGAGATCCGCCGCCGAGCGGTGCGCATCGCGTGCCCGCATCAGCGCCTCGCGTGCCCGTTCCTTGAGGCGCGCGAAGCGCAGCTCGATGCGATGCAGGCCGAGCCACGCCTCGAACTCGGCGAGGCTTTCCAGGCAGGTGCCGTCGAGGTCCGGCGATTCCTCGAGACTCAAGATGACGAGATGCGTGTCCGGGTGGGCACGGACCGCATGCCGGGCGAGCGACAGCAGCGGGTCGACATTGGCGAACAGCAGCGGCTCCTCCGGCCTGAGGATCAGCACGCCGGTGAGGACCTCCGCCCTCGGGTAGCGCGCGATGCTCACGAAGTCGTGCTCACCCCAGCGGCCGAGCTCGGACAGCCGCGGGCTCGCGAGCGAGCGCAGCAGCACCGCGAGGCTGAAGGCAATGGCGGCCAGCAGTCCGTTGAGCACACCGAAGAACAGGACGGCCGCGACCGCCATCAGCGAGACGCCCCGATCGCGCTGCCAGCGCCAGTAGGGGCGAAATACGCTCGGCCGCAGCGAGCGGCTCACCGCATGAATCACGATGGCGGCGAGCACCGGCTCGGGAATGCGCTCGATCCAGGGAACAAGCAGCCACACCGCGATCAGGAGGAGCGCCGCCGCGGTCAGGCCGGCGAAGCGCGACTGCGCGCCTGCCGCCTCGTTCGCCGAGGTGCCCGAGTAGCCCGCACCCACCGGCGTCCCATGCACGAGCCCGGCCACGACATTGGCGACGCCGAGCGCGATCAGATCGCGGTTCGGTTGCATGGGCTGCGCATGCTTCAGAGAGAAGGTGCGAATCGAGCTATAGGATTCGGCATACACGATGAACAGGAGCGCGAGCGAGTATTCGACGATCGGCAGCCACTGATGGCCGGCCGGCCGTTGCCAGGCGCCGAGCGCACGCTCGAGGCGCAGCGGTCCGATGAGGGCGACGCCGCGCGCTGCGAGCCAGGGCGAGGCGAGAACGCCTGCGACGATGACGATGAGCGATGCGGGCACATGCCGGATGCGCGCGAGCGCGAACAGCACGAGCAGCGCGCCGAGTCCGAGCATGAGACTCGCCCGGTGCCACGCCGCCGCCGAACGCAGCTCCTCGAGGAGCACCCCGAAGAAGCCCGAGCCACTGACGGGCACCGCGACCAGGTGCGGCCACTGCTTCACGATGATGACGAGCGCGAGTCCGAATGCATAACCGCGCAGCACCGGACGGGCGATGAGATTGGAGATCGCGCCGAAGCGGGCGGCGCCGGCGAGCAGGAAGGCGATGCCTGCGCCGGTGACGAGAAGGGAGGCATACGCGATGCGCAGCGGCGCATCGGCTCCGACGAGCGCAAGGGTCGCGGCGGCGAGCACCGCCGCCGAGGAGGAGGTCGGAGTCACGATCGCATAGGCGCTCTGGCCGATCAGCCCGTAACACAGGAGGCCGGCAAACATGCCCATGACGCCCGCGGCCGGCGGCAATCCGGCGAGCCCGGCGTAGGCGACGGCCTCGGGCAACAGCAGACCGGCGATGGCGAGCCCGGCGATGAGGTCGCCGGAGGAGTAGCGAGGCGTTGCCGTCATTCGAGCGTCGCGCCCTTCAGCTCATCAGGTGGTCGGCCCACACCAGCCCGGCAGAAAATCCGCATCCGCGCTCTTCGCAAGCTTGAACGCCTTCTCGAGCGCCGTGGCGAAGTCCGATTTCACGAGCCGCGTCTTGATCCGTCGTCGCAGAAAGTCCGCCCAGAGGAACTCGCTGAAGGGCGTCGTGTCCTTGGCAAACCCGCCCATCCTGCGCAGCTCGCCGGCGAGCGAGCGGTAGGGGTCGTCACGAAGCTGGTTGAGGCGCTTGGGCAGATCCGAGTAGCTGCGCCGCCGGCCCTCATCGTCGAAGGGATGCAACCAGGCACGATTGTCCAGATAGATCCAGAACGCGCCGCGGCTCAGGCGCCGCAGATCCGCCACCACCGTGATCAGGATCTCCTCGACGCCCTCATGATGCAGGGCGAGCGCGAGGTGATGGTGGTCGATGACGTAGAACTCCTCCTTGGGTCCCCAGATCACCGGAATCAGGTGCATGCCGAGAAACTTGGCGCGGCGCCGCTCTCCCTGCTCGCGCCAGCCCTGGCGCTTCAGCTCCACCTCGCGCATGCCGACCGTCATCTGCGTCGGGCGCAGGCTCATGATGGGCACGCCATGAGTTCGCGGGTCTCGGGATAAGGGCATCGCAGCTCCGCTGCCGGCTCGAGCGTAAACGATAGCACGCGTGCCCCGGCCCGACACGCCGCCCCGTTCCCTGCGCGTGCGTCCCCGCCCTGCCCCCTCCCAAACATGTCCGACGCCGCGGCCGAGTTGAAATGCGCGCGCCGTTTGCGCACCCTTGAGCGGGTCATGGACAAGCTCGCACGCACGCCCGGCCGGCAGCTCCTGGTGCAGGAGCTGCCGGAATTGCGCCTGCGGCACGTGCAAGCCGGTCGCGGCAGCGGTGAGTTCTGCGATGTTTGCCACGAGATCGTCGGCGCGCGCGACATCGAGTACGAGTTGCGCAGCACGCTCGCGACCCCGGAGCTGATTCGCATGCACCTCACCTGCTACGAGTCGTGGCGGGCGGCGGCGATCGTGCGGGCACGCTCCTCGCAGCAGCATGCCCAGATGCGGCTGGCATCGCAGCGCACCTCCTGTGAGTTTCTGCGCAGCGCCCTGATGCTCGGCCACGCGCTCCTCGACTGTGCCCCCGGCGGCGACCGCAGGCGCAGCGTCCACCTGCGCGCTCGGACGGACACGGTGTGCAGAGTCGTGGACCGGGGCATGCAGCATGTCAGGCCCGACGCTGCGCGCGCGCATCTCGCCGAATCGCTCGCAGCGCTGCGCGAGCGCCTCGCCCATGCTCACCTCGCGCAATAGACCCGGCTCGGCGGCCGCCCCGGAGGCTGCGTCGAGCGCTGCGGCGCCGGCCGCTCAGTCGCAGGGCGCGCCGCTCGAGGCGGTGACGCAACCCCGGCTGCGATTCGTCATTCTGGGCGCGGGCGCCCTGGGCTCGATCATCGCCGCACACCTGACCCGAGCGGGCCACCCGGTATCGCTCCTCGCACGGGGCCGGCGCGCCGCGCTCATCCAGGAGCAGGGTCTGCGGATCCGCGGGCTCGTCCATCTCGATCAGCGGGTCACGGTGATCGATGATCCGGCGCGCTGCCCCGATGCCGATGCGCTCATCGTCTGCACCAAGGCACAGGGCACCCTGGGGGCCCTGGAGCCGCTGCGTCACGCGCGCTTCGACGCGGTGCTCTCGGTGCAAAACGGCGTGCTCAAGAACGAGCTGCTCGCGCGCGTATTCGGGCACGAGCGCGTGCTCGGCGCCCTCGCCGACAGCAGCGGTGAGCTCAAGGCCGACGGCGAGGTGCTGTTCACGCGCAACGAGTGCATTGCCCTGGGGGAGCTCGAGGAAACGTCCGGCCAGCGCGCAGCACGCATCGCCGCCGCGCTCGCGGGCGCCGGGGTCGGCAGTCGCGCGGTTGCCGACATCGCGAGTCTCGAGTGGTGCAAGTTCGTCGCCTGGGTCGCATTGATGGTGCTCTCGGTGACCACTCGGGCGTACACGGGCGCCTTTCTCGACGATCCCGAGGGCGCGCTGCTGCTGGTGCATCTGGTGCGGGAGATGGGCACGCTCGCCGTCGCCTCCGGGGCCCTCCTCACCGATGAGGTGACGCTGCCGGTGGCCGCGCTTTGCGCGCGTCCCGAGAGCGAGGCCGTCGAGATCGTGCGCGCGGGAGGCCGTGCGCTCATGGCTCGTGCGCCGATGCATCGCATGTCGAGCCTGCAGGATCTCGCGGCGGGACGCGCGCTCGAGCTCGAGGAAACCATCGGCGATGCCGTGCGTCGCGCAGACGCCCTCGAGCTGTCGCTGCCGCTCCTGCGCGCGAGCCACCTGCTCGTCACGGCCATCGATCGTCTGAGCGCGCGTTCAAGACTTTGAGATCTTCGTGATCCGATCGACCCGTCGGAGCAGCCGCCTCCGCCGGATGTGAGGCAGGTCTCGATCCGCGCGCATTATGCTCGCCAAGGGGGGAGCCGCGGTCCTACCATCGCGCCGTCAACCAAGCCTTGTTTGATTCGTTGCTTCACTCGTCAACTTCAAACCAGATGGAACGATTATGAAACGCGCTCTATGGATCGGTTCGATGGCGACCGCGGCGCTCGGTCTCGCGGCGTTGAGTGGCTGCTACGTACGCGCCGGCGTCGCCGTGCCCGCCCCGGCGGTGTACGTCGGTGCGGTGAGCGTTGCACCGCCTCCGCCGCAGGCGGAGGTGATCGGTGTACCCCCGCAGCCCGGCTTCGTCTGGATCGGCGGCTACTGGAACTGGGTCGGCGGCCGGCACGTCTGGGTCGGCGGCCACTGGGTAGCGCCGCGCCCCGGATATCGCTGGGTGCCGCATGAGTGGGTGCATGCCGAGGGCGGCTGGCGCCTGCGCGAGGGCCACTGGGCTCGCGCTTGAGTCTTGAGGTCTTCTTGGCCGGCCACACCCCATCGGCTGTGGCCGGTTTCCCCTCCATCGCCTTCATTTAAACCTCGCACGCCCCGCCTGCCTCTAAGCTCACAGGTACCCGTGATGGGGAGGCAGGGTGGGCTCACTTCAGAGACAGTCGATCGCGGAGCCCAGCGCCTGCGATGAAGAGCCCGTCTCGCTGATCGGCGCCGCGGTGGCCGGCGATCTCGTCGCCTTCGAGGCGCTGTATCGGCGCTTCGCGCCGCGCATCCACGGTCTGTGTCTGCGCCTGACCGGCCAGCGCGAGAGCGCCGAGGACTGCACGCAGGAGACCTTCGTCGCGGCCTGGCGCGCGCTGGCCCGCTTCGAGCAGCGCAGCCGCTTCTCGACCTGGCTGCAGCGCATCGCCATTCGCACGGTGCTCGCACGGCGTCGCGGCCTGCGCGTGGTCCGCGAGCTGAGCGAGCCGGCGGGCGGCCTGCCCGAGACGGCCGACGCCGCGAGCGAAGCGCCGCCCCTCGATCTGGAGCGCGCCATCCTGAGGCTGCCGGAGGGCGCGCGGCATGTGCTGGTGCTGGTGGCGCTGTACGGCTACAGCCATGCGCAGGCCGCCGAGATGCTCGGCCTGGCCGAGGGCACGTGCAAGGCACAGCTACATCGAGCACGAGCATTGCTCAGCGCCGCGCTCGACCTGGAGGACCCATGAGCCGATCCGACCGCCCCTCGCTCGATGAGCAGCTCGCGCGCCTCGCGCTCGAGGTGACGCCCCGCACGGACCTGTGGCCGCGCATCGCACGGCGCATCGGCACACGCCCGGCGCGCTGGATACCGCTCGCGCTCGCCGCGAGCCTGGGTGGGATCAGTATCGCGGCCGCACTCACCTGGATGTTATGGCAGGAACGTTCCGAGCTGCGCCCGCACGAGCGGCGCACGCCCGACCTCACACAGAGCGCCGCAGGCCGCGAGAGCGCGTTCGATGAGCCGCGTGATCCGCGCTATCAGCGCACGCGCGCGGCCCTCGAGAAGACCTTTGCGGAGCGCGTGGCCCGGCTCGATCCGGGGGCGCGCCGCGCGATCGCCGCGAACCTCGAGCAAATCCGCGCCGCGCGCGCCGATCTGCGGCGCGAGCTGGCTGCGCACCCCGAAAATCCGGTGCTCCAGCATCTCCTCGAGAGCAGCTGGCACGACGAATTCGACCTGTACGACGACGTCGTCACGGGCACTCAACCCACGCTGGCAAGGAACTGACCCCATGATCACCGATACACCTTCGAGCTCGCCCGCGCGCATCTGCACGCGCGGCGGCACTTCTCGCCTCGCTCCGCTGATGCTCGCCCTGGCCCTCATCCCCGGCTCGGCCGCGCTCGCGGATCGCACGATCCAGGAGCGTCGCCCGGCCGATCCGCGCGGCGCCGTCGAGATCCTCGACCTTCAGGGCACGATCGAGCTGTCGGGTTGGAATCGACCCGAGGTCGAGGTCACCGGCACGAGCAGCAGCGATGCGGCTCGGATCGAGGTGACGACGAGCGGCGATCACACGCGCATCAGGGTCACGCCTCAGTTGGGCTCGATGTCCGACCGCGACGATCTGAAGCTCGTGATCCACGTTCCGGCGGCCAGCAGCGTCTCGGCCACGCTCGTGAATGCGAGCCTCACGGTGAGCGGCATCACGGGCGATGCCAACCTGCACACCATCGGCGGCAATCTGAGCGGCACGGTGGGCGGAAATCTGCGCGCGAACACGGTCAACGGGGCGGTCCGCATGAGCGCGCGCGAGGGCCGCGACGTCGAGGTGAAGACGATCAACGGCGACGTCGATCTCGAGGCGGGCTCGGGCGAGGTCGAGGTCGCCACCGTGAGCGGCGATGTCAAGGTCGCGCTCGCCTCGCTCGAGCGCGGCCGCTTCAAGAGCATCTCGGGCAAGCTGAGCGTCCAGCTTGCCCTCGCGCCCGATGCCGAGCTCGACGCCCAATCGGTGAGCGGCAGCATTCATCTGGATTTTCCCGCGGCGCCGCAGGCGGACTTCGATGTGCAGACCTTCGGCGGTCGCATCGACAGCTGCTTCGGCCCGGCCCCCACCGAATCGCACTACGGACCGGGGTCGCGCCTTGCGTTCAAGAGCGGCGATACGCATGCCCGCGTGCGCATCGACACGAAGAGCGGCGACGTCAGCCTGTGCGCTGCGGGCCTGAAACACGAGCACGCCAGCGCCGAGCCCGCGCCGCTCAGCGAGCCCGCACCGCGCGGCAAGCAGGTCGCCCGCAGCTCGACGACGCGCCTCAGCATGCTCTACATCATCTGATGCAGGAGCTCGCGCGAGCGCTGCTCGAGCGCCTCGCGGCTGTCGTTCTCGCCCGCGGGCCTTGCGCCGCGCGTCGAACGACGCATCTAGCGCCCGCGCGAAGCCCCCTGCGAATGCTCGGCCCCCTTGCGCCCGGCCTCGCTCGCGCGTTCCCGGTCGTTCGCAAAGTTGCCGCCCGAGGCGTGCCCGCCTTTGCGCCCCGCCTCGCTCGCACGCCCGGGATCGTGGGCAAAGTTGCCGCTCGAGGCTTGCCCTCCCTTGTGCCCCGCCTCGCTGGCCCGCTCCGGATCATTGGCGAAGTTGCCCCCCGACACGCGCCCGCCCTTGCGACCTGCCGCGCTCGCCCGCTCGCGGTCGTGGGCGAAGTTGCCGCTCGAGGCCTGGCCTCCCTTGCGCCCGGCCTCGCTGGCCCGGCCGGGGTTGTTGGCAAAGTTGCCCGCGCCGCCGCGCCGTGGCGTCTCGCCGGGGCCGTTGGATTGATTGGACATGGTTGGATACCTGCATGCAATGGATCAATGAGTGACGCGGCTGTTTGCACAGCCCCCATGGGCGTGCATGCTCCGATCGAGCGGCGGGGTCTCCCAAGCGGCAGGATGACTCGCTTCGTTGTCAGCGAGCGCAACGGGCGCGTCGGATCTCGAGCGAGACGAGCCGACCCGGCATCATCAGGGCGCAGCCGGCCGTCAGTCTTCGGGACGAGGTCATGTCGGTCGACACGCAGCACGCCCCGCGCCCGCGCGCGCTGTGTGTGACGGGGCGCCCACGGTCGGCGCGGCGCGCTACCCAGCCGGTGCGCAACCCGTCATCATGCTCCCTGGTGAAGCGAAGACGCGCTCGAGGAGGGCGCATACGGAATGCCGAGCAAAGTACCTGCAGGCGCAACGCGCGGCTGGATCGTGCCGATCGGCGGCGCGGAAAACAAAGAGAACGATCGCCACATCCTCGAGCGCTTCGTGCGCGTCGCCGGCGGGGATGAGGCCCACATCGTCGTCATACCGACAGCGAGCCGGCTGCACGAGACCGGACCGCGCTACGAGCAGCTCTTCCGCGAGCTCGGCGCTCCCGAGGTGCTCGTCATGGATTTCGACACGCGGCGCGATTGCCAGGAGAGCGGCCGGCTGCGCCGGCTCGAGCAAGCCACCGGTATCTTCTTCACCGGCGGCAACCAGCTGCGCTTGTCGACGCTGCTCGGCGGCACACCGGTGGCCAAGCTCATCCGCACCCGCAATGCATACGGCGTTGCGGTCGGCGGCACCAGTGCGGGCGCCAGCATTCTGAGCGAGCACATGATCGCCTTCGGCGATGAGGGCTCCTCGGTCGTCGCCGGCAGCGTGCGTCTCGCGCCGGGCCTCGGCCTCACCAACCGCTTCATCATCGATCAGCACTTCCGGCAGCGCGACCGGCTCGGCCGCCTCATCACGGCCCTCGCCTATAACCCCTTCGCCGTCGGCATCGGCCTCGATGAGGACACGGCGGCCTTCATCGGTCCCGACGAGACCATCGAGGTCGAAGGCAGCGGCGGCGTCACGGTGGTCGATGCCGCGGACATCACCCACTCGTCCATGGCCGAGGCGACCGAGGGGCAGCCGGTGTGCATGCTCGGCCTCAAGTTGCACATTCTGATCGCCGGTGCGACATTCAATCTGCACACACGACGCGCGAGCCCCGGTCCGGGAGGCACGTCCAAAGAATAAGGCCGGGCACGAGGGCCTGGAGGGAAACGCCCATGCGCATTCTCGATCGATCCGTTTACGTCGGTCCTTCGATGTACGCCCGATTTCCCGTGATTCGACTCGAGCTCGACCTCGGTGCACTCGAAGCCTGGCCCTCCGGCCGTCTCGGCCCCCGGTTCGTCGATGCGCTCGCCACCACATTGCCCGGCCTTGCCGAGCACGGCTGCTCGTACCGCGAGCCGGGCGGATTCTTCCGGCGCATGCGTGAGGATGAGGGCACCTGGCTCGGGCACGTGCTCGAGCACGTCGCGATCGAGCTGCAGAACATGGCCGGCGAGGAAGTGACCTTCGGCAAGACGCGCAGCGCCGGCGAGCCCGGCCGTTACACGGTCATCTACGAATACGCGCAGCGCGATGAGGGCATTGCGGCCGGCGAGCTCGGCCTGAAGCTGCTCTGCTCGCTCCTGCCCGCCGAGCTTCGTCCCGCCGATGCGGTCGCGCCCGACTGGAGCTGGGAGGCCGCGCGCGATGAGTTCATTCGCTTCGCTCAGCGCCGCGCGCTCGGCCCCTCGACCGCCGCGCTGGTGCGCGCCGCGGAGCAACGTCAGATCCCCTGGCTGCGCCTGAACGAGCAATCCCTGGTGCAGCTCGGTCACGGCAAATTTCAGCAGCGCATCCAGGCGACGGTCACGAGCCGCACCTCCCATATCGCGGTCGAGCTGGCGAGCGACAAGGAAGAGACCAACAAGATCCTCGCCACCCTCGGTCTGCCGGTGCCGCAGCAGGAGCTGGTGCAGAGCGAGCGCCAGGCGGTGCGCGCCGCGCAGCGCATCGGCTTCCCGGTGGTCACCAAACCCTACAACGGAAATCACGGGCGCGGCATCTCGATCCGGCTCACGAGCGAGGCGGAGGTCGCGCACGGCTATGCGGTGGCCCGCGAGCATTCACGCTCGGTCATCGTCGAGACGTTTCTGGAAGGCGACGATCATCGATTGCTGGTGGTCAACGGCGAGCTCGTGGCCGCGACCCGGCGCACCCCGGGCCATGTGGTGGGCGATGGCGAGGCCTCGATTCTGCGGCTCATCGAGCGCGTCAATCAGGATCCGCGCCGCGGCGTCGGGCACGAGAAGGTCCTCACCCGTCTCGAGCTCGACGCACAGGCGCAAAAGATGCTGGAGCACGCAGGGCTCACGGCGGACTCCATCCCCGCGGCTGGACAGATCGTGTACCTGCGCTCGACCGCCAACCTCTCGACGGGCGGCACCGCGACCGACGTGACCGACATCATCCATCCCGACAATCGCGAGATGGCCGAGCGCGCGGTGCGCGCCATCGGGCTCGACGTGGGGGGCGTCGATTTCCTGTCGAAGAACATCGCCGAGAGCTACCGCGCCATCGGCGGTGGGATCTGCGAGGTGAATGCGGCACCCGGCTTTCGCATGCACGTGGCGCCGAGCGAGGGCAAGGCACGCGACGTCGCCGGCCCGGTGATCGACATGCTGTTTCCGCCGGGTGCGCCCGCGCGCGTACCGATCGCCGCCATCACCGGCACCAACGGCAAGACGACCACCGCGCGCATGCTGTCGCACATCACCAAGATGGGCGGCTATACACCGGGATTGACCACCACCGATGGGGTCTACATCGACGGCCAGCGCACGGTCGCCGGTGACATGACCGGTCCGGTCTCGGCACGCATGGTGCTTGCGGATCCGCAGATCGACATCGCGATCCTGGAAACCGCGCGCGGCGGGCTGCTGCGCGCCGGCATGGGCGTGCGCGAGGTGAACGTCGGCGCGGTCCTCAACGTGCAGTCGGACCATCTCGGCCTCAAAGGGATCGACACGCTCGAGCAGCTCGCCGAGCTCAAGCGCATCGTGGTCGAGGTCGCGACCGACTGTGCGGTGCTGAACGCCGACGATCCGCTCACCTTGAGGATGTCGGGCTACACCGAGGCGAAAAGCCTGTGCTACGTGACGCTCAATCCACAGCACACCTTCGTGCGCGAGCACATCCGCGCGGGCGGGCGGGCTTGCGCGCTCGAGGCCGGCGTCAACGGACAGATGATCACCCTCTATGATCACGGCAGCCACATCCCGTTGCTGTGGACGCATCTCATTCCCGCGACTCTCGAGGGCCGGGCAACGCACAACGTGCAAAACGCGATGTTCGCGGCCGCCCTCGCCTTCTCGCTCGGCATCAAGCTCGAGCCGATCCGCCAGGGGCTGCGCACCTTCGACTCGACGTTCTTTCAGGCCCCGGGACGTCTCAACGTGTTCGACGAGCATCCGTTCAAGGTGCTGTTCGACTACGGCCACAACGCGCATGCCGTCGGCATGGTGGCCGATCTCGCCGGTCGGCTCGACGTGTCCGGCCGGCGTATCGTCGTGCTCGCCGGCCCGGGCGACCGACGCGACGAGGACCTGATTGCCATCGCCCGCGCCGTCGCCGGTCGGTTCGACCATTACATCTGCCGGCGCGACGATCAGCTGCGCGAGCGCGCGCCGGAGGAGGTTCCGCGCATCCAGGCCGAGGCGCTGCGCGCGGCGGGCGTGCCCGAGGCGGCCCTTTCGATCATTCCCGATGAGCAGGAGGCGGTGGACGCGGCCCTGCGCATGGGTCAGCCGGGTGATCTGCTCGTCATCTTCGCCGATGCGCTGGTGCGCTCCTGGAAGCAGATCACCAAGTTCAAGCCGAGCGCCGCGCAGGCGGCAGACGCAGCCGGCGCCGCGCCGCGCTCCGCTGCGCCCGCCAGTGCGACGCGCACCAATGGCTCGGGCACGCCGGCCGCCGGCGCACCGCCCGCCGAGCCCCGGCTCGATCTGCATCTCGAGGGACTGATCCGCGATGAGCGCGGCATTCGTCTGGCGCCCGAGAGCGAGGACTAGGCGCTCACTCGATGGTGCCGTTCGAGGATTCCCGGCGTCTTCTGGGAAGCAATCCCTACTTCCGCGGCGCCGGTGCCGCGCTCGAGGTGATCGGTGAGACGTGCGATGCCGCGCTCATCCGCGGCTGGCGCGCGCGCGTCGAGCGGGCGGCGCACCGGTTAGGCTGGGCCGCGCCGCGCGTGGTGGCTCGAGCGCACGCGAGCGGCCTCACACTCGCGCTCGGCGCCCCCGAGGATGCGCTGTTCGTCGCCACCGAGATCAACGAGTGGGCGCTCATCGCGACGCTCATCGAGCGCGACCCCGCGCGCGCCCCGGCCCTCGAGCAAGCCCTGCGCGTCTATGCGCGCAACGCCGCTGCGGGCGTCGCTCCTGCGGGTGCGGATCTCGACCCGGTTCTCGAGGAGGCGCAGGCACTCGCCCGCTTCGAGCATCTAGCCCGGCTCGAGCGGCGCACGGCGCTGCGAGCGGTGCTCGAGCAGGCGGCGCGGCGCGGACTCTCGCACCGGCTCGAGGAATCGCGCCTCGTGCTCGGCAGCGGCGCCGGTCTCCACGCCGTGCACCTCGGATCGCCACCGCCCACCGAGCAGATCCCCTGGGACGGAATTCACGACGTGCCCACCGTGCTGGTCACCGGCTCGAACGGCAAGACGACCACCGTTCGCCTCATCGCGGCCTGCGCGCGCGCGCACGGCTGGCACACGGGTTACAACTGCACCGAAGGCGTGTTCATCGATGAGCAGGCGGTCGAGCAGGGGGATTACTCGGGTCCGGCCGGTGCGCGCCGGGTGCTCGATGAGACAGGCATCCAGGCGGCCGTTCTGGAAACCGCACGCGGCGGCATCCTGCGCCGGGGCATCACGGTCGAGCACGCGCGGGCTGCGGTCGTCACGAACGTGAGCGCAGATCATTTTGGCGAATACGGCATTCATGACCTCGAGGCTCTCGCGCGCGTGAAGCTCGCGGTCGCCGCGGCGCTCGCGCCCGACGGCCTGCTCATCCTCAATGCCGACGATGCCGCTCTGCGCGCGCAGGTCGGCGAGCTGAAGGTGCGCTACGGCGCAACCCCGGCTCTCGCCTGGTTCAGTGCGACATCGGACGCGTGCGCGGAGTGCGCGACAGCGAGCTGCGCGGTGAGCAGCGGGCGGCTGCAGCTCGCGTGGCACGAGAGCCGCCATGATCTCGGATCGATCGAGGAGATGCCGCTCACCCTTGCGGGTCTCGCAAGCTACAACGTGGCAAATCTCGCCGCGGCAGCGCTCGCGGCCGCCGCCCTCGGCATCGCGCCGGCGACGCTGCGAGCCGTGTTCGCACGTTTCGGATCGAGCGCCGTGGACAACCCCGGACGGCTGATGCGCTACACGGTGCGCGGCGCCACCGCGCTCCTCGACTATGCGCACAACCCCGACGGCTTGCGCGGCTTCCTCGCGGTCGCCGCACGGCTGCGCAGGGACCCCTCGCGCCTCGCGGTGTTGCTCGGGACGGCCGGCAATCGCCTCGATGCGGACATCGAGGAGCTCGCGCGGGTCGCCGCGCACTTTCGCCCCGATCTCATCGTCATCAAGGAAAACGAGGCGCATCTGCGGGGGCGCGCCGTGGGCGAGGTGCCCGGGATTCTCGCCGCGGAGCTGCGGCGCCTCGGCGTGCCCGACTCATCGCTCCTGTTCGCCGCGAGCGAGCTCGAGGCGGCCCGCCGCGTGCTCGAATGGGCGAGACCGGGCGACGTGCTCGCCATGCCGGTGCATGGGGCGGGTGCGCGCACCGCCGTGCTCGAGCTCATCGCAGCGGCCCGCTGACTCGGCGACTCGCTGACGCGGCGACCTGCTGGCTCGGCGACCTGCTGGCTCGGCGACCCGCCGCCGGTTCGCCGATTTGGCCATGGCGCCGACCGGCCGCTTGTCGACTCGTTGCACCCGCCGCGAGGCGCGGCGGATAATCGTGCTTTCGAGCAACAATCCCAAGGGAGACATCATGTCGTCGAAAGCACCGTTTCTGGCGCTCGTCGCTTGTTGCTGCGCGAGCTCGCTGGCCTTTGCACAAAGCCCCTTCGATGGCACCTGGAAGCTCAACGCGGCGAAAAGCAATCTCGCCGGCGATACCATGACGATCGAGGATGCCGGCAACGGCGCTCTCAAGTACACCGACTCCGACCAGACCTACACCTTCAAGCCCGACGGCAGCTCGATCACGACCCCCATGGGCCAGGATCAATCCTTCGTGAAGGGCGCTGACGGCTCCTACACCTCCACGGTGAAACTGCGCGGTACGTTGCTCAGCACCAGTACCTGGAAGGTGGCCGCCGACGGCCACACCCTCACCATTGAGTCGAAGGGCACGAAACCGAACGGCGATGCGTTCGATGACTTCACCACCTACACGCGCACCGCACCCGGTGAGGGCATCGTCGGCGGCTGGAAGAGCACGCAGGTCAAGCTGAGCTCGCCGAACTCGATCAGCATCAAGACCGACGGCGATGACGTCACCTTGACCATCTCTGCGATCAAGGCGAGCTGCCAGGCCCGATGGGACGGCAAGGATCACGGGTGCAGCGGTCCGACGCTCGTCGATGGGCTCACGGTCGCCCTCACGAAGACCGGTCCGACCACCTTCAAGCTGGTGGAGAAAAAGAAGGACAAGATGCTCTCGATCGAGCGCTATCGGGTGGCGAAGGACGGACAAGCGCTTTATATGAAGGGAACCAACGGCGAGGGCAAGGAGCCCTTCACCGAGGTCTGGGACAAGCAAAGCTGAGAGCCGGGCTTGCGGTAGGCGGCTGAGCGGGGAATCGATGACCCTCAAAGCGAGCGCGATCGTGCAGGTGCGCACCGAGCGCGTCACGGTCACCGAATGGCGGTTCGCGCCGGGCGCCGAGACGGGCTTTCACGTTCATGCCCACGATTACATCGTCGTGCCGATCACGAGCGGCGTGCTGCGACTCGAGGAAGCGGCATCGACGCGCGAGGCGCAGCTCGAGGCCGGCGTCTCCTACGCTCGCGAGCGTGGCGTCGCACACAACGTCATCAACGCGAACGATTTCGAGTTTCGCTTCATCGAGATCGAGCTCACCGAGTCCAGGTGAGAGAGAGAACGCGGGCAGGAAAACAAGAGAGCCGGGGCCTCAAGCGCCTCCGGCTCTCTCCGGGCCAGGAGGCCCGTCAATTATTAGGCGCACCCTCCTCGACCCAGCTGATGACCTCATTGATGGTCGACTGGGAAAGGTACGGTCCACCGAAGGGCATGCGCGCTCCCGAGATGCCCGGCGCGCCCTCGATCTTGAGGACCAGATAGCTGCTCGTCGGATTGTCCGGGTTGATGCGCTTCAAGCCCGGCTGCTCGACGCTTGCGACGTTCACGATCGAGGCATAGGCGTGACCTGCGGTGAGGTTCATCGAGCCCGGGAGCGAGGTGCCGTTGCCGGTGTGACAGACCGAGCAGATCGGCGTGAAGATTTGCGACTGCAGCTCGCTGAAGGTGACCGCGGGCTGCGCCTGGTTGTCGACCGTCACCGTGACCGGCGCCGAGAGGGCGCTGTTGCCGGCCGCATCGGTTGCCGTGGCCGTGATCTCGACCGGGCCGTTCGCCACGGACGTCGTGTTCCAGCTCGCGCTGTAGGGCGAGGTCGTCACCGTCGCGATGGTGCTCGTGCCTGCCTTCAAGGTGACGCTGGCAATCGCGGATTTGTCCGTCACGCTCGCCGTCACCGTCACCGTGCCGCTCACCGTCGCATTCGCCGCGGGTGCGCTGATGCTCACCGTCGGCGGCGTGAGGTCGGGCGGGGTCGCACCGAGGTCGATGCGGCCGTAAACACCATCCGCCTCCGCGTCGAGTCCCGCCGAGAAGAACAGGGTGGTCGTCGGCTGATGGTTGGCGCCGTTTCCGAAAGCGATGGCCCATAACCCCTTATTGGCGATCGGTGTTGCGTTCGAATCGGCGATCGTGCCCTTGAACGCGCCGGTGCTGGCATCGAAGGCGTTGATCCAGCCATCGCCAAAGTTGCCGACCAGCAAGTTGCCGCTGTAGGTGCCGAAATTCGCCGGCGCGAGCGCGAGACCCCACGGCGCGTTGAGCTGTCCGCCGGCCGTGATGAGATGAGTTTTGAGGTTGCCCTGAGTGTCGAAGACGTCCACTAGACCGAGCCCCGCGCCGACCACCTGATTGGCGGGCGACTGCTGCTTCGCGTACGTCACGTACAGCAGCGTTTGGCCCCCCACGGTGAGGGCCTGGATGCCGAACGGCGCATAGCCTGCGGGCAGCGAGGAGTCGACGAACCCACCGGCCGCCTTCACCTTGGTGAACGTGGGATCGAACTCGTCGATCTTGTTGTTGCGAAAATCCGTCGCATAGAGGCGCAGCGCTCCGCTCGAGTCGGCTGCGATCGCAAGACCCTTGTAGACTGCGCCGCCCGCGCCGTCATCGTAGGCCGTGATCGCGTTCGTCTGATCGACGGATTGCGCCCAGCCCGCGAGGGTACCCGCCTCGCCCGCGAACAGGAATGCGGCCGGCGCCGATTGGGCGCCCGAGGTCACGACGAAACCCGCGCCACTGTTGGCCACGATGCCGGTCGGATTGGCCGGACCGTTCGAGCCGGGTGGGATCGCGACGGTGAGCGGGATCATGTTGCCATCGCCGTCATAGAGGGTCGAGGTGTTGGAGCCGTTGTTCGCGATCCACACCGCATCGCCGGGCGCGAAGACGATGCCCCAGGGATTGACGAGGTTCGAGTCCTTGGTGACCGCCGAGACGACCCCGTTGGAGACGAGCGCCGTCATCGAGTAGGGTGTGGCGCTCGTGGTGCCGCCGCCCCCGCCGCCCCCGCCGTAACCGCCGCCACTGCTGCCGCCACTGCTGCTGCCACTGCTGCTGCCGCCGCTACCGCCGTAACCGCCGCTACCGCCCCCGCCGCAGGCGACGAGCGTGAGCAGCGCCGTCGCGAGCAGCAGTCGAGGCGCATAGCGCACGAGTATTCCCGTCGATCCAAACATCATGTTCTCCACCGAGTTGCTGGTTGCTGGTTCTCGACGGGTAAGTGCCCTCGAGTCGCGCTGCGGTTACGACGCATGCGATGGCTACGACGCATGCGATGCGAGTCACGCATCCGCCGGGCGCGTTCAGAAGTAGCCGTGCAGCTCGATGAAGTAGAGCCGCTGGTGCTCGAGGTTGTCCTGCGGAATGCCGTCGTTGCGGCGAAAGCCCGCTCGCAGCTGTGCAAACTGGATGGGCGTGAGCTCGTAGACCACGCTCCAGCGGGTCTGCTCGCCATTGGGCACGGCGCGATTCGGATTCAGAAACTCATCGGTGATCTTGAGATTGTGGCCACGCGCGATCAGCCAGTCGGCCTCGAGCAGAGTCGCGAGCTGCTTGCCCTGTCCATTCGGAATGCTGCGATCGTCGGTGATCTCCGCCTGCGCGAGCCACGAGACGGGCCCCAGGCGCAAGCCGCCGAAGACACCCTCCGCGCGCTTGGCGCCCGAAGCTTGATTGTTCTCGTTTGCGGCCAGCCCCAGGCGCCACGCCGAGTGCACATAAGCGGCGTTCAAGCTGTACTGCTTGCCGTCGCTCTTCACCGCACCTCCGGCGGTGCCGTTGCTGACCGCGAGCTGCGCATCCCACGCACCGTGCTCGTACCCGAGCTCGACGCCCTGATCGGGCGTCGTCATGTTGATGCCGGTAGTCGTCAGCACGAAGGCGCTCTGGTCCTGCAGCCGCAAGCCGAAGGGCAGATACATCTGGCCGGCCTTCACGTACCAGTCATGCGATGCGGTCCAGAACAGCACATAGGCTTCGCGATTGAGCGAGCCCCCAGGAGCCACCTGCTCATCGATGTACGCGAGCAGGCGATCCGGAATGACGTTCGCCTCGAGATACACGCGTGCCTGCTCGAGCGAGAATTCTTGCACCGAGGCGCTGTGCGGCACCTGCGTCGCCTGCGCATCGAAGCGCAGATCGCCGCCCGCGCGCAGATACCGGGTGCCGAGCTCGCCGGTCCACGGAGCGGCGCCGGTGTCGAGGTGCTCGGCGGGAATCACGGTCTGTGCGAGCACATCGCCGAAGGTCGTGCGCAGCCCGCCGCCCGTCGGATTGACGTGACACTGATTGCATTTCATGCCGAATTGCACGGCGAGGTACGGCTCGGCGACGGCCGGCCGGAGGGCGCCCGCGATCAGGCCCGCGACGGCGAGCAGCCCGAGGAGCAGGCGCCTCATGGCGCACCCACCGTGAACACGATCGTTCGATCGCCTTGCAGGGTCGACGCGCCAAGATCGGCGAGAGCCGCACCCCCGCTGCCGCGCAACCTCAGGCGATAGCGACCCGGCGCGAGCGGCTCGAGAGGCCGCACGATGAGGGTGGCCGGATTGTGCCGGTTGAGCATCAGGCTCACCGCGATCCGCTGCACCGGCTCATCCGCGCCCGCGTCCTCCGCGGATGCCGGCCGCGTCGCATCCGGAGAGGCTGCGCGCTCGAGCCACACGGTCGTGTCGTTCACGAGCGTCGCGTCGAACTCGTGCGTGAAGGCAATGACGATCTGCCGCACGGGTGGAGCGACCGTGGCGCCGCGAGCGGGACTCGTGCTGCGCAGCTCGAAGACCTGCGACATCACGGCGCCCGTGGACACGTTCGGCGCGCCATTCGCAACCCACTGGCGAATGGCCGCAATGGTGGCGGCGGGGAGCGGCGCCTCGCCGAGCGGCATCTGCGACCCCACGATGCCGGGCGCACCCTCGATCTTCTGCACCATGTAGCTCAAGTCAGGATCCCCGGGCTTCACACGCAGCACGCTCGGTTGCTCGCTGCTCGGGACACCGACGAGATCCTGATAGGCATGATCCGCATCGAGCTCGAGGCCCTCCGGGGCGCTCCCGCCGATGTGACACTTCGAGCAGATGGGTGTGAAGACGTGCTCCTCGATCGACTGAAGGTCGGCCGTGACCGCTCCGGAGCCCGACCCGCCCGACCCGCCCGACCCGCCGGACCCGATCGGATTGCCGTTCTGATCGAGACCCTCGCCGTTGCCTGCGCAGGCCGCGAGGAGCACGGCCACACTGAAGGCGAACCCGAACCGGCGATCGATAGGCATGACACTCGCTCAAATAATGAGGACCCCTGTGTGTGCCCTTTGCCGGCGCGCAGGTTGTCGTCCGATTGAAACGAGCGCGCGGCGGGCGGCCCCCGGCGACCTACAGGGCGGGAGGCAGCCCCCGATATTCTACAGCGTGAGCACCGTCGAGCCGGTTGTGCGACGCGCCTCGAGATCGCGCTGCGCGCGCGCCGCATCCTCGAGCTTGTAGGTCTGATTCACCGTGATCTTGACCGCCCCCGACGCCACCACCTCGAAGAGCTCCCGCGCCATCGCGCTCAGCGCCTCACGCCCCGCCGCGTAGGTGCCCAGCGTCGGACGCGTGACGAACAGCGAGCCCTTGGCGGCGAGCAGTCCGAGGTTGAAGGGCTCGACCGCCCCCGAGGATTGACCGAAGAGCGCCACGAGGCCGAGCGGCGCGCAGCAGTCGAGCGACTTGAGGAAGGTGTCCTTGCCGACGGAGTCGTAAACGACCGCCACCTTGCGTCCCTGCGTGATCTCGACGACGCGCGCGACGAAATCCTCGCGCGCATAGTTGATCACGTGCTCGCAGCCGTTCGCGCGCGCAAGCTTCGCCTTCTCCTCGCTGCCGACGGTTCCGATGACGGTCGCGCCGAGATGGCGCGCCCATTGCGAGAGAATCGTGCCGACACCACCCGCAGCCGCGTGCAGAAGAATCGTATCGCCGCGCTTCACCCGATAGGTCTGACGCAGCAGGTACTGAGCGGTGAGCCCCTTGAGCATCATCGCCGCTGCCTTTTGATCATCGATGCCGGAGGGCAGCTTGACCAGCCGATCGGCCGGGATCAGCCGCTCCTCGGCATAGGCCCCGAGCGGCGCAAAGCCGTAGGCGACGCGATCGCCGCGCTCGAGTCCCGTCACCCCCGCGCCGAGCTCCTCGACGATGCCCGCACCCTCGCTACCCAGGCCGCTCGGAAGCGGCGCGGGATAAAGACCGGTGCGATAGTAGATGTCGATGAAGTTGACGCCGACCGCGGTGTGGCGGATGCGCGCCTCGCCGGCCTTGGGCTCGCCCACCTCGACCTCTTCCCAACGAAGCACTTCGGGACCGCCCGTGGCGTGAAAACGGATCGCGTGCGGCATAAAAAGCTCCTGGTGCGTACGTAACGGAAAAGACGCAGGATGCGCGGAACTCGAAAGACGCGCAGACCCGAAAGGCGACTCTAGCGCTCTGCCATTTCACCGAGCAACGTCGCGGCATCACGCCACAAAGCTTCGAGCAGAGCTGACGCCGGCTCGGCCCGAGCGAGGCCCGCCGACTGTCCCGCCCAGGCCTGCATCCGCTCGACATCGCCCGTGCGCGCCGCCCGTTCGCGCAGGGCGGCCGTGAGCCCGCGCTGCACAGGATAAGGCGCGGGCGGCGGCGAGTGCGGCGAGGTGGCCGCCCGGACGTATGCCGTCGCGATGCTGCGTCCGGCGCGGCCGCTGAAGACCCGGCTCACCCGCGTGTCCTCGGGCGCCGTGCGCGCCAGAGCATCGGCCCACGCCGCGGGAATCTGTGCCTCGGGACAGCGCAGAAAGCCGGTGCCGATCTGCACGGCACTCGCGCCCAGCATGAGCGCGGCCGCAATGCCCCGTCCATCGGCAATCCCGCCGGTCGCGACCACCGGAATGCGCACTGCGTCGGCGATCGCCGGCACGAGCGCGATGAGGCCGACCATCTCCGACTCGGCACGCGTCGCATCGAAGCATCCGCGATGACCGCCCGCCTCCATTCCCTGCGCCACGATCGCGTCGGCGCCGGCCGCCTCGGCGGCGCGCGCCTCGGCGAGCGTCGAGACGTTGGCAAACCAGGCGATGCCGCGCGCTTTCAACGCCTGCACGAAGGAGGCCGGATACAGCCCCATCACCGAGGAGACGATCGGCGGTGCGATGTCGAGGAGCGTCGCACATTGCGCTTCGAAGTCCGGGAGCACGACATCGCCCGCCGCGCGGGTGACCTCGGGTCCCCACTGGGCGAGGAACCGGCATACGGCGTCCTCGTGCGCCGGATCGCGCACGGGCGGCGGATCCGGCATCCACAGGTTGATCTGAAAGGGACCTCGTGTCGCGCCGCGCACCTCGGCGGCCCATGCCTTCATCGCGGACGGCTCGAGCAGCAGGGCGCCACACGCCCCGAGACCCCCTGCGCGAACAACGGCGATCGACAGTGCGGGCGCGCTCGCCCCGGCCATTGGACCGAGCAGGATCGGCGCTCGGAGTCCAAAGCGTTCACAGAAGGAGCGGACACGCTCGCGCGGGTGGGTCGGCTGCATGGGCATTTCTCGGGCGAGTGGGATCACGCGCATTATGCCAGTGGCGCATCGACGCCCGCCGCGGCGGGCGCTATCCTGAATGCTGCGAGGCCCCTCATGACAAGGCAGGAAATGCGGCCGATCCAGCGCAGCATGCAGGAGCGTATCCGCCGCGGCCGTTCGGCTTCGTCGACCCCGACGCCGCCGGCGCGCAGGCTCGCCGGCGCTCTTCTGGTGCTCCTGGCCCTGAGCGGTTGCCACCGGCATCACGAGAAGGAAGTGACGCCCGCGGACGTGGCCTCCGCCCAGCAGGACGCGCGGCGCGAGATCGAGCAGGCGCAGGCCGAGGCTCGCAAGGACGTGCGCAGCGCCGCCAAGGTTTCGGGCGGGGACTCGCGCACCGTCGCACAAGCCCGCGTCACGGGCACCTTCGATGTCGCCATGGCGCAGGCCGATGGGGATCACAAGGTTGCGCTCCAGAAATGTCAGCTGCTCGAGCCGGCGGCGCGTGCGCCGTGCCAGGCGCAAGCGGACTCGGAGTACGAGTCCGCGGTGTCTCGGGCCAAGGCCGCGCGTCAGTCGCGCGCACCGTAGCGACAGCGCCCGCTCGGAGAGGTCGCGCTAAGCGGCGGAGAGCGGCTGCTGCTGCGTCACGCAGTGAAAGCCGCCGCCGCCGCGGGCAATGTGGCCGATCGGCAGCTCGATCACGCGCCGATCCGGGAAGGCCCTTCGCAGCACCCGCGCCGCTTCCTGATCGAGTGCGTGTCCGTAGGTGGGCGCGAGCACGACGCCATTGGCGATGTAGAAGTTCACGTAGGAGCGGCAGTAGGACGGCGCGGGCGCCGCGCTGCGCGGCAGCTCGGGTATGAGCGCGAACTCGATCGCCCGGCCCTCGGCATCGCGCGCGAGCTCGAGCGCCCGGCGATTCTCCTCGAGGATGCGGTAGCGCTCATCCGCGGGATCAGGCGTCGTCTCGAGCAGCGCCTTGCCGGGGGCCGAGAGCGCGAACAGGCCGTCGATATGCCCATCGGTGCCGGTCTCGAGCGGATCGCCCGGCAGCCACACGATCTTGGCCGCACCGAGCATGCGCCGCATCTCGCGCTCTGCGCCTTGCTTGCTCAGGCCGGGATTGCGATTTTCGTTGAGTATGCAGGTTTCGGTCGCAAAGATCGTGCCGCGGCCGTCCGAGAGAATACCGCCTCCCTCGAGTGTGATCTCCGCGGTCGCGAGCGGCACGCGCAGATACTCCGCGATGGCCGCGGCAAGCGCCGCATCGCGCGCGTAGGAGGAGAACTTCCCGCCCCAGGCATTGAAGCGCCAGCTCGTCGCCCTGAGCCGTCCCGCCGCATCCGTGAGGAAGATCGGGCCCGAGTCGCGTGTCCAGGAATCATCGATCGGCAACGAGACGACCGTGATGGACGCACCACAGAGCGCGCGTGCCGCGGCGACATCGGCCGCGCACGCGACCATGTAGACGGGCTCGGCAGCGGCAATCGCCCGCGCGAGGCGCGCATAGTCCCGCTTCACCTCCTCGAAGTGCTCGCCCCAGAGCTCGCGTCGCGTGGGCCATGCCAGCCAGGTCGCTGCGTGCGGCTCGAACTCGGCCGGCATCCTGAACCCCGCGGCGCGTGCATCGAAGCCCATGGGATCTCTGTGGAGTGGGCGCCGCGCGCGGCGGCCTATTGATTCGCCGAGGCCTGCGGGGGCGCGGGGGCTGCCGTCGGATCGAAATTGGCCTCGAGGCCCACGAGCGTCGGCATGCCGGTCGCCGCCTGCAGAGCCTCGCGCGCAAAATCCCAGTGAATCGCGACGATCTTGTCGCCGAGCAGACGCTCGAGCTTCTGCGAGAGCAGGCCCAGATCGGGGGCGATCGTCTGTCCCTCGCTATCCACCGGTGGATGCGCCTCGACGTAGAGCTCGCCCTCCACGTAGGTCACCTTGACCGGCTCATTCAGCAGCCATACCTTCGTCCCGATGCTGACGCGATGGAACAGGTCATCGACGTCCTCGGGATACATGCGGATGCAGCCGTGCGTCACCGCAAGACCGACCGCGACCGGATTGTTGGTACCGTGAATCTCGTAGGTCCCGTTGCCCACCGCGAGGCGCATCTTGTATTCACCCAGCGGATTGTCGGGTCCGGGCGGCACGATCTTCGGCAGCGGATCGCCGTTGGCGGCATGCTCCTTGCGCACCGACTCGGGCGGATACCAGTTCGGATGTTTCTCCTTGGCGATGACGAAGGTCTCGCCGAGGGGTGATTGCCAGTCCATGCGCCCGATGCTCACCGGATAGGTGTAGACCACCGGCTTCTGGCCCCGCTTCGCTTTCGGATAGTAGTAGAGGCGGTGCTCGGGCAGATTGATCACGATGCCCTCGCGCGGGCCCGGCGGCAGGATGCGACGTCCGGGCAGCAGGATGTCCGTTCCCTCGCCCGGCAACCACATGTCGACGCCGGGGTTGGCGCGCAGGATTTCCTCGTAACCCAGGCTATAACGGTGCGCGATGTCGAGGAGCGTGTCCTCGTACTTCGATTGAATGTGCTCGTCCTGGCCGATCACGGCCGCATCGTCGGGCGGTCGATCGAAGACCGTGGCGAATGCGCAGGGCGCCAGCAAGCCGCTCAGAAGGACCCCTGAGCACGTTCGCAACCAGTCGATGTTCCCGCTCCTCAATCCAGGTGATTGGAATCTTACCAAAACTTTGACCCCCGGCCGGCGCGCGCGCCTCACTCGCCGAGCAACTGTAGGACGATGCGCCGCTCATGCGGGCGGCGCCGATGCTCGAACAGGTAGATGCCCTGCCAGGTGCCGAGCGCGAGCCGGCCCTCGAGCACGGGAATGACCAGGCTCACCTGAGTGAGCGCGGTGCGCAGATGCGCGGGCATGTCATCGGGTCCCTCCTCATCGTGCGCATAGCGCTTCGGATCCTCCGGCGCGAGCTGCTCGAAGAAACGCTCGAGGTCGGCGCGCACCTCGGGTGCGGCGTTTTCCTGGATCAGGAGCGATGCGGAGGTGTGCGTGCAAAAGACGTTGAGCAATCCGCTCGAGACCCTCCGAGCCTCGAGCCAGCCCGAGATCTCGCGGGTGATCTCGACGAGACCCCGCCGAGCGGTTCGTACCGTGAGCATGTGCGTCGCCACGACCATGGACCCCCCGCTCAGCGGTGCAGATCATCGACCCAGCGCACCAGCTCGGGCACCTCCACCGGATCGATGTCGAGATTGACCACCAGCCCTTGTTGGCCACTGCGCGCGAGCACACAATGCAATTGCAGCTCCTCGCTCGCATTGATCTCCTGGTGCGGTACATAGGGCGGGACATAGATGAAATCACCCGGGCCCGCGTCGGCGACGAACTCGAGCCGGTCGCCCCACCTGAGCCGAGCGAGCCCGTTGACCACGTAAATGACGCTTTCGAGATCGCCATGATGATGCGCGCCGGTCTTTGCCTTCGCCTCGATCGTGACCGTGCCCGCCCACAGCTTGGTCGCGCCGGTGCGCTCGGTGGTCACGGCCGCGCGACGCAGCATTCCGAGCGTCTGCGCGGTGGCCGAATCGAGCTCATCCGACCGGATCACCCGGATGCCTTGCTTGCGCCAGCGACTGCCGCTCATGCCCCACCCCTCGATGACCCGGTTCGCTCGCCCCTGCGATCAATGCTCACCATCCCATCGTACTGGAGAACCCGCCCATGAGAGAACCGGAGTCGCTGGATCAGATCGCCGCCTACGATCGGGCGAGCGTGCTGCACCCGATCACCCAGCTGCACAGCTACGCAACCGGTCAAGCCGGCGATCCGACCATCGTCGAGACCGCCCAGGGCATCCGCATTCGCGATGCTCAGGGAAATGAGTACATCGACGGCTTCGCCGGGCTCTACTGCATGAACATCGGCTACGGGCGCACGGAGGTGGCCGAGGCGATCGCCCGTCAGGCGCATCGTCTCGCCTACTATCATTCCTACGCGGCGCATACCACCGACGAGCTCGCGGTGCTCTCGCACCGGCTCGTGTCGATGGCGCCCGGCCGCATGAGCAAGGTGTTCTACGGCCTGTCCGGCTCCGATGCCAACGAGACGCAGGCCAAGCTCGTCTGGTACTACCACAACCTGCGCGGCCAGCCGCGCAAGAAGAAGATCATCTCGCGCGAGCGCGGCTATCACGGCAGCAGCGTGATGTCGGGCTCGATGACCGGCATCGGCTTCTATCATGAGCACATGGACCTGCCGCTGCCGATGGTCCTGCACACCGGCGTACCCCATCATTACTGGGGTGCCGAGGCCGGCGAGAGCGAGCGCGAGTTCTCGGCGCGGCGCGCGGCGGAGCTCGAGGCGATGATCGTTCGCGAGGGGCCGGAGACGATCGGCGCCTTCATCGGCGAGCCCGTGCTCGGCACGGGCGGCATCATCCCGCCGCCGCAGGGATACTGGGAGGCGATTCAGGCGGTGCTGCGCAAGTACGAGGTGCTGTTGATCGCCGATGAGGTGATCACGGGATTCGGGCGGATCGGCACGCCCTTCGGCTCCCACCTTTATGGACTCGAGCCCGATCTGGTCTCGATCGCGAAGGGACTGACCTCGGCGTATGCGCCGCTCTCAGGCGCACTGGTCGGCGAGAAGGTATATCGCGTGATGGATGAAGCCGCCGAGCGCGTCGGCCCCTTCAACCACGGATTCACCTACTCCGGTCATCCGCTCGGCGCCGCGGCGGCGAATGCCGCGCTCGACATCCTCGAGAGGGAGCGACTCGCGGACAATGCGCGGGAGGTGGGTGGCTACTTGCTCGAGCGGTTGCGCGCGACGTTCTCGGATGGGCCGATCGTCGCGGAGGTGCGCGGGATCGGCATGCTGGCCGCCATCGAGTTCGTCGCCGATCCGGCGCGCAAGCGCCGCTTCCCCGCCGATCTCAAGGTCGGGGCGCGCATCTCGGCAGCCGCGCGCCAGCGCGGTCTCATCGCGCGCGCGATGCCTCAGTCCGATGCGCTCGGATTCGCGCCGCCCCTGATCGCGACGCGCGCCGATGTCGATGCCATGGTGGAGATCGCCGCCCGGGCGGTGCGCGAGGTGATGGATGAGCTCGCCCGACAAGGAGCCGTACTCTCATGACGCCCATCGAGGATCGGATTCCCTCCGGACGGCGCGGTCGCAGCCGCGTAGCAACCCACTGATTCTTAGCGCATTTCACGCACCGGTTGACAAGGGTTCGCTGCCGGATACAATGTCTGCCAAAGCAGTAAATGCCGGGGCATTAAATGTCGAAGCAGCATTACACGCAGTCGAACTACAAGGCGCAGCGCAGCATCGGCTACCTCATCAAGCGTGCCAATTCGCTGATGATGGGCCTGCTCGAGCCGGCGCTCGAGGCGCGCGGCTTCACTTACTTGCAGTACGTGATTCTCGTGTGGTTGCGAGATGGCATCGCCGTGAGTCCGAAGGACATCTGCCTGCGGTATCGTCACGACAGCGGCGCACTGACCCGCGTGATCGACCAGATGGCGGACCGTGGCCTGCTCGAGCGCACCCGCAGCAAGCGTGATCGGCGCACGGTCGAGCTCGAGCTGACCGCGGCCGGACGCAAGGCGATCGAGGAGCTGGTCCCGCTCGTCATCGAGCAGCTCAACCGGGTGCTCGAGGACTTCAGCACCGTGGAGTTCGAGGAGCTCATGCGGCTGCTCGGCAAGCTCAACGACCGCGCGCAGGCGATCACTGAATCCGCCGGCGCGCCTGTCACGGCTTGAGGGTGTGCCTCTCATGGCTCGAGGGTCTGCCTGTCACGGCTCGAGGAACATCATGCGCAACCTTCCAGCATTGATCATCGCGGGCCTGCTGTTGAGCGGCTGCGTTCTACCCCCGCGGGAATCCACGCATCCGCACGCCCTGTCGGGCGAACAGGTGGGCCTCACGGGCGGGCCTGCGGCACCGAGCGCGCAGGACTGGTGGAGCACTTTTGAGGACCCGCAGCTCGATCGGCTGATTCGCACCGGACTCAAGGAGAGTCCCTCGCTCGCACAGGCCCGGGCACGCATCGCGCAGGCGCTGAGTCAAACGCAGGTCGCGCAGGCGGGCCTGGGGCCCTCGGCGACGCTCTCCGCGAGCGCGCTGTATCAGCGCGCCCCGCAGAATTACTTGATCCCACCCCCGTATGCGGGACATACCTTCTGGATGGGTCAGGCCGGAGCGAGCCTCGGCTGGGATCTCGACTTCTGGGGACGTCAGGCCGATGCCGTGCACAGCGCGCAGGCTCTGACCGAGGCCTCACGCATGGATCTGGAAAGCGCCCGCCTCCTGCTCGCGGGTGCCATCACGCAGGCCTATATCGAGGTCTACCGCGAGGAGGCGCTCGCCGACATCGCGCGGCGCTCCGAGGCTCAGCGCGAGAATATCGTGAGCATCACGCGTCGGCGCGTGGCCGCTGGGCTCGACACGCAGCTCGAGCTGCGCCAGGCGGAAGGCGAGCTGCCGCAGGCGCGCGTCGCTCGCGAGCAATCGCAAGCCGCCGCTGTCCTCGCGGTGCATGAGCTCGCCGCGCTCACCGGTCAGGGGGCCGCTTCCTATGACACGATCCAGCCGCCGGCTCTGAACGTCGAAGCCGCGTTACCCGTACCCCAGGCCCTGCCGATCAATCTGCTCGCGCGCCGGCCGGATGTGCTTTCCGCACGACTTCAGGTCGAGGCCAGCGATGCGCAACGCCAGGCCGCGAAAGCCGCGTTCTATCCGAGCGTGAGTCTGCGTGCGCTCGCCGGCATCGGGGCGCTCGGCATGCACAACCTCGTTGAATGGAGCGCTCGCGGCTATGGGGCGGGCCCTTTCATCTCGCTGCCGCTGTTCGACGGCGGACGCCTGCGCGCGCAATACCGCGGCTCGGAGGCGCAGCTCGACGAGGCGGTCGAGCGCTACAACGACACCGTTCTGCACGCCGTGCAACAGGCGGCGGATCAGATCACGCAGATCGACGCCCTGGGACGCGAGCAGATCGAGCAGCGAAAGACCCTGGAGGCCACCGAGGCGGCTTATCGACTCGCCGAGGAGCGCTATCGCGCCGGCCTCGCGAGCTATCTCTCCGTCCTCAACGCCGAGACGCAGGTGCTCACGGCTCGTCAGTCGATGGTGAACATCCTCGCGAGCCAGGCGCTGGCCCGAGTGACGTTGCTGCTCGCCGTGGGCGGCAGCTTCGATCCGACCACCGTTCCCGCGACGGACCCGCAACTGGCCTCGTTGGCCGACCCCCTTGACCGACACCCTTGACCGACACCGTCATTGACCGACACCGAACGGATGCAGCCATGAACACGCCCGCAGACGACACCCAGGCCGCGACCCCGAGCTCGCCCATCATCCTATCGCCGCCCGCTCCCCCACCGGGGCGCACCCGAAGGCTCGCGCTCGTCGGGCTCGGTACGCTCGTCGTACTGGCCGGCATCGCCTATCTCGCCTACTGGTTCCTCGATGCGCGCTTCTACGAGTCCACGGACGACGCCTACGTGAATGGCGACGTCGTGCAGATCACCAGCGAGGTTCCGGGTACGGTGCTCGCTCTCAACGTCGATGACACGCAGCGCGTCGAGAAGGGCCAGGTGCTGTTGCGCCTCGACCCCGCCGACGCGCGGATCGCCGAGGCGAACGCCGAGGCGGACCTCGCCCGCGCGGTGCGCCAGGTGCGCGGACTGTTCGCGCAGAGCGAGGAGCTGCGCGATCAGATCGCCCAGCGCGAGCAAGCCGAGCGCACCGCGGCGGAGGACCTCAAGCGCCGCGGGACGTTGCTCGCCGATGGTGCCATCTCGGCGGAGGAGCTCTCGCACGCACGCGATGCCGTCACGACGACCCACGCCAATGTCGCTGCCGCGCGCGAGCAGCTCGACCAGACCATCGCACAGATCGACGGCACGACCATCGCGGATCATCCGCAGGTGCTCGCCGCGGCCGCCGCCGTGCGCAACGCCGCGCTCGCCCTGCATCGCACCGAGATCACCTCCCCGGTGACCGGCATCGTGGCCAAGCGCTCGGTGGAGGTCGGACAGCGTGTGGCGGCAGGCACGCCACTGCTGGCGGTCGTGCCGCTCGATGACGTGTGGGTCGACGCCAACTTCAAGGAGGGGCAGCTCGCCCGCATGCGCACCGGTCAGCCGGTCACGGTGCGCACCGATGTGTACGGCAGCAGCATCACCTATCACGGACACCTGGCCGGCATCGCCGCGGGCAGCGGCAGCGCGTTTGCCCTGTTGCCGGCGCAGAACGCCTCGGGCAACTGGATCAAGATCGTGCAGCGCGTGCCGGTCCGCATCCTGATCGATGCGCAGGAGTTGAAGGAGCATCCTCTGCGCATCGGACTCTCGACCACCGTGCGCGTCGATCTGCACGACGCCTCGGGATCGGCGATGACGGCGGTGCGCAACGTTCCGCTGCCCGTGCAGGAGAGCGCGGGCAATGATCCCGCGGTCGCTGCGCGCATTGCGAGCATCATTGCGGACAACGCGGGGCCGAAGGCGCACGAGCCCGCGCACCTCAGCCGCGAAGGGGCCGACGGCAAGAACGCGAAGCCGGATGCGGCGCGCGTCGCCGGCAGCAGCGCCCGCCCGCACGCCACTGCGAGCGCCTGGACGCACATTCCATGAGCGCGACCTCGGCCGCGGTCGACGCCGCGCCCGCGCTCGTGGGCGGCCGCAAGGCGCTCACCGCCGTGGCGCTTGCGCTCGGCACCTTCATGCAGGTGCTCGATACCTCGATCGCCAATGTCTCGATCCCGACCATCGCCGGCGATCTCGGTGTGAGCTCCGACCAGGGGACCTGGGTGATCACCTCCTTCGCGGTGGCGAACGGCGTGTCCGTGCCGCTCACCGGCTGGCTGATGCAGCGCTTCGGCGTGGTGCGCACGTTCGTCGTCTCCGTCGTGCTGTTCACGATCGCCTCGCTCCTGTGCGGCCTGGCCTGGAGCCTGCCCTCGCTGATCGCCTTTCGCGTCCTTCAGGGCGCCGTGTCGGGTCCCATGATCCCCGGCAGCCAGGCGCTGCTCATCGAGGTGTTCGGCCCCGCCAAGCGGCCCGTCGCGCTCTCGATCTGGTCGCTCACCACGCTGGTCGCACCGATCGCGGGGCCCCTGCTCGGCGGCTACATCTCGGACAACTATGTCTGGCCGTGGATCTTCCTCATCAATGTCCCCGTGGGCGTGCTCTGCGCATTCATCTGCTGGGGCAATCTCAAGAGCCACGAGACCGCCACGCGCAAGCTGCCGATCGATCGCGTCGGGCTCGTCCTGCTGTTCATCTGGGTCGGTGCGCTGCAGATCATGCTCGACAAGGGCAAGGATCTCGACTGGTTCAACTCCACCCTGATCGTGAGCCTGCTGCTCATCACCCTCATCGGCTTCGCGGCGTGGCTCATCTGGGAGCTCACCGAGAAGCACCCGATCGTCGATTTGAGCCTGTTCTCCTCGCGCAGCTTCTCGATCGGCACGGTCGCGCTGTGCCTCGGCTACGCGGTGTTCTTCGGCAATATCGTGCTCATGCCGCTGTGGCTGCAGAGCTACGTGGGCTACACGGCCACCTGGGCCGGGCTCGTGTCCGCGCCGAGCGGCGTGACGGCGATCATGACCTCGCTCCTCGTCCCACGCCTCCTGCGGCGCGGCGATCCACGCGTGCTCGCCGCGACCTCGTTCGGCCTCTTCGCGATTTCTTATTGGTTGCGCGCCAAGCTCACGGCCGATGCGAGCTTCCTCTGGTTCGTCGCGCCACAGCTCGTGCAGGGCCTCGCGATGGGGTTGTTCTTCGTCACCATGCTCGCGATCATCTTCGATGGCCTGCCGGGCCAGCGCATACCCGCCGCCTCGGGACTGTCGAATTTCCTGCGCATCACGGCCGGGAGCTTCGCGACCTCCATCACGACGACGCTGTGGGACCGGCGCGAGGCGCTGCACCAGTCGCACCTCGCCGAGCAGGTGACGATTTACGCACCAAGCTACCAGCAATCGCTCGCTCAGCTGCACCAGTTCGGGCTGACCGATCAGGGCGCGGCGGGCGCACTCACCCGCAGCATGATCGGTCAGGGATATCTGCTCTCCTCACTCGATCTTTTCTACCTCTCGGCGTGCCTGTGCGTGCTTCTCATCCCGCTGTGCTTTCTGGTGCGCCGCCCGGCGCCGGCCGGAGGCCCCGTGCACGTGGCTGCGGACTGATCCGCCGCCTCGGGCAGGCTCTCGAGCGGCGCGACGGTGGATCGATTGCGGGGTCAGGTGCCGGTCATCAGCGAGGTCTTGTCGGCGGGCGCGCCTCGCGTGCTGTTCAGCTTGATGTTCAAGCGCAGCTCGTTCACGGAATCTGCGTTGCGCAAGGCATCCTCGTAGGAGATCGCGCCCTCGTTGTAGAGCTCGAACAGCGACCAATCGAAGGTGCGCATCCCGAGCTCGCGCGACTTCGCCATGAGCTCCTTGATCTCGTGAAATTCTCCATCGCGGATCTTTTCAGAAATGATGGGCGTGTTGAGGAGAAGCTCCAGCGCCACCCGGCGCCCCTTGCCGTCGGCCGTCGGGATGAGCCGCTGAGAGACGATCGAGCGCAGATTGCTCGAAAGATCCATCAATACCTGCTTGCGGCGATCCTCTGAAAAGAAGTTGAGGATGCGATCGAGGGTCTGATTCGCGTTGTTCGAGTGCAGTGTTCCGAGACACAGGTGGCCGGTCTCGGCAAACGCAATCGCGTGCTCCATGGTCTCCTTGTCGCGGATCTCGCCGATCAGTATCACATCGGGGGCTTGGCGCAGCGTGTTCTTGAGCGCGTGATGCCAGGAATGCGTGTCGATGCCGACTTCGCGGTGCGTGATCAGGCACTGCTGCGATCGGTGTACGAACTCGACCGGATCCTCCACCGTGACGATGTGCCCGGGCGTGGACTTGTTGCGATGATCGATCATGGCCGCGAGGGTGGTCGACTTGCCCGAGCCCGTCGCGCCGACGACAAGCACCAGACCGCGCTTGGTCATGACGATCTCGCTCAGGATGTCGGGCAAGGCCAGGGCGGCGAAGTTCGGGATGTCGTTCGGAATGGTGCGGATGACCATCCCCACCTGCTGCTGCTGGACGAAGACGTTCACCCGAAAGCGCGCGACGTCGGGCACGGTCATCGCGAAGTTGCACTCCATCTCCTGGGCAAACTCCTCGCGTTGACGCTCGTTCATCAAGGAGGCGGCGAGCTGCTTGGTCACCTCGGCGGTGAGTCGCTGCGAGGCCATGGGCTGCATCGCACCGTGCGCCTTCATGCTCGGCGGGAAATCACTGGAAATGAAGAGGTCCGATCCGCCCGCGCGGCACATGGCGGTCAGAAGCTTGATCATGTAGGCCTTGGCCTGATCCTCTGGGAGCGTGGGCATCGCCGTCCTCGCGAGCGGAAGTGGGGCGACTATAAGGACAGCGCTTCCCGGTGTCCGCGACCGGCGTATCAAAGGCCTGGTCCGGCTCCTTCTACATAATCAAGCCCGGCGTGAGCGGCCCAACGCTCAGGATTCCGGACGGCGGCGCATCGGGGCCGGGAAGTCGATCCAGCCATAGCGCCTTGAATCCCAGACGGATTGCTCGGGCATGGGAAGATCGGGATCGGCGAAAGCGCCCGCCGCCACGCCGACCAGGTCGGGCTTGCGGGAGGCTTCCCAGTACACGGTGGACCCGCACGAGGGGCAAAAGTAGAAGGTCACCGGATGTCCACTGTCGGCCTCACGCCGGAATGCCCGGCTCGTGCCTCTGCGGGTCACGTGCTCGCATGGAAAGAAGGCGGCGATGCCGAAGGCGCTCCCGGTGCGCCGGCGACACGCATCGCAGTGGCAGATCGACACTTTCACGGGATCACCCACGCAGCTCACGCTGAGCTGCCCACAGCTGCATTGCGCCTGTCGACTCGTCATCAGGACCTCGCGTTTTTTTGAGCCCCCTGCGTCGAGGGCTATCGTAGCGCGCGAGACCAGTCCCGGTGCAAGCTGTCCGACGCGCCGATTGAGTATGATGCCGCGGTGATCTCACGTCGCGACTTCCTCGAGCGATCCGCCCTCATCGCGCTCGCCGGCCGCTTTCCGTCGGGCGCACAGGCCGAGGTCACGCCGGACTACACCCTCGAGATCGCCGACACCACACTCGAGCTGTCGCCGCGCCATCGATTGCGCACCACGGTCTACAACGGGGCCGCGCCCGGTCCGGTGCTGCGCTTTCGCGAGGGCCGAGCGGTGACGATCGAGGTGACGAACCGGACCGAACGGGCGGAGATCGTTCACTGGCACGGCCTGTTCTTGCCGACCGATGTCGATGGGGCGATGGAAGAGGGCACACCGATGATCCCGCCCCGGGGCACCGCACGCCTGACCTTCACGCCCCGCCCCGCCGGCTTTCGCTGGTATCACACGCACACCAGTGCAATGCAGGATCTCACCCGCGCACAGTACGGCGGCCAGCACGGCTTTCTGCTCATCGAGCCAAGCGCGGATCCCGGGCGCTACGACCGGGAATTCTTCCTCGCCTTGCACGATTGGTCGGGCTACCTGGCGGCGAACGAGGACGGCGCGATGAATCCGAGCTACGCCGTCTCGACGATCAACGGCAAGGTGCTCGGCGCGGGAGAGCCGCTGCGGGTCAAGCCGAGCGAGCGTGTGCTGTTGCACGTTCTCAACTCGAGCCCGACCGAGGTGCACTGGGTGGCGCTCGCCGGCCATGCGCTCCAGGTGATCGCGCTCGACGGCAATGCCGTGCCAACGCCGCAGACGGTGCCGATGCTGCGCCTCGCCCCGGGAGAGCGCGTCTGCGCGCGGGTACAGATGAACAACCCCGGGGTGTGGATTCTCGGCGAGGTACGCAAGCACGTGCACGCCGCGGGCATGGGGATCGTGGTCGAGTACGCCGGCGCGAGCGGGACGCCGCGCTGGCAGCAGCCTTCGAAGCTTCTCTGGAGCTACGAGCCGTTCGCCGAGCAGCACCCGGCCTCAGAGCCCCCGCCCGAGGCGACCCCCATACCTCTGCTCATCGAGTCGCGCTTTCGCGGCCACGGCAGCATGGAGGCCTGGCTGATCAACGGCAAATCCTATCCCGATACCTCCGTCACGCCGCTCGAGTCCGGCCGCCGCTACCGGCTGCAATTCATCAACCGCAGCACCGACGACCATCCCCTGCATCTGCACCGCCACAGCTTCGAGGTGCGCACGGTGGGCGCGGCCATCGGCTCACCGTTTGCTCCCGAGACAGCGCTGCGCGGCCTGAAGAAAGACGTCGTGCTGGTCGATGCTCGGACCCAGACCGAGGTCGAGTTCGTCGCGGATAATCCGGGCGCGACGCTCATGCACTGTCATCAGCAGAATCACATGGACCTCGGCTTCATGCTGCTGCTGCGCTATGCCTAGCGGCCTATGAGGCGCGCATCGGATCGAGCGGCGGCGCACGCGTTGCTCGCGGCAGCGCTGCTCGATCTGTCGCTCCTCCCGGTGCTCGCGAACGCGCAGGGCAACTACGAGATCCAGGTGTATGGCTCCGAGCTCGTCCCGCCCCAAAATCTCATGGTGGAGCTGCACTCGAACTACACGGTCGAGGGCCAGACCCAGACCCTCGACGGGGTCTACCCCACCCAGCATCAGGAACACGAGACCGTGGAGCTCACCGAGGGTCTCACGGACTGGTCCGAGGTGGGCTTTTACATCTTCACGAGCGAGCAGGACGGGCACGGGGTCCAGTGGGTCGGCGATCACATCCGACCGCGCGTGAGCGTGCCGCAGTCCTGGGGCTGGCCGGTCGGCGTCAGCGTTTCCACCGAGATCGGCTTTCAACGCACCGCCTACTCGCCCGACACCTGGACGTGGGAGATCCGCCCGATCATCGACAAGTCGATCGGCCGCTGGTATCTCGCCGTCAATCCCGCCCTCGAGCGCACCTTGCACGGGCCGGACGTGCATCAGGGTTGGGGTTTCGCTCCGGCGCTCAAAGTCGGCTATGACTTCACGCAGGGGGTGAGCGGCGGGATCGAGTACTACGCCGACTACGGTCCGCTCAACAACATTCCCCCGCTTCACGAGCAGCAGCAACAGCTCTTTCTCGTGACGGATCTCAACGTATCGCCGCTCTGGGAACTCAACATCGGGGTGGGCGTCGGCGCGACGCGATCCACCGATCACCTCATCGTCAAGTGCATTCTCGGGCGACGCTTCGACTGGGGTCGGCATTCCGCAGTCGACTGAGCGGGCGGCCTTTGCGCCGCGTGGATCGACCGCGTACATTCCCGCTTCCCCATCGGCGATTCGCGAGGCACCCATGACCAGCGAGGGACTCATCACGCTCAAGAGCGCTCACGGGCCCGCCGACACGCTCGCACGCCTCGAAGCCGCGATCAAAGCGCGCGGCCTCACCCTCTTCGCCCACATCGACCACGCCGCGGGCGCGCGCGAGGCGGGGTTGCCGCTGCGCCCGACGGATGTGCTGCTCTTTGGCAATGCACGCGGGGGCACGCCGCTCATGCAGGCGCAGCAGACCATCGGCATCGATCTGCCGCTCAAAGCGTTGATCTTCGAAGATGGCGAGGGCAGCACCTGGCTCGCGTACAACGACCCGCACTGGCTCGCGAGGCGCCATGGTCTTGGGCCCGAGGCGGAGCCGGTCCTCGGGGGTCTGTCGAGGCTGCTCGAGGCGCTCGCGCAAGGAGCGACTGCTACGGCTTAACGGTACGCCGGCGGCACCTCCGGCAGCGGGATGAATTCCGACTCGCCGGCAATCATTCCGAACTTCTGTGCTTGCCAGGCGGCGGCCGCGTCGCGGATGCGCTCGGGCGAGGATGAAACGAAGTTCCACCACAGGTGCCGCGGGCCCTCGAGCGGCGCGCCGCCGACGATCACGAGCGATGCGGCCTCGAGCGCTCGAAGATGCCAGGTGTGCTCATCCTGGAGCACGGCGAGCGTACCGCTCTCGACCCGCTCGCCATTCACCTCGAGGGTCCCCGCGACGGGGTAGATCGCCGCCTCGGGCGCGAGCGCATCGATATCGAGCTGCTCGCCAGCCGGCAGCGTCAAGTGCGCGAAGAGGCTCTGCGATGCGGCCGGCACCGGAGAGTGCTCGCCGAACGCCGAGCCGATGAGCGTGCGCGCCTCGCCGCCGCCGACGCGCGCGCGTGGAATCGCCGCAGCCGGGGTGTGCGAGAAGCTCGGTGCGGACTCCTCGAGCGCACGCGGCAGGCCGACCCAGAGCTGCAAGCCATGCAGCCGGTGCGCGGCCGCTCGAAGATCGGGCGGTGTGCGCTCGGAGTGGGCGATGCCGCGCCCGGCGATCATCCAGTTGACGGCGCCCGGCTCGATGCGCTGCACGCTGCCGAGGGTGTCCCGGTGCAGCAGCGCGCCCTCGAACAGATAGGTCACGGTCGCGAGTCCGATGTGCGGATGCGGCCGCACGTCGACGCTCATGGGGGGTGCGAGCTCGAGGGGACCCAGGTGATCCATGAAGACGAACGGGCCCACGGCGCGCACGCTGGTGGCGGGCAGGAGGCGGCGGACGTGAATCCCTCCGCCGAGGTCGCGGCTGCTGGAGCGGCTCTTGATGATCACAACGTGCTCGGGAGATGATGGCTCGCACCCTCGATGGTAGCGGATCTCTCGCGATCTCACGAAAACATGACGAACGCCGCGAACCCCTCCTGTGACCGCTCGCTCGCACAAGGCACTCCCGCAGCAGCGGCCATCGACGAGGCCGGCCCGAGCGCTGCGTCGCGAACGGGAAGCCCGGCGCGTACGCTCTCCGCGGGTCGCGAGCGCGGCGTGCTGGCGACCTGCATCCTCGCCTCGGGGCTCATGTACATCGACGGCTCGGTGGTCAACGTCGGGCTTGCGGCGATCGGGCGCAGCCTCACGGCGCCCCCCGAGGCGCTGCCCTGGGTGATCAACGGTTACCTGCTGCCGTTGAGCGCCATGCTGCTGCTCGGCGGCGCGATCGGCGATCAATTCGGTCGTCGCCGCACGTTGCTGCGCGGGATGGGACTGTTCGCCCTCGGCTCGGCGCTGTGTGCCGTGGCGCCGCACCTGGGGGTGCTCATCGCCGGGCGCTGCGTGCAGGGTGCGGGCGCCGCGCTGCTCGCGCCGAACAGTCTCGCCATCCTCGGCCAGAGCTTCTCGGGCGCTCGCAAGGGTCGCGCGGTCGGCATCTGGGCGGCCGCAGGCGCGATCGCAGGCGCCGCAGGGCCCGTGCTGGGCGGCTGGCTCATCGACCTGGGCAGCTGGCGGGCCATCTTTCTGATCAATCTGCCGCTGTGTGCAATCGCGGCCGCGCTGGCTTTGCGCTATGTGCCCGCGGATGCGGAGCATCACGGCGGCTCGCTCGACGTCGTGGGCGGGGCGCTCGCGACCTTGGGTCTCGGCGCGATCACCTGGTCGCTCACGCTCGGCTCCGGTCCGCGCGGCTGGACTGCACAAGCGCTCGGCATGCTCGCTGCGGCGGTGCTGCTCTTGCTCGCCTTTTGCTGGGTGGAACGAGGGCGCGGCGAGCGCGCGATGATGCCGCTCGGGCTGTTTGCGAGCGCGCCCTTCGTGGGGCTCACGCTGCTGACCTTGTTCTTGTACGGGGCGCTCGGTGAGGCCTTCGTGCTGCTGCCCTTCGCCTTGATCCGCGGCGCGCGCTACGAGGCGGTCATGGCCGGAGCCGCGCTTCTGCCGGTGCCGATCGTGCTCGCGCTGTTCTCGCCGCTGATGGGCGGCCTCGTCGCGCGGATCGGCGAGCGCATTCCGCTGGCGGTGGGCCCCGTGGTGGTGGGCCTCGGTTTCGCGCTGGCGCTGCGCATCGGGGGACAGGCGCCGTACTGGTCGAGCGTGCTGCCCTGTGTTCTGCTCATCGCGCTCGGGCTCTCGCTCGCGGTGGCGCCATTGACCACGGCGATCCTGAGCTCGGTTGACGCGCAGCGCACTGCGCTCGCCTCGGG
>DATGIA010000065.1:0-9180 GCA_035307465.1 Steroidobacteraceae bacterium
TGCGCACCGCCACGGCCCCGGCCTTACCTTGCGAGAACATCATGCCGCATTCGGGAGTTTTGCAAGACAAGACCGTGATCGTCACCGGCGGCGGCGGCGGCATCGGCCGCGCCACTTGCGAGGTGCTCGCCGCGGCGGGTGCACGCGTGATCGTGAGCGATCTCCTTGAGGAGGCGGGCCGCGCCACGCTCGAGGCCGTCCAGAGCGCAGGTGGCGAGGCCGTCTTTGTGCGTGCGGATCTCGCCAGCGAGGAGGATGTGCGCATGCTCATCGGGCAGGCGGTCTCGAGGTTCGGGCGTCTCGACGGCGCTTTCAACAATGCGGGCGTTGAGCAGTGCGCGCTGCCCCTGCACGAGCTGTCGACGGCGCAGTGGGAGCGTGCCCTGCGGGTCGACCTCACCAGCGTCTTCTGGTGCTTGAAATACCAGGTGCTGGCAATGCTCGCGACCGGGGGCGGCGCGATCGTCAACACCGCTTCCTCGCTCGGCCAGGTGGCGATTCAAAATGCCGCGGAATATATCGCCGCGAAACATGGCGTGATCGGTCTCACGCGCGCCGCCGCCGCCGAGTACGGCGCGCGCGGCATCCGCATCAATGCGATCCTGCCCGGCATCATCCGCACACCCATGATCGCACGCCTCACCGAAGATGCCCGCTTCAGCGCGTTTTTCGAGCGCTTGAAGGACCGTCATCCGATCGGCCGGTTCGGCGAGCCGCGTGAGATCGGCGAGGCGGTGAAATGGTTGCTCTCGGATTCGGCCTCTTTCATGAACGGCGCCGCGATGGCGTGCGACGGGGGCTATCTTGCCATCTGACTCGAGGTGATGCGCTTGTACAAACTGAGCCGAACCGTTCCGGTCAACGAGCCGGGAAAGACGTTCTTGAGCCGCCATGACGTTTGGAATGGCTTGCTCATGAAGGCTGCGAACGCCCTGCCTTACGTGCCTATCATGCAAAAATGCGAGGTCATCGAGCGCGGTGAGGGCTGGTTGCTGCGCGACATCCTGCTCAACAACAACCCGCTCCGCGAGCGCGTCACCTTCGAGCCCGAAACGCGCGTCATCTTCGAGCGCGTGCGCGGAGATGAGCTCGGACGCATCGAGAACGTCATCGGCGAGGATGCTTCGGGAGCTCTCACCCTCACTTTCTCCTTCGGCCTCACCAAGCAGGGTGTTCCCGAGGGAAGCGAGGCCGAGAACCGCCACTTCGCGCCCATGGAAGGGGCGTACATGGGCGCCGTGGCCTCGACGCTCGCCGCGGTGCGCCGCACGGTGGATGAGCAGGGTCGCGAGAAGCTGCCACTCGCGAGCGACGCCGATACGGCGGGGGATGCGGGCTGGATCTATGAGTTTTTCCGCTCTGCCGACAGCCTGGATCTCGACCGTCTATCCGCCCACATGACCCAAGACGTGCGGCTCACGTTCGCCAACTATCCGACCTCGCAAGGCATCGAGGCCTTCCGCGGCGCGATCGGCCAGCTCTGGAGCCGCATCAAGGGCATGTCGCACAGCCTCTCGGGGGCCTGGTCGCTGCACGACGGCCGCCTCGGGATTGCGGAAGCCGGCGTCATGTACACCCGCCTCGACGACAGCCTGTATGTTTGCAAGATCTGCACCGTACTGCGGCGCCGCGGTGACAAGGTCGCGGACCTGCGCATTCACGGCGACGTGACCCAGCTGTAGGCGGCCCCATGGATCGGCTCAAAGGCAAGGTGTGCGTGATCACCGGCACCGGCAGCGGCATGGGCCGCGCGGCGGCTTTGCTTTTTGCGAAGGAGGGTGCGGCGGTCGTCGGCTGCGACCTGCATGAGGATCGCGCCCGGGCGACACTCGAGGCGGTGCGCAGCGCCGGGGGCACGATGGCATCGCTGCAGCCCTGCAATCTCTGCGAGCGCGCCGATGTCGAGCGGCTGATGTGCTTTGCCGTCGAGCAATTCGGCGGCATCGACGTGCTCTACAACAATGCCGCGATGGCGTATTTCGCGTGGCTGCCGGAAATGACCCACGAGCAGTGGAGCAACACGTTGCGCGAGGAGGTCGATGTCGTCTTTCACGCGTGCCAGGCGGTGTTCCCGCACATGATCCGCCGCGGTCGCGGCTCCATCATCAACGTGGGCTCGACTTCCGGAAAGATCGCACAGACGCCGCTGCCCGCGATCGCACACACGGCTGCGAAGGGGGCGGTGATCGCGATGTCGCGGCAGATCGCGATGGAGGGCGGCAAGCACCAGATCCGCTGCAACACGATCTCGCCCGGGCTTGTGCTCACCGCCCAGACCAAGGCATTCATCGAGATGCCCGAATGGATCGGGCCGATGAGCGCGAAGCTTATGCTCGGCCGCGTGGGCCTGCCCGAGGACATCGCCCCGCTCGCGCTGTACCTCGCCGCGGACGAATCGTCGTGGGTGACGGGCGCCGACTTTGCGATCGACGGTGGTACCACCGCCTGGTGAGCGGGAACGGGCGCTCCGACCGGACGACCCGGCGCTTTGACGGCTCTTTTGGGAGAGAACGAGTGACTCATGATCCACGCCGCTGGAGCTGCTACACGAGTTCGCCGAAGGAGTCGCTCGAGGTCTTCGAGGAGGCACGTGCGCGCTGCCCCTTGAGCCACAGCGAGGAGCACAGCGGCTTCTATCTGCTGGTCGATTACGCCCACGTCAAAGGCGCGATGACGGATCACAAGACTTTCTCATCCGAGCCGCAGGTCCTGCGCCCGATGCTGCCGCGCAAGCCCATCCCGGCGCTCGAGATGGATCCGCCACGGCACGCAGCCTGGCGGGCCATTTTCAACGACGCGATCACCTGGAAGACGCCGGCGATCATGGAGTCGTTCGTGCGCGAGGACATCAACCGCCACATTGATGGATTCATCGAGTCAGGCGCTTGCGACATGGTCGCGGCGCTCGCGGAGCCCGTGCCCGCGGAAACCATCTGCCGGCTGGTCGGCATCGATGACGCCCTCGTGCCGCAGGTGCGCAAGGCCGCCATTGAGATGTTCGCCGCGCAGGGCAATCCCGAGGAGTTCGGCCGCAAACAGGCGGTCTTCGCCGATCTCACGGTCTCGGAAGTGCACGCGCGCCGTGCGCGCCCACGGAACGACTACCTCACCCACCTGGCTGGTCTGCAGATTGAGGGGCGCCGCCTCGATGACGAGGACTACGTCGGGCTCCTCGCTGCATTCCTGGGAGCAGGGCATCACAGCACGACCTCGGCCATGGCGAGCCTCATCTACGAAGTGTTCTCGAAGCCCGAGCTGCGCGATGCGCTCATGCAGGATGCGCGCAAGATCCCGGCGGCGGTCGAGGAGGCCCTGCGCCTGAGGCCGCCGTTCTATGGCTTCTTTCGCAGGACCACCCGGCCCGTCTCGATCGCCGAAACCGACATACCCGCGGGGTGCGATGTGTACGTCGGATGGGCTGCGGCTAACCGCGACCCCAAGGTTTTCGACGCGCCCGAACAATTCCGGATCAACCGGCCAAGCAACCGGCATCTGTCGTTCGGTTTTGGGATCCACACGTGCCCCGGTGCACCGCTCGCGCGCATGGAGTTGAAGGTGCTGCTCGAGGAGCTTTTCAAGCGCCTGCCGGAACTGCGCGTGGAGTCGGCGGCACCGGTGTATCAGTTCGGTGGGGGTGACTACGCCTTCATCGGCCGCCTGCCGGTGAGCTTTCCCCCCGGCCGGCGGCTCGAGGCCAATCGCGAGAGCGGAGCGGGCGGCTAGGACGGCCCCGTGTCGAGCCCGAGCCCGAACAGCCGGTTCGCATTGGTGCGCCCGATCTTGAGACGGTCCGCCTCGCTAATGGACGCGCCGTCGAACCATCGCGCGGCGTGATCCACGTTCTCGAAAGGCCAGTCGGTGGAGAAGAGGATCCGGTCCGAGCCGATCTCGAGCAACGCGTCGAGCAGCGACTGGGTGCGGAAGTTGCCGGACGTCGTGATGTGCACGTTGTTGCGGAAGTAGTAGGCGATGTTGCGGCGCGCCGCGTGCAGTTTCGGGGCCTCGACCCAAGCGTTGCGGTGATCGATGCGCCACATCGAGATTGGCAATCCCTCGCCCAGGTGGCCGAGCACCAGAGCGAGCTGCGGATGCTCATCGAACAGCCCCGAGCCCATGAGACGCAGCGCATGCACGGCCGTCTCCTGCCCGAATGCCCAGGTGGGTCCCAGGAGCCACGGGTGCCCGGCATAGATGGCCGAATGGGAGGGCAGCGGATTGCGGGGGTGCAGATAGAACGGTGCTCGCAGCCGCGCGCACTCGGCCCAGAACGGCCGGTATTGTGGCAGGTCGTAGTAGAGCATCGTGCTGCCGTCGCCTGCCTGCGAGAATCCGTTCACGAGCGCTCCCTTGAAGTGGAGCTCCTGCATGCACCGGGCAAGCTCGCGCGCGGCGGCGTCGGGGTCCTGGAGCGGCAGAGCCGCGAAGGCGTGGAAGCGATCGGGCCGTCGTGCGACCTGCTCGGCGAGGAAATCGTTTGCCCGCCGGGCAAGCTCGGTCGCGGCCTTGCGATCGGGCACGCCTTGAACGGCCGGTGAGTTGAGCGACAGGATCATCACCTCGATGCCGTTCGCATCCATCTCGCGCAGTCTTCGGCCTTGGATGTCGAGCAGACGGCTGCGCAGCTCCTCCCAGTACTCGCGCGGCACGAACCCCGCGGAGTCGTTCAACGTGTCAGGAATGGCGAAGTGCTCTTCAAGCGCGATCTTGCCCTGCATGTGCTACTCCAGATCCAGATGGGTGTGCGAGGCCGGCCGTGCGGCGCACCGCCGACGATCCTGCGGCTGCGATGACGGCTGATTCAAGGAGTGATGTCCATGCAGGATCTCGATGAGACCACGCTGACCTCGGCGGTGCTCGACACGTTCGCCCAAGCGCGCACGCCCCGCATCCGGCAGGTAAGTGAAGCGCTTGTGCGTCACCTGCACGCTTTCATCCGCGAGATCGAGCCAAGTGAAGCGGAGTGGGCCGAGGGCATCGCGTTTCTGACGGCGTCCGGGCGGTTCTGCAGCGCCACCCGTCAGGAGTTCATCTTGCTCTCCGATGCGCTCGGGGTATCGATGCTGGTCGATGCGCTGAATCACCGGCAGCCGGAGGAGTCGACCGAAACCACCGTGCTCGGCCCGTTCTTCGTGGCCGCGGCGCCGCAGGTCGAACCAGGCGCGCATATCGGAGGGAGGCTGCCGGGCGCGCCTTTGCTCATCGATGCACGCGTGCTCGACGCCGATGGCGCGCCCTTGCCCGGCGCCACGGTGGATCTTTGGCATGCCGATCGGGACGGCCTCTACGACGTCCAGCGGGCGGATGCGGGGCTCGCCGGACGCGCCCGGCTCACCACCGACGACGCCGGAAGTTTCCATGTCTGGAGCGTGCTGCCGTCGCACTACCCGATTCCGCATGACGGCCCGGTCGGCCGCATGCTCGAGGCGCAGGGGCGCCACCCGTTCCGGCCGGCGCACGTGCACTTCATGATCGAGGCGCCCGGCCATGCACGGCTGGTGACGCACGTGTTTCTGAGCGATAGCGAGTATCTCGACTCGGATGTCGTCTTCGGTGTAAAGCGCTCACTCATTCGGATGCTCGAGCATCGCCCGGCGCACACGATGAGCCGGGGTCACGCGCCGGCGCAGCCCTACCACGTGCTGCGCACCGTGTTTCGTCTGGCGGCGGCGCGAGGCTGAACGGCGGCGGCCCGGCTCACGGTGCGGACTTGAAGCGCTTCACCAGCGACTCGCAGCCGCGCGCGAGGATCTGCGTGTCGACACCAACCGCGACGAAGCCGTAGCCCCAGTCCAGATAGCGGGCGGTGTCGGCCTCGCTCACGGCGAGGATGCCAGCGGCCTTGCCGACGCGGGCGAGTCGCGCCGCGGCCTCGCAGATAGCCGCCTGCACCAAAGGCGCCTGCGGGTTGCCAAGTTCGCCGAAGGACGCGGCGAGATCGGCCGGCCCGATGAACACCCCGTCGATCCCCTCGAGGCCTGCGATGGCCTCGAGGGGATCGAGCGCGGCGCGGGTCTCGAGCTGCACGAGCAGACAGATCTCGTCCTGCGCGCGGCTCAGGTAGCCCGGAATCCTGCCATAGCGGCTCGCGCGGCTGCCCGCGGAGACGCCGCGGATACCCGCCGGCGGATAGCGCACCGACGCCACCGCGCGCCGCGCCTCCTCGAGATTCTGCACGTAGGGGATCAGCAGCGACTGCACCCCGAGGTCCAGCGTTCTCTTGATCAAGACAGGATCATTCCAGGCGACACGCACCACCGGCGAGGTCGGGCTCGTGCCCATCGCCTGCAGCTGCGCAAGCAATCCGGGCAGCTCGTTCGGTGAATGCTCGGTATCGAAGAGAATCCAGTCGAAACCGGCATCGGCCACGACTTCCGCGGCGATGTTGCTGCACAGGGTACTCCAGAGCCCAACCTGCGCCCGGGGTGCGGCGAGTCCGTGCTTGAAGGCATTTCTCGTCAATTCCATGGCGCTGGCGGGTCAGACGAATTGCACCGCGACGGCACCGAGTGGGCCGAAATCGCCATGCACCGTGTCGCCTTTGCGTGCCCAGATCACGCGCGTGAAGGAGCCCGCGAGCACGGTGTGCCCCGCCTCCAGCGTCACGCCGTGCGCGCCGAGCTTGTTCGCGAGCCAGGCGACGCCCATGGCGGGGTGGCCGAGCACGCCCGCGGCGAGTCCAGTCTCCTCGATCTCGCCATTGACGTACATGATGCCTCCGATCCAGCGCAGATCGACGTCGAGCGGCCGTACCGGTCGGCCACCGAGCACTACCGCCGCCGCGGCACCGTTGTCCGCGATCGTGTCGAATATCTTCCGGGGGTTCATCACCCGTGCATCGACGATCTCGAGGGCGGGGATGACATACTCGGTCGCGCTCAGCACGTCGACCAGGCTGACACCCGGGCCGCGCAAGGACTTCCCGAGCTTGAACGCGAGCTCCACCTCGACTCGCGGCGCGCAGAAGTGCGCGTGCTGCACCTTGGCGCCATCCGCGATCATCATGTCATCGAGCAGATGCCCGTAATCGGGCTCATCGATCATGGAGGAGCGCTGCATCGCCTTCGACGTCAATCCCACCTTATGACCGACGAGACGTCGGCCTTCGCTCATTTTGGCTTTTTGCACGATCTCCTGGATCGCGTAGGCATCCTCAATTGTGATGTCCGGCCAGGTGGTGGAGAGCTGCTTCGTCGGCTCCCGATTGCGTTCAGCGATTTGCAGCAGTTCTGCCGCTGCCCGCCGATGAGTTTCCGACAGCATGTGTCCCCCAATCCTTCGCTGGGCTTACGCTAGCCGAGCCGCGTGGCCCGGGTCGAATGAAAGGTGGCTATATCGACGATTCCCCGACTTTCGGCATGTGGCGTGGTAGACCTCGATCGATAGGGCCTGCTGCACTCACTCGCCGCGGGGGTGCTCCCGACCGAGACCCACTGGACGGCCTTTGGCGCTCGCGCTCCTCGTCCTCCCGGCGACCTTTATCTCAACGGGATCTTTCAGTGCGCAATCAGAGTCTTCTGGCAAATGATGGACCGTGGATGCCTTCAATTCTCGCGTGAGCGCGATCGCATTCCCTCCGATTGATTTTCGAGCACCAGTCCGCTAAGGTTTCACCTGCGCCGATTTGAAGTTCAGCTTGCGGGCGCGTTAGAAATCCGGCTAAAGCGACATCGGCTGACCCTCCAGCCCTCGCTCCGAACGGATACCCGACGCTTCCTGCTTGCCGCACTTCGCCTCGGTGCACCGTGTTCGGGCGTGAGGAACAGCAATGCGGCCCAGCGATTCCACCGACCTCCTCGTCGTCGATGAGCCCGGACGAGCACGCCGGTCTAACGTGCCCGCGGCACCCGCCGTCTCCTTTGAGTTCTTCCCGCCGACCGACCCTGCGATGGAGCTCACGCTATGGCGCTCCATCCGGCGTCTCGAGTCACTCAGCCCCCGCCTCGTGTCGGTGACCTGCGGCGCGGATGGGTCCACGCGAGATCGCACGCTCGAGGTGGTGAAGCGCATCCAGGCGGAAACCGCGCTCACTGTGGCGCCGCATATCACTGGCATCGCATCGACTCAGGACGACCTCAGAGCTCTCGCGCAAGATTACTGGACGAGTGGCATTCGCCACTTGGTGGCCTTGCGCGGTGACCGACCGGCGTTCGCCCCGGAATCGTCCGGCCTTTCTGGTGTCGCGGTCGTGCGCACGCTCCGCTCGGTGGCGGACTTTGAAATTGCGGTGGCCGCCTATCCGGAAGTGCACCCGATGGCGCTCTCGGCGCTCCATGATATCGAGGAGCTCAAGCGCAAGCTCGAAGTCGGCGCGACCCGCGCCATCACTCAGTTCTTCTTCGACAACACGGCGTTTCTGCGCTCTCGTGATACCTGCGCCTGCGCCGGCATCACGGCACCGATCATTCCCGGTATTCTGCCGATCAATCGCTTTCATCAGGTGTGCCGCTTCGCACGTCGCTGCGGTACGGTGATTCCCCGCTGGCTCGCTGACCTCTTCCAGGGCTTGGATGATGATGCGGAGACCAGCCGCCTCCTGGGCGCCGCCGTTGCGCTCGAGCAGGTCGAGACCCTGCGCCGCTATGGCGTGCGCGAGTTTCACTTCTATACCCTGAATCGTGCGGATCTCACCTACGCCGCCTGCCACGCGCTCGGCGTTCGCGAGCAGGGCAGTATCTCGACCCCCAAGGAATGAAGGCCTCGCCAACAAGAGCGACCCCGACTAGACCTGGTGAGCATCGCACCCGACGACATCCAAACGCTCCTCGAGCATTTCTTGATCCTTAAATCGCGCCCATCTCGGTCTGTAGCAAGCACCAGCGGCCACAGCAAGCGAGGGAGCCCAGATGAATGGACCTCGGATCGGAATGCAGTCCGGGCTCGCGGGGATTATCAAAATTTGTACCGCGCGCCCAGGGTCGGGTTGATGTTAGTCGAGTAGATATATCCGCTGGCGGCGCCGCCGTGCACGCCGCTGTACATGGCGCCGAGATAGACGTCGAAGTGCTGGTTGAAGTGATAATCGGCGTCCAGGGAGTACGCATCCAGGCTCCCGCTGCAGGTATTGTGAGCGGCTGTTGAGCAGCCGGCCTGCTTGCCGGTGCCATAGGGGCTCTGGTGATATCCGTAATAGGCAACTGCGACTTCAAAAGCGGGGACGATGCGATACCTGGCTCCGCTCCA
>DATGIA010000066.1:0-67535 GCA_035307465.1 Steroidobacteraceae bacterium
CCGATCTAGTCCGTGCATTTCCTGCAGATCTGGATCCGGCCCGATCGCGACGGGATTGCGCCGAGCTACGAGCAGCGGCACTTCGGCGATGAGGAGAAGCGGGGCCGCCTGCGCCTGATCGTCTCGCCGGACGGTGCCCAGGGGTCGGTGAAGATCCACCAGGACGCGCGGCTCTATGCCGGGCTCTTCGACGGCGATGAGGGCGCCGAGCTGCCGCTCGATGCGCGTCGTCGAGCCTACGTGCACGTCGCCCGCGGCGCGCTCAAGGCGAACGGGATCGCGCTCCAGGCGGGCGATGCGCTCAAGCTGAGCGATGCGACGGCGCTCACCGTGTCGGAGGGACGGGGCGCGGAGGTGCTCGTGTTCGATCTGCCCGGCTAGCTGCCTTCGTTGCGCCGGCGCTACGAAAGTTCGGCGCCAAGCCGTTGATTCCGCTCCCACCTTCGAATCAAGTGCACAAAAAGCCGAAGGTGGGGGTTCCTTGGCGGGCTGCGCAGTAGCACAATCGGCCGGCGCGGCGCAAAAAGCCGGGATGGGGCTCGCGGCGCTCTAGAAATACAAAGGAGCAAGGGGAGAGGCATGACGGAAGCAACCGCATTCAAGAGACTGCTCGTTACGCTGTGGGTGGTTTGCTGTGCCACCGTGGGCGGCATCAGCAGGGCCCAGGAGTCGAGCACCGCTCTCGCTGAGATCATCGTCACGGCGGAAAAGCGCTCGGAGAACATCCAGGACGTGCCGATCTCGGTGATCGCGCTCTCCGCGCAGCAGCTCAAGGACGCCGGCGTCACCGACATCAAGAGTCTCACGGTCCTGACGCCGGGCCTCACGGTCACATCCACGACGAACGAAAGCTCGACCACCGCGCGCGTGCGTGGCGTCGGCACCGTCGGCGACAACCCCGGCCTGGAATCCTCCGTCGGCATCGTGATCGATGGGGTTTACCGTCCGCGCAACGGCGTCGGGTTCGGCAACCTCGGAGAGATCCAGGAGATCGAGGTTCTCGAGGGACCTCAGGGCGAGTTGTTCGGCAAGAACAACGATGCGGGCGTCATCAGCATCACGACCAAGCGGCCCGAAATGACCTTCGGCGCGATCGCCGAGATCTCGGGCGGCAACTACAACGACCGCGAGGCCTCGGCCTCGGTCACCGGACCGCTGAGCGCGATCTCGGCGGGCCGCATGTACGTCGGCTGGCAGAGGACCGACGGCTGGCTCAATGTCGATACGGGGCCCGGCCCGAACACGAACGACAGGACCAACACGCGCAACATGTACACGTTGCGCGGGCAATACCTCATCAAGCCGAATGACGCCGTGGACGTGCTGTTCATCGCGGATTACTCGAAGCGCAATGAGCTGTGCTGCGGGGCCGTCGCGACCGTGCTCGGGCCGTTTGCTCCGATCCTCAACGCGCTCGCCGGCGTGCCGGCGCTCGGCGGCACGGCCGGTGCCGTCGGCATTGCGCCGAGCATCGGCGCCTACCAGTCATACGCCAATTACCCGAACGCTCAGCACGTTCGCGACATGGGCATTTCGGCGCAGCTCGACTGGGACGTGGGTTTTGCGAAATTCACCTCGATCACCGCCTGGCGCGACAACACGCTCACCGCCGGCTACGACACCGATTACTCGGCGATCGATCTGCTCAATGAGCCCGCGACCAACGGCAACCTGACCGACTTCAAGCAATTCTCCGAGGAGCTGCGTCTCGCGGGCAAGGAGGGCCCGCTCAACTGGCTGATCGGCGGCTTCTTCGCCGATGAGATCCTCGCGAACAACCAGACCTTGTGGGCCGGCAACGATCTCGACCTGTACCTGAGCGGCCTCGCCTCGGCCTCGGTGGGCCCGCCCAACTTTCTGCTGATCCCGGGACTCACCGGCAAGCCGCCGGGCGGCACCTTCATCCCCGGGGTGTCGGGCTACAGCGATTCCTTCCACCAGACCGACAAGAGCTTCGCCTTCTTCACGAGCGAGACCTATGCGGTGACCGAAGGGCTGGATCTCACGGGCGGCTTTCGCTACACCCACGAGAAGAAGGACGCCACTTCGAACTACCACGACACCGACGGGGGCTCGGCCTGCGGCTCGTTGCTGACCTCTCCGGGTCTCGCCGCGATCCCTCCGAGCAGTCCTGAGTACCAGTTTCTGCTCGGATATGGCTGCTCCGTGGTGTTCAATCCGTTCTTTGCGAATCTCCCCGACTCCCAGTCGCTCAGCGAGAACAATGTGTCGGGCACGGTGAAGCTCGCCTATCACTTCAACAGTGATGTGATGGCCTACATCTCCTATGCCGATGGCTACAAGGCGGGGGGATTCAACCTCGCGCGCGTGACCAATCCCTTTGCCGCGAATCCGCTCGCACCGGTGCTCGATACCTCGTTTCCGGACGAGACCGTCGATTCCTATGAGATCGGCTTCAAGAGCACGCTGGCCGATCGCACGCTGCGGATCGACGGGGCGATCTTCGATCAGCGCTACAACAACTTCCAGCTCAACACCTACACCGGCATCCTGTTCGTGGTGAGCTCGATCCCGCACGTCGAGTCGAAGGGCGAGGAGCTCGATGTGGACTGGTCGACGCCGCTGCACGGGCTGCGGCTCAGCGCGGGCGTGGTGCATGCGCTCACCGACATCACCGAGTTCGGCAACTCGCTCTATCTGTTCGCGCCGAACACGGCCGACCCGGCGCTGCCGCGGCTCAACAACCGGCTCTCCTTTGCGCCGCTCTGGTCGGGGTCGGTCTCGGCCAACTACGAAGTGGCGCTCACGAGCGCGGTGTCGCTGCGGGTCTCGCTGAGCGAGAAGTACAACTCCGCGTACAACACGGGATCGGACCTCGATCCGCGCAAGATCCAGGGCGCCTACGGAATACTGAACGGGCGATTCGGTGTCGGCGCTCCGGATGACAAGTGGGCGGTGGAGGTGTGGGGCGCGAATCTCGCGAACAAGTACTACTACCAAGTCGCCTTCGACGCACCCTTCCAGTACAACCAGATCGACGCCTTCCTCGGGGCGCCGCGCATGTACGGTCTCACCGCGCGGGTGAGGTTCTAGCGTCTCGAGCGACTCGCCGGTGCGCGATCGCACCGCGCGAGCTGCGCCGGTCGGTCGCCCCGTCGGTCGCACCCGTCGGCCGCACCGGGCCATTGCCTGCGAAAGCGTCGGCCGGGGGCCTTGAAGTTTGCGGTTCAAGCGCCACCTTTTGGGCGATTGCATCGCAAATTCCACCCCGATGCGCATCCGCGCGGGAGGCAACCATGAGCGCCACGGTCGGCTCCGAGTCAGTTCACGCGACCTGTCCGGGATGCGGCAAAACCATCCGCATCCCCGCAGGACGGCTCCAGGACGCCCCGCGCTGTCCGGCCTGTCGCCACGGCATCTTCACCGGGTCGCCGATTGCGCTCGACGATCGATCGTTCGATGCGTTCCTCTCCGGCAACGATCTGCCGGTGCTGGTCGATTTCTGGGCACCGTGGTGCGCGCCGTGCCGTGCTTTCGCGCCGGTGGTCGAGCAGGCCGCGCAGCTCCTCTCATCCCAAGCGATCATCGCCAAGGTCAACAGCGATGAGGCGCCCACGGTGTCGCAGCGTCACCAGATCCGCAGCATCCCCACGATCGCGCTCTTCAAGAATGGCCGCGAGGTCGCGCGCAAGACGGGCTCGCTCCCCTTGAGCGAGCTGATGCGATGGCTGGCGACGATGGGTATCCACCGGCCTTCCGAGCGCTGAGCCATGCACCCGCCTCGAAGCGCCGGCGCGGCCGAGCGAGCGGCGGTGCTCACCCTGAGCGGCGTTCTGCTCTTGAGCTTCGCAAGTCACTCGGGTCGTGCCGCGGCGGATCCCTACGCGGAGGCCGATGCGATCTATGCGGCCCTGCGCGCCCAGCCGCACACGGCGCTCGAGGTGGGCGGCGCCGAGATCGATGTCGTGTTTGCCGAGGGCGCGGCCGGTCTGGATCGCGCGCGGACGCTCGACTGGATCAATCGCAGCGCGCAGGCGGTCAGCGTGTATTTCGGGCACTTTCCTGTAAAGCAGGTGGGTGTGCTCATCGTCGCCACCGACGGCGCCGAGATCGGCGGCGGGCGCACTTTCGGATTCGGAAGTCCGGCGATTCACGTGCGGGTCGGGCGCGCGGCCGATGAGGCCGCCTTCAGGCGGGATTGGGTGCTCGTTCACGAGATGACGCACCTCGCCCTGCCGACGGTGCCGCGTCGAAGCGAGTGGCTGCTCGAGGGCAACGCGACCTACGTCGAGCCGATCGCGCGGGCACAGGCCGGGCAGCTCGATGCGGCCGAGGTGTGGCGCTGGACGCTCGAGGACATGCACAAGGGCGAGCCGCAGGCCGGTGATGCGGGGCTCGACCATACGAGCACCTGGGGGCGCACCTACTGGGGTGGCGCCATGTTCTGGCTGCTGGCGGATGTTCGCATCCACCAGCGCAGCGGCGATCGGTTCGGGGTGCAGGATGCATTGCGTGCGATCAATCGAGCGAGCGGCGGCAACACCGCTCGCTGGAGCGTCGATGAGGTCGTGCGGGTGGGCGATCAGGCGACGGGGACCGGGGTGCTGCGCGAGCTGTACGATCAGATGAAGGATGCGCCCATCTCGGTCGATTTGAGCGCGCTCTTCGAGCAGCTCGGGGTGAGCGAGCAGGGCGGTCAGGTCCGCTTCAACGAAGGGGCGCCGCTCGCGCGTATCCGCCGGGAGATCACGGCGCCGCCGCGCACCGCCTCATGACGAGCAACTGCATGATGAGCAATCGCACGATGAGCCATCTGTCCGCTGAGCTCTCGACCGCGCTCGAGGCCGCGGAGCGGGCCGCCGAGATCGCCCGCTCGCTCTATCAGCGCAACGTGCAGGTGCGCATCAAGGAGGACAAGACGCCGGTCACCGAGGCGGACGTGCGCTGCGAGGAGGCGATCCGCAGCCTCCTCGAGTCGCGCTTCCCCGAGTACGGGTTCTACGGTGAGGAGACCGGCGCGCACCGCACGCAGGCCGAGTGCCTGTGGCTGGTCGATCCGATCGATGGGACCAAGGCGTTCGTGCGCGAGTATCCGTTCTTCTCGACGCAGATCGCGCTGATGCGCCGGGGTGAGCTCGTGCTCGGGGTGTCGAGCGCGCCTCTTTACGGCGAGATTGCCTGCGCCGAGCGCGGCCGGGGCGCCTATCTCAACGGCCGCCCGATTCACGTGAGCGAAGTCGCGGTGCTCGCCGACGCCACGCTGTCCTCGGGCAATCTCGCCTCGCTCGCGCGCAGCACCCGCTGGCCGGCTTATGGAGCGCTGGTGTCGCAGGTGAGCCGCGGACGCGGGTACGGGGACTTCTTGCATTATCATCTGCTCGCAGCCGGCAAGATCGACGCCGTGCTCGAGTCGGACGTCAACATTCTCGACATTGCGGCGCTCGCGGCGATCGTGACCGAGGCGGGAGGCCGCTTCACCGACCTCGAAGGGGCGCCGATCACGCTCGAGACCACCTCGGTCCTCGCGACGAACGCGCATCTGCATCCGCGCCTCATCGAGGCGCTCGGATGACCCGCGCGGTCAGCACCCTTCGCACTCGGCAGCCTTCGCGGTCAGCACCCTTCGCAATCAGCTGCGCTTGAAGAACTTCTCGATGCGCGCCAGCGCATCGGGCGCGAGCCCCTCGTTCTTGAAGATCTCGAGCGCGTGCGAGTCCTTGAGCGAGAGCCCGTCGCTCTCGAGAAGCGCCCGCTTGCTCACCTGATTGGCGTACCAGGAGTTGGCGAGGATATCGCCCGCCAGCCGCTCGAGCTCGCCCTCGAACTCCGCATCCGCGAAGCAGAAGTTGGCGAGATTCATCTCGTGCGCTTCGCGCCCCGAGTACGTGCGGCAGCTGAACATCATCTCGCTCGCCTTGGCGATGCCCACGCGATGCGGCAGCCGCAGGCTCAGGCCCCAGATGGGCGTGAGCCCCCAGCGCGCATAGGCGTCCGAGAACTGCGCGGATTCGGCCGCGACGATCAGGTCGGCGGCGAGCGCGAGCTCGAGCGCGCCGGTCGAGCAATGCCCCTGCACGGCCGAGATGACGGGCTGGGGAAGCGCGGCGAGTGCGGCCATCACCTCGGAGTTGTAGTGCGGCTTGGCGCGCGCGCGCACGTAGGTGAGCACCTCCTGCATGTCGTAGCCGGCCGAGAAATTGCCGCCCGCGCCGCGCAGGATGACGAGGCCGATGCTCTTGCTCGCGCGCGCGATCGCGCGCAGGTGTCGATCGAGCGTCTCGAACACCTCCTTGGTGAGTGCGTTGAGCTTGTCGGGGCGGTTCAGCGTCAGGAGGGCGGCGCCGTTGCGGTCCTCGCGCAGCACGAGATCGCTCATGGACTCCGTCTCCCCTCGGGCCGGTTCCACCAGCCTCCACCGAGCGCCTGGAACAGTGCCGCGGTGTCGGCATAGCGGTTGGCCCGGGCCTGGACGGCGGACAGCTCCGCTTGCTGATAGGCCTGCTCGGCGCTGAGCAGTGCGAGGGCGTTGATCGTGCCGAGCTCGTGCTGCTTGCGGGCGAGATCGAACAGGGCCTTCGCCGCGCGATCCGCCGCGGCGCTCGCCCGCAGCGCATCGGCATCCGCCTTGAGCGCCCGGAGCGAATCGGCCACGTTCTGGCAGGCGAGAATCACTGCAGCACGGTACTGCGCCGCGGCTTGATCGAGCGCGGCATCCGCCGCGCGCTTGCGATGCAGGAGCGCGCCTCCCTCGAAGAGCGTCTGCGTAAGCGAGCCGCCCGCGGTCCAGAAGCTCGTGTAGGGACCGAAGAGCCCGCCGAGGGTGAGCGCCTCGGACCCGAGATCGCCGTTGATGCTGAACTGCGGCAGCAGGTTCGCGATCGCAACACCGACCTGCGCGGAGGCGACGTGCAGGTTCGCCTCGGCTTCGCGCACATCGGGCCGGTGCTCGATGAGCGTCGAGGGCAGGGCCACGGGAATCTCGGTCGGGAGCTCGAGCGCGTCGAGCTCGAAGCGCTCCGCCGGCTCCTCGGAGGGCAGTCGTCCGATGAGCGCCGTCAGTGCATCGCGTGTCTGACCGAGCTGTTTCTCGAGCGGCGGGAGCGTGGCCGCAGTCTGCTCCTCGCTCGCCTGCTGGGTAAGGACATCGAGATCGCTCACCGTGCCCAAGGATCGCTGGGCACGCACCACCTCGGTGAGGTGGTGCTGGAGCGCCAGGAGACGCTCGGTCGCGGCGATCTGGCCGCGAAGGGAGGCTTCCTGAACGGCGGTGACCACGACGTTCGAGGTGAGGGTGAGGTAGGTGGCCTCGAGCTGAAAGCGGCTGCTTTCCTCCTGGGCGTGCGCCGCCTCGACCGCGCGCCGGGTGCCGCCGAACACGTCGGGCAGGTAGCTCACGGTCAGGTCCGCGGTGTACAGGTTGTAGTAAGGGTTGGCTTGGGGGAGCGAAGTGGGATTGGCGATGGTCGCCACCGCGTTCTTGGCGCGCGTCGCCGAGAATCCCGCCTGCACCGTCGGCAAGAAGCTCGCGCGCTGTGCCTCGTAGAGCTCGTGTGCCTGGCGCAGCGCCGCCTGAGCGGATTTCAGATCCGCATTGTCCGCCAGCGCGCGCTCGATCAGCCGGTTGAGCGCCGGCGATTGAAAGAGCGACCACCACGCTGCGGGCAAGTCTGCGCCGGGCGCGAGGTGCTGCGCCTGGCCGCCCGGCCCCTCGCTCCGAGTCGTGTCTCCCGTCGCAGGCGCACTGCCGTAGTCGGCCGCCGCGGGAGGGGCAGGCCGCTTGAAGTTCGGGCCGACCGCGCACGCCGCGAGCGCGAGGCTCGCGAGCAACGCGAGGCCCGCGGGCAGCCCCAGGCTCTTCGGCAGCCCCAGGCTCCTCGGCAACGCGAGCAGATCCCTTAGGATCAAGCGCCCCATCGCATGCCTCCTCCGCCGTGCTCCTCGGCCCAGTGCTCGATCACATGGTACATCGAGGGCAGCACGAACAGCGTGAGGAGCGTTGCCAGTGCGAGTCCTCCGACCACGACGGTGGCGATGCCGCGCTGGACGTCGCTGCCGACGCCGGTGTGAATCGCGGCGGGGAGCATGCCGAGCGTCGCGACCGTGGCGGTCATCAGCACGGGGCGCAGCCGCTCGGTTGCGCCCTTCATGATTGCCTCGTGCAGGTCGAGCCCGGACTTTCGCTGGCGGTTCAGGTTGGCGATCATGATGATGCCGTTCTGCACGGCCACGCCGAACAGCGCGATGAAGCCGACGCCGCTCGCGACGTTGAGCGTCTGACCGGTGAGGTGCAGCGAGATCAGGCCGCCGAGCATGGCGAGCGGCACGACACCCAGGATTAGCACCGCCTGACGGAAGGAGCCGATCCCGACGGTGAGCAGGATCAGCATCAATCCGAGCACCATCCCCAGGATCACCAGGAGCCGCGCCTCGGCGCGGCGCTGATTCTCGAACTGGCCGCCCCATTCGAGGCGGATGCGGCTCGCGTCGAAGTGCACCTCGTGAGCTATCTTGGTCTGGGCCTCCTCGAGGTAGGAGGTAAGGTCGCGATCGCGGTTGTCGATGCGGATGGTGAGATTGCGCTCGCCGTTCTCGCGCGTGATGGTGCTCTCGCCCGATCGCACGTGCAGCTCGGCGACCTGCGCGAGCGGCAGCTGCGCCCCGCCGGCGCCGCGCACGGGGAGCTCGGCGAGGGCCTCGGGCGTGGTGCGGCTCGCCTTCTCGAAGCGCACCGTGAGGGGATAGATGCGCTCTCCCACATAGACCATCGAGACCGGCGCCTGGCCGACGCCCGTCTGGATCACGTTCTGCACGTCCGTCATGTTGATTCCGTAGCGCGCCGCCGCCTCGCGCTTGAGCTCGAGATCGATCTGCGGGATCGGCGGCTCCTGGAAGATCGAGGCGCTCGAGGTGCCCCGGATCGTGTAGAGCACCTCGACGATCTGCCGCCCGATGCTGCGCAGCTCGTTGAGATCCTGTCCGTAGATCTTGATCACGAGGGGACTGTGGGCGCCGCCGATCAAGTCGTTGACGCCGTCGATGATCGGCTGGCTGATGCCGACCGAGTAGCCCGGCAGCTTGCGTGCGAGATCGCTCGCGAGGCGATCCACGAATTCCTTCTTCGACTCGTGCTGCGGCCAGCTGTCATAGGGCTTGAGGCCCACCGGCGCCTCGATGTGAGACAGCGTCCAGGGATCGGTGCCCTCGTCGTTGCGCCCGGTCTGGGTCACGACGTAGGACACCTCGGGGTACTTGAGCACCTCGCGGCGCAGATCGCTCGCCATGTCGCTCGCCTGGTTGAGCGCGAGCCCGGTCGGCATCTGCACCTGCAACCAGAGCGCTCCCTCATCGAGATCCGGCAGGAAGTCACGTCCGATGGTCACGGCGAAGCCGACCATCGCGAAGAGCGCAAAGAGCGTGACGCCATAAATGATGCGCGGCTCCTGCACGCACGCGGCGAGCCAGCGCCCGTAGGCTGCGGTGAGCCGCTCGAGCCAGCGGTTGTGATAGACGCGCCCGGGCTTGTGAAAGGCCAGGTAGGCGAGCCCGGGTACCAGTGCGAGGCTCGTGAGGAGCGCGCCGAACAGGGCATAGCCCATCGTGTACGCCATCGGCGTGAAGAGCTTGGCCTCGGCCCGCTGAAAGGAGAACAGCGGCAGGTAGGTCGTGATGATGATGAGGCTCGCAAAGAAGATGGGACGCGTCACCTGCAGCGCCGCCGCCTTGACCTCGCTCTCGCTCAGCTCCTCCTCCGGGGTGGCCTCGCGTCGCCGCAGAATCGCCTCCGTGACGACGATGGCGCCATCGACGAGGATGCCGAAGTCGATTGCGCCCAGGGACAGAAGGTTCGCGGAGACCTTGGTGAGATTGAGGAAGGAGAATACCGCCACCAGCGCCATGGGAATCGACACCGCCACGACGATGGCGCTGCGCGGGCTCCCGAGAAAGATGATGAGCACGAGGAACACGAGCGCGATTCCCTCGGCGATCGTGCGCCCGACCTTGTTCACGGTCGCCGAGACCAGCTGGTCGCGATCGATGTAGGGGACGATCCGGACGCCCTGCGCGGCGAGCTTGTGGTTGAGCTCGGCGACCTTGGCGTGCACGCCGCGCAGCGTCTCGGACGGATTCTGGTACTTGAGCATCAGCACGATGCCCTCGATCGTGTCCGGATTGTGGTCCTTGCCGAGGATGCCCTCGCGCTCCTGGTGGCTCAAGGTGGTGCGGCCGAGGTCTCGCACCAGCACCGGTGCGCCGTTCATCTGCGTGACCACGGTGGAGGAGATGTCGGCCAGGCTGCGCATCAGCCCGACGCCGCGGATCACGTAGCTCTGATCGCCGCGCGAGACGCGCCCGCCGCCCGCGTTCGCATTGTTGGCATTGATTGCATTGATGACGTCGGTGATGCCGAGCCCGTAATGCTCGAGCTGCCGGGGGTCCAGGTCGAGCTGGTACTCGGTGGTGAAGCCGCCGAAGTTGGTGTCATCGACGACGCCTGGAACGCTCTTCAGCGCCGGGATCACGGTCCAGCGCTGAATCTCGGAGAGCTCCTGCAAGTTCTTCGTGGTCGACTCGAGCGTGTAGCGGTAGATCTCGCCGCCCGGACCGGTGACCGGGTCGAGCGAGGGTGCGGCGCTCGGTGGGAGCGTCGCCTGCGCGATGCGCTCGAGGAGCCGCTGCCGCACCCAGTAGTCGTCGTAGCCATCGCGAAACAGCACGGTGATGAGCGAGAGGCCGAAGGTGCTCGAGGAACGCATGAGCAGGAGCCCCGGCGTACCGTTGATCTGGCGCTCGAGCGGGACGGTGATGAGCTGCTCGACCTCCTCGGCCGCGAGTCCCGGTACCTGGGTCGTCACCTGTGCAGCGACGTCGCCGAGCTCCGGATAGGCCTCGACCGAGAGCGTTTCCCAGGCGTACACACCGAAGCCCACGGCGAGCAGCGCGAGCGCGATCACTGCGACGCGATGCTTGAGGCAAAGGCCGACGAATTGATCAATCATTGAGCAGAATCCCGCCCTTGACCACGACGTGCTCGCCGGCGGCGAGACCCGTGCGAATGGCGACCGTCGTGCCCTCCTCGAGCTCGGGCTCGACCACGCGGCGCTCGAAGGTCCAGGGACCGGTCGCGACGAAGACCGTGGTGCGGTCGTTGTTCATGAGCAGCGCCGAGGTGGGCAGCACGACCTGCGGGTGCGGCGCCGCGCGCAGCGTCACGGAGGCGAACATGTTGGGCTTGAGAAGCGTGCGCGGATTGGCGAAGACGATGCGCAGCTTGTTGCGACGGGAATCGGACTCGAGCACATCGCTCACGAAGGCCACCCGGCCGCGCAGGATCTCGCCCGGGTAACCCTCGAGCGTCACCAGCGCCTCCTGTCCCGCCTTGACGCGCTCGAGATCGCGCTCGGCGACGAGCGCGGTGACCCAGACCGAGCTCAGGTCGGCCACGGTCATGATGGGCTGGGTCGGATCGTTGATCATGTTGCCCGGAGCGATGGCCAGGGCCGTGATGCTGCCCGCGAAGGGCGAGCGCACGATGAGCAGGTGCGAGCGGTCCTTCGAGTCGGTCGCCGCACCGATGGCCCGCAGATGCGCCTGCGTGTGCTGGTAGTCGGCCGCGGCTTGCGCCGCATCGCTGCGGGCCTGGTCGAGATCCTTGTCCGAGGCGGCACCGATCTTGTGCTGGCCCTCCTGGCGCTCGAGGTTCGTGCTCGCGAGCTTCAAGGTGGCGGCGGCCTTCTCATCGTCGGTGAAGGCTTGCGCCAGGTCGGGCGAATCGATCGCGGCGAGCTCCTGTCCAGCGTGCACGCGATCGCCGAGCGACACCGCGAGGCTGCGCACCCGTCCGCCCAGGGCGGGAAATACGGTGGCGGTGCGGGCCGGGTCCGACTCGACGATGCCGGGGACCGTGAGGTCCCCGCTCACGGCGCGGGCGGCCGCGGGCTCGACCACCAGGCGCTCCCGGAGCGGTGAGCCTGCGGGAATCTCGATTCGCTCTCCATGGCGCACCAGCAAGGGCGGCTCGGGCGGCGGCGGCGTTCCCGCGAAAAGCCCGAAGCCATGGGTGAGCAGCGCCGCGAGGGCGAGCGCGCCCGCCGCGATGCCGACCCACAGAAAGAGCCGCCCGCGCCTCGTCGAGGAATGATCCGTAATTTCCATGGACCCCACCCAATGCTCGCCCGGTTGAACGGATGCGGTGCGCTAAGGTATACTATCCAGGGGTATAGTACAATGACGTCTGCACGATGCGAGAGAGGATAAATGGCCCACGTTGCACGCGAACAAGCAAAGCTCCTCAACCGGCTGAAGCGCCTGCGGGGGCAGCTCGAGGCGATCGAGCGTGCGGTGGCGGCGGAGGAGGAGTGCGCCAATGTCCTGCAGCAGGCGACCGCCTGCCGAGGAGCGCTCGACAGCTTCATCGCCGAGATCATCGAGGATCACATCCGCGAGCACATGATCGACCCGCGATCCCCGCGCGATCACCCGCGCACCGAGGCGGCCGAACAGCTGATCGACATCGTCCACAGCTACCTGAAATAGGCGAAAGTCACCATGAGCGGTAACGAGAATCCGAGCCCGCAAGCGCTGAGCTCCGTCGAGGAGGGCCACAGCCACGTATTTCTCGGCGCGGGACACGCCGGCAACGAGCGCAGGACCTGGGCGGTGATCGGGCTGTGTGCCGCGATGATGGTGCTGGAGATCGGCGGAGGCACCGTCTTCGGCTCACTCGCCCTGGTGGCCGATGGCTTGCACATGGCGAGCCACGTTCTCGCCATCCTGATCGCGGCGCTCGCCTACCGCTATGCCCGTCATCATGCCGAGGATCGGCGCTTCAGCTTCGGCACCGGCAAGGTCGGCGATCTCGCGGGCTTCTCGAGTGCCGTCGTTCTGGGCTTGATCGCCCTGCTCGTTGCCTACGAGGCGGTCGGCCGGCTCTTTGCGCCGGTGGTCATTCGCTTCGCGGAGGCGATTCCGATCGCCTGTCTGGGCCTGCTCGTCAACGTGGCGAGCGCCTGGCTCCTGAGCGGTGGAGATCACGATCATCACCATCACCATCACCATCACGATCACGATGACGATCACGATCACGATGACGATCACGATCACGATCACGATGACGATCACGATCACCATGACGCGGTCCCCGCGGCCACCCGCGCCACGCACGGCGATCACAACTTCCGCTCGGCCTTCATTCACGTCGCCGGGGATGCCGCGGTCTCGGTGCTCGCGATCCTCGGGTTGCTGGCGGCGCGATATCTCGGCTGGGTCTTCATGGACCCCGTCATGGGACTCGTCGGTGCGGCGGTGATCGCCTCCTGGGCCTACGTGCTGATTCGCGATACCGCTCGCGTGCTCGTCGATTACACACCGGACGCCGCACTCGAGGCGGCGATTCGCAATCGACTCGAGGCGGACGGCGATCGGGTGCGCGATCTGCACCTGTGGCGTCTCGGCCCCGGACATCTGGGTGCGATCGTCTCGGTGGCGACCGATCGGCCGCGAGGCTGTGAATTCTATCGCGCGCTCCTGCTGCAGCGCTTCGATCATCTCTCGCACGTCACCATCGAGGTGCACAATCCATGACTCCCGATCCGGCCGAGGTCGGGCGCCTTCGCAAGAATCTTGAGGACGAGCGCGAAGGGGCCGAGCTCTACACGGCGCTGGCCGCGGCCGAACGCGACCCGGTGCGCAAGGATCTGTTCCTGCAGCTTGCGCAGGCGGAGAGCTCGCATGCCGAGGTGTGGCAAGCGAAGCTCAAGGCTGCCGGGATCGATGAGAGCAAATATCGGCCGAGCTTTCGCACCCGTCTTCTGTCGCGTCTCGCGCGCCGCTTTGGACCCGGCTTCGTCCTGCCCACGGTCGCCGCGGCCGAGGCCAGCGACCAGAACAAGTACTCGGGTCAGCCGGATGCCCAGAGCCTCGTTGCCGAGGAGCGCGGCCATGCCGCGGTGCTCGCGGCGGCGACCAGTCCCTCGCTCTCGATCGGCGCGGAGATCGGCCGCTCCGAGCCCTGGCACCGCGGCGCCTCCGGCAATAATCTGCGCGCCGCGGTGCTCGGCGCGAACGACGGGCTGGTGTCGAACTTCTGCCTCCTGATGGGCATCGCGGGCGCCGGCTCGACGCCGCACGCGATTCTGGTTGCGGGTTTTGCCGGACTCATCGCCGGTGCCTGCTCGATGGGGCTCGGCGAGTGGCTGTCGGTCGCAAATGCCCGCGAGCTCGCCGCCTCGCAGATCGGCCGTGAGCGCGAGGAGCTCGAGCAGACGCCCGAGTCGGAGCGCAACGAGCTCACGCTCATCTTGCAGGCGAAGGGGCTGCCGAAGGCCGAAGCGGCGGACGCAGCGGCGCGCATCATGCAGAACAAGGAGGTCGCGCTCGACACGCTCGCGCGCGAGGAGCTCGGCATCGATCCGGCCGAGCTCGGCGGCAATCCCTGGAGCGCCGCCGGCACCTCGTTTCTGCTGTTCTCTGCCGGCGCGATCGTGCCGGTGATCCCGTTGCTCTTCGCCCGCGGGGCTTTGGCCATCCTGGGCAGCGCGCTCGCGAGCGCGGTCGCGCTGGGGGTGATCGGCCTTCTGACCTCGCTCTTCAATGGCCGCTCACCGGGCTTCTCCGCCTTGCGTCAGGTCGCCTTCGGCATCGTCGCGGCCGCCATCACCTACGGCACGGGTCACCTGCTCGGCGTCGGTCTCGCCTGAGGGCGCGAATCGCCTGATCGGCGAATCGCTCGAGGAGCGAAGGGACGGCGTTCACGGGGTCACGTGCATCGCGTCGAGGATGAACGCATAGACGTCGACCACCGATTCGATGCGCTTGGCCGTCGGCATGCCCTGTCCGTGGCCGGCGCGCGTCTCGACGCGCAGCAGGATGGGCTTGCCGTGCGGGTCGGCATTTTGCATGGCCGCCGCGAACTTGAAGCTGTGTGCGGGAAAGACCCGATCGTCATGGTCGCCCGTCAGGATGAGCGTCGCGGGGTAGGGGACGCCAGCGCGCACGTTGTGGACCGGTGAGTAGGCGGCGAGCGCCTTGAACTCCTCGGGCTGGTCGACGGACCCATAGTCCGATTCCCACGCCTTGCCGACCGTGAATTCGCGAAAACGCAGCATGTCGAGCACGCCGACCTCGGGCACCGCGACGGCGGCCAGATCGGGGCGCTGCAGCTCGACGGCGGCGACGAGCAGGCCGCCGTTCGAGCCGCCGCGCAGCGCAAGCCGCGCGGGAGAGGTCCAGCGCTCGCGCGCGAGGTCGGTGCCTGCGGCGATGAAGTCGTCGAACACGTGCTGCTTGTGAGTCTTCATGCCCGCTTCATGCCAGGTGCGGCCGTACTCGCCGCCGCCCCGCAGGCAGGCGACGGCATACACCCCGCCGCTCTCGAGCCAGGCGGCGACCGCGGGGCTGAAGCTCGGCGTGACGGCGACGTCGAATCCGCCATAGCCAAAAAGAATCGTGGGGTTCGAGCCGTCCCTGCGCGTGCCGCGCCGGGCGGTGATGAAGAGCGGCACCCTCGTCCCGTCGCGGCTCTGGAGGAAGCGCTCCTCGGTCTCGTAATCGGACGGCACGAAGCTCTTGAGCGCCGGGCTGCGCCAGCCGGAGACGGCGCCGGTCGCGAGATCCAGGCGAAAGACCGAGGGCGGATGCGAGAAGCTGCTGTAGCTGTAGTAGGTGACGCGATCGCTTGCCTGGCCCTCAAAGCCGCTGGCGGTGCCGATTCCAGGCAGCGCCACCTCGCCGAGCGCGTGCCCGTCGGCGCCGAAACGGCGCACCACGGTGTGCGCATCGTGCAGCGTCTCGACGATGAGCTGTCCGCCGACGAGGTGCGCCGCGACGATGCTGTCCGCGCCCTCCGGGACGATCACGCGCCAGTGCGCGCGGTCGGGGTGCTCGAGGTCGATCGCGACGATGCGATAGCGCGCCGCGCCATCGTCGGTGCGCACGTAGAGAACCGTGCCGATCGTGTCGATGGGATCGTACTCGGCCGTGGGCTCGGCGATGACGGGCTTGAGCCCGCCGGAGGCGGTGAGGTCCTGGGCCAGGAGCGCATTCTTCACGTCCGTGCCGCGATTCGCGACGACGATCAGATAGCGCCCATCCTCGGTCACGCTCGGATCGTAGAACCAGTCGGGCGCATCGCGCCGTGTATAGATCATCACATCGTCGCTCTGCGGCGTGCCGAGCTTGTGGAAATACAGCCGCTCATACTGGTTTGCGGCCTTGAGCAGCGCCTGCTCGGCGGGCGCATCGAACACGGTGTAGAAGAACCCCGAGGCATCCTTGCGCCAGGCCGCGTTGCTGTCCTTCGACCAGTGGACCTGGTCGGGCCGGTCGATACCCTGCTCAACGTCACGCACGTGCCAGACCTGCCAGTCGGAGCCGGCCTCCGAGACCGCATAGGCGATGAGGTGCCCATCGTCGGTGACGGCGGTCTGTCTCAAGGCCACCGTGCCGTCGGCGGAGAGCGTATTGGGGTCGATCAGCACGCGCCCCGGGGTCGTCGTCGCGGCCGGATCGTCGGTCACGTACAGCACGTTCTGGTTCTGCAATCCGTCGTTGTGAAAGTAGAACCAGTGCGTGCCGTGGCGGGTCGGCGGGGTCCAGCGCTCGTAATTCCACACCGCGCGCACCCGCTCGGTGAGCTTCTCGCGGCCGGGCAGCGCATCGAGGTAGCGGCGCGCCAGCGCTCCCTCCTTCTCGACCCAGGCACGGGTCTGCGGGCTGTCGATGTCCTCGAGCCAGCGATAAGGATCGGGGACTTTCGTTCCATGGTAGTCGTCGACCTGGGGGCCGCGCGGCGCGCTGGGATAGGACAGCTCGACGCGCAGGGCGGACGGCGCGCCCGCGGCGGACGGTGTCTCCCCGGAGCCCGCGGCGCTCGCGGCGCCCGCGCCGGTTGCAAGAAGCACGCTCGCGAGAAGCACGAGCCGGGTGTGGGTCGGATTCATCTGAGGCTCCGCGACGGCGTCGCACTGGTGCGGGACGGCCATCATACAATTCCTAGAGGCGCGCGCCCGCGGCTCCCCCTCGCGAGCGCCGCGGCGTCGCCTGAGGGCCGCCGCCGCGCTTGAGCTTCGAGAACTCGGAATACTCCCAGCCGCGCAGCGCGAGGATGGCCGAGCAGCCGTGCCGCTCATCGAGCGGCAGGCGCGCATCCTGGTGGTAGAGCAGCTCGAACTCCGCGGCGACCCGGCGGATCGAGGCGCGCAGCCTGAGCATCGAGGCCGACGACAGGAGACCGTTGACGAAGCGAAACTCGTCTGCCGGCTGATCGAAGCGTGACTTGAAGAACTCCGGCAGCACGCGCCGCATGAAGTACTCCTGCACCGCGCCGTCCTTGCGCCAGCTGAAGTTGCGTGCGGTGAGCTTGCGCATGCGTTTCGGCGGACGGAAGTCGACGATGCGCAGCTTGTCGAGCTTCAGGAGGATCGCGACGAGCTGGTTCTCGTCGAGCTCGAAGGTCGAGACGATCTCGTCGAACTTCCAGTCGTTGACGATGAGATAGGTCACGACGAGGGCGCGGGGGTCGTTGACGAGGGCCTGCTCCTGCTGCTCGCTCAGCTCGGTGAGGGCGGAGGTCTCGCCGGGCTGCACCAGCTCCTCGACGCTCACCCCGAGCACCTCGCAGATGCGATCGAGGCGCTGCAGGGGGAAGTTGCCGCGGGCGAGATCGCGCTTGACCGTCGGCTCGCTCACGCCGATGAGGCCCGCCAGCCGGCGGTACGAGATGTCCTGCAACCGCAGGTGCGCCTTGATTCCCTGGACGATGACGGCCGAGCTGTTCATCCAAAGCCTCCCTCCTGATCCCATGGGTGCATTCCGGTATCACCCGATGATACCGCCGGAATCACCCGCCGGTGCGGCGGATTGCGCTTTTGCGCACCGGGGCCGGGCGGCTCCAGCATGCGTCATCGGTGATTGGATCCGGTTCGCACAAGGAGTTGCACGATGAGGTGAGTGAGTGGGATGAGGGCGAAATCGGCCGCGCTGCGGCCCCCGGCGGCCTCGGCGGCCCCGGGGGTGCGCCTCCCGGGCCGGCTGGCGCTTGCGATCCGGCGCGGTCTGCGCCGCCTGCTCCGGGTGCTCTTCCGGGTGGAGGTGAGCGGTGATGCCGGAGCGCTCGAGAATGCGCGCACGCTCATCGTTGCCAACCACGAGTCGCTTCTCGACGGGGTGTTGCTCGGAGCCTTTCTGCCCGTCGCCGCGACCTTCGTCGTGCACACCGAGGTGATGAAGAGCGCGCTCAAGCGCACGCTCCTGCGCTTCGTGCCGCACCTCGTCGTCGATCCCACGCAGCCGCTCGCGATCAAGGCGATCTGCCGGCTGGTCGAGACCGGCACGCCGGTGGTCATCTTTCCCGAGGGGCGCATCACCGTCACCGGCTCGCTCATGAAGGTGTACGACGGAGCGGGGTTCGTCGCCGCGCGCACCGGCGCGACCGTCGTACCGGTGCGCATCGAGGGCGCGGCCCGCAGCTACTTCGGCCGTCTCGCCGGGGTCTACCCGCGCCAGCTCTTTCCGAAGATCCGCGTCGCGATTCAGCCGCGCCGCTCGATCGCGATGCCGGCGCTGCCCTGCGCCCGCTCGCGCCGGCGCCGTGCGGGCGAGCTCATGCGCCGCATCCTCACCGAGATGCTGGTGCTCACCCGGCCGCAGCGCACGCTGTACGAGGGCTTCCTCGAGGCACGCGCGGTATTTGGCGCGCGCTATCGCCTCGTCGAGGACATCCGTCTCGAGGAGCAATCCTACGGCACCCTTCTGACCACGGCGCTGGGGTTCGTGAGGTTGCTCGAGCGCGAGACCTGCGAAGAGGAGGTGGTCGGCGTGCTCACGCCGAATGCGGCGCCGACGCTCGCTCTCATCCTCGCCTTGAGCGCGCGCAAGCGCGTGCCGGCGATGCTCAACTACACGGCCGGCGCCGAGGGGCTGGAGGCCGCCTGCACGGCGGCGCGCATTCGCACCCTCGTCAGCTCGCGCGCCTTCATCGAGCGGGCGCATCTTGCGCCGGTCATCGCGCGGCTGCGCGGCGTGCGCGTGCTGTACCTCGAGGACTTGAAGTCGCGTCTCACGCTCATCGACCGGCTGTGGATCGTGGCGCGCCGCTTCTTTCCCGCCAGCATCGCGCGGCCGCAGGCCCCCGAGGATCCGGCGGTCGTGCTGTTCACCTCCGGCTCGGAGGGGAGCCCGAAGGGCGTGGTGCACTCGCATGCCTCGATCCTCGCCAACATCGCCCAGGTGCGCGCGCTCGCCGATTTCACGCCGCACGACAAGTTCATGATGGCGCTGCCGTTGTTTCACTCCTTCGGGCTCACCTGCGGCGCGCTGTTGCCGCTTCTTTCAGGCTGCAAGGTGTTCCTGTATCCGACGCCGCTGCATTACCGGGTCATCCCGGAGCTCGTGTATGACCGGAATTGCACGGTGCTGTTCGGCACCTCGACCTTCCTGGGTCACTACGCGAAGTGCGCGCACCCCTACGACTTCGGCCGCTTGCGCTACGTCGTCGCGGGTGCCGAGAAGCTCGCCGAGGACGTGCGCCGCACCTGGATGGAGAAGTTCGGCATCCGGGTGCTCGAGGGCTACGGGGTCACCGAGTGTGCGCCGGTGGTAGCGGTGAACGTGCCGACGGCGTGCCGCCTGGGAAGCGTGGGTCAGCTCGTGCCGGGGATGGAATACCAGCTCGACGCCGTGCCGGGCATCGCGGTGGGCGGCGTCCTCAAGGTGCGCGGGCCGAACCTCATGCGAGGGTACCTGCGCGCCGAGGCGCCGGGCGTGCTCGAGCCGCTGCCGGCCGGCGGCTGGTACTCGACGGGCGACATCGTCTCGATCGATGCGGACGACTTCGTCTTCATCCAGGGGCGAGTCAAGCGTTTCGCGAAGATCGCGGGCGAGATGATCTCCCTCGAGCTCATCGAGCGTATCGCCGCGCAGGCGGCGCCCGACGCACAGCACGCCGCGGCCGCGCGCCCCGACGCCTCGAAGGGCGAGGCCGTCGTCCTCTTCACGACCGATCGCACGCTGACGCGCGAGCGCCTCGCCGCCGCCGCACGGCGCCTCGGCGCCCCCGAGCTCGCCGTGCCCCGGATCATCCTGCCGATCGATGAGATCCCGCTGCTCGGCACGGGCAAGACCGATCACATGCGTCTCAAGGCGCTCGCCCGGCCTGCGGTCTCCGCGGCCGTGGCGAGCTGAAGGATGGGTCCCTGGAGGAGGCTGTCATGATCTCGAGCAACCCGGAGCGTCCGCTTCTTTCCTGCACGCTCATTGCCGTGCTGGCGGCCCAGTTCCTGTCCGCGCTTGCGGACAATGCACTGCTGTTCGCCACCCTGGCACTGCTCAAGGCGCGGCTCTATCCCACCTGGAGCGAGCCGCTGCTGCAGGAGTTTTTCGTCGGCGCCTATATCCTGCTCGCCCCCTTTGCAGGCCCTTTCGCCGATGCGCTGCCCAAGGGGCGGGTGATGCTGATCGCGAACGCGCTCAAGCTGGCCGGCGCGTTCGGAATCCTCCTCGGGTTGAACCCGTTCCTGTGCTACGGCCTCGTAGGGATCGGCGCGGCGACCTACTCGCCCGCGAAGTACGGCATCCTCGTCGAGCTCACCTCCTCCGAGCAGCTGGTGAAGGCCAACGGGCTCATGGAGTCCTCGACGATTGCGGCCATTCTCATCGGCGCGATTGCCGGGGGGACGCTCGCCGATGCGAGCATCCCGGCCGCGCTCGCCGGGGTGATCGGCTGCTTCGCGCTCGCCGCGCTCGCGAACCTGTTCATCCCGCGCCTCGAGCCCGCGCATCGGCTGGCGAGCTACTCCGCGGGAGCGCTGATGCGCGATTTCGGACAGGCCTTGAAGCGCCTGGTCCGGGTGCCCGAGGCGCGCTTCTCGCTCATCGGCACGAGCATCTTCTGGGGCGCGGGATCGACGATGCGGTTTCTGCTCATCGCGTGGGTGCCGGTCGCCCTCGGCATCACGAACAACCGCACGCCCGCCTACTTGAATGCCATGGTCGCGGTCGGGATCGTGGTGGGCGCCGCCCTCGCGGGCAAGCTGATCCCGCTCGCGAAAGTGCGCCGTGCGCTCGGAGGCGGCGTGCTCCTCGGGCTCGCCGTGTGCGCGCTCGCCTTCACCACCCGGTTGCACGCGGCGTACGCGTTGCTCGCGCTCGTGGGAGCCGCAGGGGGCTTTTTCGTCGTGCCGCTCAATGCGCTCCTGCAGGAGAAGGGTCACGAGAGCGTCGGCGGTGGGCACGCGATCGCCCTGCAGAACCTCGCCGAGAATGCGGCGATGCTGCTCATGGTCGGCCTGTACACGCTCGCCCTGCGGGCGGGAGCACCGGTGACCTCGGTCGCGGCCGGTTTCGGACTCGCCCTCACGCTCGGCATCGCAGGGCTCTGGTGGCAGCAGGCCCGCGGGGCGCGCCTGCCCCGGGCCGCCCCGGTCGCCGCAGCGGCATTGCCGCGCACGGCTTCATCCCAGCATTGACGACCATCACACAAACACACACGAGAAGGAGCATCCTCATGCGCGCAGGGACTTTGTTGCTGTTGGGCACGATTGCGGCGGCGAGCGCGGGTTGCGCCGCGCTCGATCATATGATGTGTACGCCCAATTGCCGTACGCAGGTGCGCAATTCGTCGAGCCTGGTGAGCTATCTGTACCCGGAGGGTGCGCCGCCGCCTGCCCAGGATTCGGTGCCCGAGCTGCACGTACCTTTGCGCGTGGGGCTCGCCTTCCTGCCCTCGCGCGGCGGCTCGGGCGTGGCGCAGCTCGATGAGGCGCACAAGGAGATGCTCCTCGAGCGCATCCGCGAGCGTTTCGCGAGCCGCAAGTTCGTGAGCGAGATCGTCATCATTCCGGACTACTATCTGGAGTCGAGCCGCGGCTTCGAGGGTCTTGCGGGGGTGCAGCGGCTGTACAGCGTCGATCTGATGGCGCTCGTCTCCTATGACCAGGTGATCTACACCTCCGATACCAAGGCCTCCTTGACCTACTTAACCATCCTCGGCGCGTATTTCATTCCCGGCAGCGTGAACGACACGACGACGCTCGTCGATCTCGCGGTGGTCGATTCACCGACGCGCTCGCTCGTGCTGCGCGCCGGCGGCACCGATACGAATCAACATTCGACCACGCTGATCGACATGTCGCGCGAGACCCGGCACGACAGCAGCGCGAGTTTCGACGCCGCGACCAACAAGATGATCGATCACTTCGACACCGCGCTCCTGGCCTTCGAGCAGCAGGTCCACGAGGGCAAGGCCCGGGTGCACGTGGTGGCGCGTGACGGCGCGCACGGCGGCGGTGCGGGCGCCTGGTCTGCGGGTGAGATCGCCGGCGGTATCATGCTCCTCGTACTCGCCCGGCTGCGCCGCGGGGGGTGGCGCGTTGAGCCGGCGCGCCGGATCACGAGCGCAGGCTGGTCGAGTCCCGACTGCGAATGAGCTGGCGGCTCTGCATCAGAGCCGCCGTGTGCAGCATGAGGAACAGCGGCACGAGGAATGCCGGGATGAGCAGCAGCGGCAGCGTCGCCATCGGTGCGGTGCTGATCTCTCCGGGTGCGCCGGTTGTGAAGAAGGCACTCAAGGCGCCGATGCTGACCGCGACCACGAGGTCCAGTATCCCGAGGATGTTCCAGCGGATGAACGGGGAGCGGGTGGCGAATGCCGGATCACGCGCCACCGCGAGCATGATCCAGGGCGCGGTGACCCCGATCGCCATGTCGCCGAGCCCGGCCGGCCAGGCGAACACGGCCGGCAGCACCTTGTAAGCGTAGAGAGAGAGGAACCCCAGGCCGGCCCAGCGCCAGGCCTGTATTGCGGCGATGAGTCGAAGATCCACCGAGAGCACGAACCCGCGAAACGCGGGTGAGAGCCGCAGTCCCGCGAAAAATACGGCCAGCGGCGCCGCAACCCCGATCGCAATGGGCAGCGGCGGTTGCCCCGGGGCCGCGACGAATGCGCCGGCCGCACCGAGTGCCACGACGAGCAGCAACCAGAGGGCCAGTACGATCGCGATGATGAAGCCGAGACCGCCACGTCCGCTGGGCTGTGTCTCGGAGCGTGAAAGAGCTGTGGCCGGCATGCGTATCTCCTCAAGTCACTTGCATTTTGCAAGCATGTACTCAACGTAGCAGAATGACTTGCACTCTGCAAGTCACTGGATGTATCTCATCGTCATGAAACCGACCCAGCCCTTCGCGCGCTCGCCCTGTGCGATCGCCAACTCGCTCGATATCCTGGGTGACAAGTGGTCGCTCCTGGTGGTGCGCGACCTGCTGCACGGCAAATGCACTTATGGCGAGCTCGCGAATTCGCCGGAGCGCATACCGACCAACATCCTGGCCGAGCGTCTCAAGCGCCTGGAGCGTGCCGGCATCATCCGCAGTGCCCCTTACCAGGAGCGCCCGGTGCGCTACGCCTACACGCTGACCCGAAAGGGCCACGCGCTCGGCGAGGTGTTGCTCGCGCTCGTGCGTTGGGGCAGGCGACATATACCCGGCACGGTCGCATTGAGCCAGGCGCCCGAGGTGAGCCCCGGGGCCGCGTCGGGGGCGACCCCGCGCCGCAAAGGCACCCCGCGGCACGCCGGATAGCGGCGAATGCTCAGCCGGCGGGGGAACGTCGCTCGGCCGTTACAGAACGAGCCCCTGTTGATAGGCGTAGCGCGTCAGCTCGGCATTGGAACTGAGATTCATCTTGGCGAGAATATGGGCCCGATACGTGCTTACTGTCTTCGCGCTCAGTCTCAGCTCCTCCGAGATGGCGCCGATGGTCGCGCCCGCCGCCAGCTTGAAGAACACCTGAAATTCCCGCGAGGACAGGGCCTGATGGGAGGGCTTGGGCGTGGTGCGGTCAAAATCGTCGATCATCTGCTCGGCCACGGTGGAGCTGACGTAGGTTCGACCCTCGAGAAGCGCGCGCACCGCCTGCAGCAGCTCCTCCGGCGCCCGGCCCTTGGAGAGATAGCCGTTCGCGCCCTGTCTGATCACGTGGATTGCGTACTGCTCCTCGGGCAGACCGCTCACGACGAGAATACGAAGCTGCGGGTGGCTGGCCCGCGCTCTCTCCAGGATGTCGAGGCCGCTGCGACCTCGCATGTGGATGTCGAGCATGAGCAAGTCCCAGTGGCCCGAGCGGAGCTTCGCCAGCGTCTCGCTGCCGCTCCCCGCCTCACCGACCACGCCGAATCCGCCCGCTTCCTCGAGAAACCGGCGAAAGCCCGCGCGCGCGACTGCGTGATCATCCGCGATCAAGACGTTGTGATGAGACATCGCGCACCCCTCCCTTTTGAGCGAAACGCTGTAGTGCGGCGAAGCGTAGCGAAGCGGCGATTGCCGTCTCTACGGTTCGACCTCATCTCATCGCGTCAGCGATTCCCCACATCGCTGAGCTAGCTGCTGCCCGGCTGAATCACCTTGCAGGGATGATGGCTCGCCTTGAGACTCGCGCATGCGGCATCCGCTTCCTGCTCCGTCATCGGTGCGGAGGTGATGCGGTACTCGGGATCGGAGGGGTCGGGATCGAGGATGACGACCTCGGGAAGCGCCTTGCCGAACCGCTTCGCCAGCTCGCGGCGCTCTCGGTCCGCATCGCGCCGGTTGTGCGCGGTCGCGAGCTCGGCGCGGTAGGCCTCGAGGCGCTTGAGCGCCGCGCTCGCCTCATCGGCCTCGCCGGTATTGGGATACTTTTTCACGAAAGCCTGCAGGGCCTCGGCGGTGTTCGCCTTTTGCGCCGCCTCGAACGCGGCCGCGCGCTCGCGCGAGGCGATCTGATCGCGCGCCTCCTGTGCATGGGCGCCTTGAGGCTCGGCCGCAAGGTATTGCTGATAGCCTTCCGTCGTCGAGGCGACCTGCGCCTGATTCCAGGCTTGCTCGTCCTTGAGCTGGCCAATGCGCAGTCGCGCCTGCTCGTCGCGCGCATCGCCCGGGTGCTGTGTCAGAAAGGTCTGATAGGCGGCGACGGTGTTCGCACGCGTGGCGTGCTCCCAGTCGGATTGCGGCGAGTGACAGGCGCCGAGGGCGCCGATACCGCACACTGCCAGAAATGATCGCCTGACGATCATGTTCGTTTCGACTGACTGCGGCGTCGTGAAGTTCCGAGCACTGGTGGCCGCAGTCAACTCCGGGCTTCTCGTCCGCTCAGGGGCTCATTCCCGTGCGGCGCAAGAACTCGATGAGCTCGGGGCGCCCGTCCTCCCAGAGCGCAAACGGCGCGACGTAGCTCTCTTGCGGCAGCTCGAGCGTGAGGTCGCCGCCCCCGGTCGCGAGGAAGCGCAGCACGTCGGCATCGGCTCGATACGCATGCGAGATCACATCCCCGTGTGGGGGCAGGTGCAGATCGCGCCGATGCTGAAGCCCCAGGGGCAGGTCCGGGAGAGGCGCGAGCTTGAGCACTCGCCCGGTGCCCGATAGCACGAGTGCCCCCGCCGCCGGGTCGGGCAGCGCCGACATGCGAGGGTCGACGGTCGACCAGCGATGGAGCAGCAGGAATCGCTCGGCATTGCCCGAGCGGTCGAGCTCGACGGCCACGAGGGTCGCGTAGTCGCGCGCATAGGCCGCCACGTCGGTGCGGCTGCGAGCGAACACCAGGGGTCGCGACACGACCGAGAGGGTGTTGCCGCTCTGCTCATCGAAAACCTCGTGCGGGGGCTGCGAGGGAGCGCCGGCACACGCCGCCAGCCCCGCGCACGCGCCCACCGCGATCCAGACTCGGCGCATGGGATCCTAGAAACGCCAGCGAAAGGTGGAGGAAATATAGAACGAGCGTTGATCGAGCGCCGAGCTTTCGGCGGGACCCGTCTGGTTGCTGAGCTGTTGCAGGACCTGCTGGCGCTCGAGCTGATATCCGGCGATCAGCTCGAACACCGCGCGGCGGCTGGTCCAGTCGCCGCGGACCTCGGGCAGGTACAGCATCTGCGGACCCCCGAGCGCCGGATCGGTGATCCGCTCGACACTGAAACGGGGGCCGAAACGCCAGGCACCGGCAAGCGCGAAACGGGCATCCCAGCTCAAGGCCGTGCTGCGCTGGATCGGTGACTCATCGACGCGCACGGCGAAAATATGCAGATCGTTGGCCTGCATGAGGCTCGAGCCCGACAGCTGGATCGTCGCGCTCTTATCGAGGCCGGTCGAGGGCGTCGCGGGCACGTTGAACGAGGCGGGCGTGCTGCCGAGCCTCTGGCCGGCCAGGTCGAGCATCAGCTGCCAGCGCTGCCCGAGCGGGCGGTTCGCCGAGAGCACGAGGGTATCGGAGAGCGCGGTGCGGTCGAGCGCGGCCTGCTTGAGCTGCGCGGTGGTGAGCGTTTGCTCGAGCACGCGCAGATCCGTGGTGTTCTGGCCGATGAGCGCGTTGTAGATCTCGAGCAGCGGACTGTGGCGGTGATCGAGATCGAAACCGAGGATCCAGTAATCGGTGGCCTTGAAATTACCGATGAGCGTCGCTGCGTTGAGCGCCTGGAAGTACACGTCGTAGTCGACGAGCGCGACGATGTTGCGCCCGGGCTGCGAGTAGCGCGTCTGGAAGCCGATCGAGCGCCGATCGGTCGTGCCTTGATCGGTCTCCTCCAGCACGTACGAGTCGAACACCAGTGCCTGGTTGAACAGGCCGTACTCGGCGGAGAACGTGCCGAACTCCTGGTGCGTCGAGAACGAGGAATAGCTCGTATAGGCCGGATAGCCGCCCGCGACGCTCACGGACAAGTTGGGCTTGATCTGGTAGCCGACGAACAGCCCATCGAAAAGACCGACGACGGCCTGGTTGGCGAGCGTCTGGCGCCCGATCCGGCCGGTGAGACCGAGATTGCGATCGTCGAGCTCGACGAACGCTGCGGTCGTGCGGTCCTGACTGCCGCCGGCGGTCGTCACGAGATTCTGCGTGTAGCCGCCATCGACGCGACCGACGAAGTCAAAGCGCGTACCGCGGTCGCGCACCAGGAAATCGCCGTACAGAAGCGCCGCATTCACGGCGGTCGTCGTGGTGGTCGTGCCTGCCGAGACGACCTGCTCCTTGCCGTACTGGTAGCCGAGCGCTGCGCTGCCTGAGAAGCTCCAGGGCTGGGGCGCCGAGACGCCGAAGGTGCCCATCGATTGCGGCTGCAGCGACGCTGCATTCAAGGCCTGCAGGCGGGCGCGCACGCGGACCGCGCCGGGCCGGTCCGGATAGCGGGCCAGATAGGCTTGGTACTCGCCCTTCGCCTGCGCGAGCTGGCCGCTGCGCTCGCGCGCGAGCCCCAGGAGCTCCTGCGCATCCGCCCGCCCTGGATATTCGGGCTGGCGCATGAGTCGGGTGAGAAGATCGATCGCCTCGGGGTAATGGTGCTGCTCGAGCGAGGCGCGCGCCGCTCCGTAGAGCCTGGCGCGCTCAGCATCCGGGAGCGGCGCATCGAGGGGACCGCTCGGCGTCGCGCCCGTGCCGGGTGTGCCTGCCCGGGCGAGGTTGCCCAGCTCTTGCTCGTCGTTGATGGCGAGCCAGGCGCGGGGGTGGGCGGGGAGCGCCGCGGCCAGCACGCGCTCGGCCTCGGCGCGGCTCGAGAAGGGGCCCACGCGCAGCCGGTACCAATGGGTCCCCTCGATGTCCGTCTCCGAGACATAGGCCTGGGTGCGCAATGCCTGCGCGGTTTCCTCCACGGTCGCCGCTCCGAAAGGGGTTTGCGAGGATTCGAGATTCACCGCGTAGCCTTCCGGTGCGTCGGGCTCGAGCACGAGTCCGGTGCCCTTGCGCTGGGTCATGTGGAGCAGCCGCACGCGCAGGCCGCGCCCGTTATTGGTCGGCGCCATCACGAAGTCCACCTCGTGCGCGAAGTCGAGCTCGAGCGTGACCTGGCCCGGAATGGCCGAGTCGAGCCGCGCCCCCGTCACCAGGTCGCCGCCGCCCCCCACGAGAGGAAGCTCGGGCGGGACCATCCCGAGTGAGTTGCCGCAATCCAGACCGAGGCGTAGCGAGATGATCGTGCGCGCGCCGTGGCTGACCGGGGTGTTGCCGATGTAGTTCATGCTGCAGGCGAACTGCACGGAGATGTCGCTGTGGTCCTGTCCCTGGTCGACATCGATTAGCTGCACCAGCGGCTCGGCGGGCAGCAGCGTGGTGCCCGCCGGTGCGCCGAGCGCCGGGGAGAGCGCGCAGAGCCAACTGCAGCCCGCGCACAGCAGACGCCGCGTGAGCGCGCGCGTCGAGCGTCGGGGCGATCTCACGGGCTGGAACCGCCCGCGGTACCGTGACGAGTCGGGAGCAGCGGCTTGAGCGCGGGTTTCGGGGTGAGCACGTCCCAGGTGCGGGTCGTGTGGCAGCTGCCGCAGTCCTGCGTGGTCGTCACGTGCTGCACCTGTTTGCCGACCGCTGCCAGCCCGTTGTGGCAGCTCTGGCACGAGGCGTGGAGCTCGAGGTGATCGACGCGCACGACATTCCAGGTGAGGGTGCCGTGACAGATCGAGCAATCCTGCACCGTCGGAACGTGCTTCACGGACTTGCCGGCGGCCGTGACTCCGTTGTGGCAGCTCGAGCACAGGCCACCGAGGCCGCGGTGCTCGACGCGAGCCGGCAGCCAGGCGCTCGTCTGGTGGCAGTTCTCGCATTGCCCGTTGCTCGCGAGGTGAGCACTGCTCTTGCCGCGGGCGAGGGTGCCGTTGTGGCAGGAGACGCAGCTCGCGAGCACGCCCGCGTGCGAGAACGAAGCGGTGATCGGCGAGGGAGCCGCGGGGCTCGATCCGCCCGCGACGCCCGGGATCATCGCCGGCCCGCCCGGCGCGGGCGCGGCCACGACCCGCGTGACGGTGCCGTGAGTGGCGGTTGCAACGGCTTTCTTGCTGGCCGCCCCGCCGCTCCAGTTGCTCGGACTGTGGCAGCCGTTGCAGTCCTTGCCGACGTGGTGACCGTTTGGCCGCGTGGTCAGGTTGGTCACGCCGTAGAACTTCAAGGTCGAGAGGTCGTGACACTGGTCGCACGTTCCGCCGGTCACGCTCAGCAGGGTCGTGTGCTTGGACGAGCTCATGGTGGTGCCGCTGAAGGTCGTGAAGCTCACCGCGTGACAGCTCTCGCAGGGGGTGCTCGCGGTCGGGATGTGAACTGGAGAGAGCAGTGCGTCCTTCGGCGTGTAGTTGAGATAGAAGACCGGCGCCGAGGCGTTCGGCGCGCCATGACAGGTGATGCAACCCGAGGTGATGCCGGTATGGAGCGTGGCATTTGCCGCGAGCGTCCCCGTCGTGTAATCGGAGGGCGCCTTGGTGTGGCACACGGTGCAGGCGCTGTTCGCCGGATTCGGCATGTGACCCGTCGGCAGCACCGTCGAGTTCCAGTTGGCGGTCGTGTGACAGAGGCTGCAATCGTTCGGCGCCGCCATCTGCCCGCTGGTGTGATCGGCCGGGCGCCCCTGCAAGGCCGGGCTCGCCGCGCCCATGTAGAACGAGCGCCCCGCCTCGTGGCAGGTGTTGCAGGTCGTCGCGACGAAGGCGTGCTTGGCCTGCGTCATGTTCATCGGCCCGAAGGTGCCGGTGGCATAGGTGCTCGAGGAGTGGCACGAGCCGCAGTCGGTACCCGCCAGATAGGGGATGTGCGCGGGGGTCAGCACGGCATCCTTCGGCGTGAAATTGTTGTACCAGGTGAGCGCCGTCGTGCCGCCATGGCAGGTGCTGCAGCCGCTCGTGATGCCCGTGTGCAGGACCGAGTTCGCGGCGAGCGTGGCCGTCGTGTAATCCGCGGGCGCGGTCGTATGGCACACCGTGCAGGCGCTGTTCGCGGGGTTGGGCATATGACCTGCGGGCAGCACGGTCGAGTTCCAGTTGGCGGTCGTGTGGCAGAGGCTGCAGTCATTGGGCGCCACCATCTGTCCGCTGGTGTGATCCGCGGGACGCCCCTGCAGACTCGGGCTCGCCGCGCCCATGTAGAACGAAAGGCCCGCCTCGTGACAGGTGTTGCAGCTCGTCGGCACGAAGGCATGCTTGGCCTGCGTCATGTTCATCGGCCCGAAGGTGCCGGCGGCATAGGTGCTCGAGGAGTGGCACGAGCTGCAGTCCGTGCCGGAGAGATAGGGGATGTGGGAAGGCGTCAGCACGCCATCCTTCGGCGTGAAATTGTTGTACCAGGTGAGCGGCGTCGTGCCGCCGTGACAGGTGCCGCAGCCGCCCGCGATGCCGGTGTGCAGGACCGAGTTCGCGGCGAGCGTCGCGGTCGAGTAGTCCGCGGGCGCCGTGGTGTGGCACACGGTACAGGCGCTGTTCGCGGGGTTCGGCATGTGGCCGGCGGGGAGCGTGTTCGAGTTCCAGTTCGCCGTGGTGTGACACAGGCTGCAGTCGTTGGGCGCTGCCATCTGGCCGGTCGTATGATCGGCGGGGCGGCCCTGCAGCTTCGGATTCGCGGCGCCCATGTAGAACGAGAGGCCCGCCTCGTGACACGAGTTGCAGGTGCTGCCGACGCCCGAGTGGGTGGCCTGCGTCATGTTCATCGGGCCGAAACCGCCCACCGTGTAGTTGGTCGCGTGGCAGGCGCTGCAATCCTCCCCATTGAAGGCCGGTATGTGCGCCGGTGAGAGCGTCGCGGCCGACAGCGGGTTGTCGTTGTTGTTGTAGAACGTGAGCGCGCTCGAGCCGCCATGGCACTGCGCGCAGCCGTTGGTGATGCCCGTGTGCAGCACCGCGACGCTCGCGAGCTGGGCGTAGCCGAGCGGGTTCGTGACCGGGGTCAGCGTGAGGTTGCCCGTGTGACAGGTGCTGCAGACCTGCGCGGCCGGATTCGGCATGTGCCCGGCGGGGAGCGAGGGGCTCGCATCGAGCCAGGTCGTCGGATCGTGGCAGGCCGAGCAGTCCGCGGTCGCCATCGTCGGAATGGGCGGCGAGCTCGTGTGACTCGCGGGCCGCGTCTGCAGCGGCGTGCCGCTGCCGACATAGAAGCTCGAGCCTGCCTCGTGGCAGGTGTCGCAGGTCGTCGGCACATACGCGTGCTTGGCGGCGCTCATCGCCGTTGCCGGGCCGAAGCCACCGGCGGTGTAATTGCTGGTATGGCAGACGCTGCAGTCCGAGCCGTTGAGGTACGGAATGTGGGGCGGCGTCAATCCAGCGGCCGCTTTGGGATTGTCGTTGTTGTTATAGAAGCTCAGCGGCCCCGACGGTCCGCCGTGACAGAGCTGGCAGTTGTTCGTGATCGCAGTGTGCAGCACCGAGATGCCCGCGAGCTGCGCATAGCCCGCGGCGGTGCTGAGATCGCCCGTGTGGCAGGTGGCGCAGGCCTGGTTGCCCGGATTCGGCATGTGCCCGGCCGGCATCAGGGTGCTGTTCCAGTTGGCCGTGGTGTGGCACCCGGAGCAATCGTTGGGAGCGGCCATCTGCGCGCTCGTATGATCGGCGGGCCGCCCCTGCAGCGCGGGGCTCGCGCTCCCCATGTAGAGGCTCAAGCCCGCCTCGTGACAGGTGTTGCAGCTCGAGGGGACGAAGGCGTGCTTGGCCTGCGTCATGTTCATCGGCCCGAAGGTCCCGGCCGCATAGGTGCTCGAGGCGTGACAGGAGCTGCAATCGGTGCCGGGCAGGTAGGGGATGTGGGCCGGCGCGAGAATCGCATCCTTCGGCGTGAAGTTGTTGTACCAGGTGAGCGCGGCCGTCGTGTTGCCATGACATTGTCCGCAGCCGCTGCTGATCCCGGTGTGCAGCACCGCGTTCGTCGCGAGCGTTGCGGGGGTGTAATCCGCGGGCGCCGTGGTGTGGCACACGGTGCACGCCTGATTCGCCGGATTCGGCATGTGGCCGGCCGGCAGGACATTGGAGCTCCAGTTGGCCGTGGTGTGACACAGGCTGCAGTCGTTGGGGGCGACCATCTGCCCGACGGTGTGATCGGCCGGGCGGCCCTGCAGCGCCGGGCTGGCCGATCCCATGTAGAGCGACAGTCCCGCCTCGTGGCAGGTGTTGCAGCTCGTCGGCACGAAGGCGTGCTTGGCCTGGGTCATGTTCATCGGCCCGAAGGTGCCCGCCGCGTAGGTGCTCGAGGAGTGACAGGCGCTGCAGTCCGTTCCCGAGAGGTACGGAATGTGCGACGGCGTGAGAAGGGCGTCCTTCGGCGTGAAATTGTTGAACCACGTGAGCGCGCTGGTGGTGTTCCCGTGGCACAGCCCGCAGTTGCCGCTGATGCCGGTGTGCAGCACCGCGTTGGCCGCCAGGGTCGCGGGCGTATAGTCGCTCGGCGCCGAGGCATGGCAGGTGGCGCAGGAGAGGTTGCTCGGGTTCGGCATGTGCCCGGTGGGCAGCATGGTGCTCACCCAGTCCTTGGTCTCGTGGCACAGCGAGCAGTCGCCGGTGGCCATGCGCGGATCGGTGCTCGCCACGTGATCGGCGGGCCGTGTCTGCAGCGCCGTGCCGCTGCCCGTGTAGAAGCTCTTGCCGGTGTCGTGACAGGTGTCGCAGGTGCTCGATACGAAGGCGTGCTTCGCGCTCGACATGGCGGTCGCCGGGCCGAACCCGCCTGACTGATAGGCCGCGCCGTGACAGGCGCTGCAATCGGTGCCGGTGAGCACCGGAATGTGAGGGGGCGCGAGCGGCGTCGTCTTGTAGGGCGAGACGCCGGACATGGACATCGGGATATAGGGCGCGGGCACTCCGGCGAACGTCTCGCCGGCGTGGCACATGAGACAGTTGCTCACCGGCAGGCCGGTGTGCAGCGTCGCGATGCTCGCCGACAGCACGGTCCAGGTCTCGGCGGCGGGCACGTTGCCGTGGCACACACCGCAGTCGATCGCGGACGGAATGGGCGGCACATGGTTGGCCGGCTGACCGGAGACGAACCCTGTCGTGATCTTCACCGTACCGCTGTGGCAGGTCGCGCAGGTCGATACCGACATCTGCTGGTGATCGAAGGATGAAGGTGCCCAGCTCGGCGTCTTCGTGCCGAGGCCGGTGCGATGGCAGCTCTCGCAGCTGTTCGTGGTCGGCATGTGGCTGCCCTGCTTGCCGACCGCCTTCTTGCCGTTGTGACAGCTGTAACACCCGGTCGTGATGCCCGTATGGTCGAAGCTCGCACCGAGCCAGGTGGTCGTCAGGTGACAGTCGCCGCACTCGAGGCTCGTGGCGATATGAGTTGGCGACTTGCCCATCGCCTGTGTGCCGTTGTGACAGATGATGCAGAAGCCGGAAACGGCCAGCGGAATCTGCGTGTGATCGACGCTCGTGGTCGGATTCCAGCTCATCACCGAGTGACAGGCCGAGCAGTTCTGGCTGGTCGGTGGATGAGTCGGACCCTCACCCTCGGCGGTCTTGCCGTTGTGACAGCTCACGCAGGCGCCGAGCACTTCCCGGTGGTCGAAGTGGACGTCGGGCCGGAAGGCGATGGTGTTGTGGCAGGCCTCGCATTTGTTGGTCGTCTCAATGTGCGTCGCCGTCTTCGGCGTCGCGTTGTAGGGCGAGCCGGTGATGTGGCACGTGCCGCAGCTTCGCGGCGTGCCCTTGAACACCGCATTGATATGGCATGACTCGCAGGGCAGGTCGCGGTGCACCCCGTCGAGCTCGAACCCGGTGGCGAGGTGATCGAAGGGCACCGTGATCGGCTGCGCCGCCGCGCGTGCCGGCTCGGGCATTGCGAGCGCGAGAAGCAGCGAGACGGTTGCGAGCAGGGCGAGCGGCAAGACGTGCAGCAGCACGCCGCGGTTGCGGCGTCCCCGCGCCGCACTCGCAGCGAGCGGCTCGGCTGCGTGCTCCACGACCTCCCTGGTGCGTTTCATGACGTTACTGGATGCGCGCGCCTTTCCAGGAAATGCTCGAATGGCAGCGGCCGCACTGGGGACCGTACTGCCCGAGATGGCGATCGTCCTTGCGATGGCAGCTCACGCAGCTCTGCGAGAGCTTCACCGTCTCGGGCGGCTCCACGTGACAGTCGGCGCATTTGAGCTTGGCATGTGCGCCCAGGAGCGCGAAGTGCGCCTGCTTCGCGTGATCGAACACCCACAAGGACCAGCCGTTCACCGAGTGACAGCTCTCGCATTTGCGCCCCAGCGCCCCCTTGTGCACGTCCTCGTGCGCATGACAGCCGATGCAGGTGTCGGGCGCCCCGTTGAAGGCCAATGTCTGGTGACACTGCGCGCAGCTCGCCAGGCGATGCAGCCCGAGCAGCGGATAGCTCGTGAGGTCGTGGTCGAAGCGGATGTCGGTGCGCCAGTGGCTCTCGCCGTGGCAGGACTCGCACCCGCCCTTGAGCTTGCCGCCGTGCGGATCCTCGCTGCGATGGCAGCCGGCACAGTCCTTGGGCAGTTTCTGCGTGGACGCGGGCGCGGTATGGCACACGTGACAGGCGAGCTTCTCGTGCGCGCCGCGCAACGGGAAATGGTGTCGCGCGTCGTGATCGTAGGTGACCGGTTGCCACCGATCGTTGTCGTGGCAGTCCTCGCACTTCGCTCCGAAGCGCGCCGCGTGGGCATCGTCCGCGCGGTGGCAGCCGGTGCAGTCCTTCGGAATCTTGTCCTTGTAGTTGCCGCTGCGATGACAGCTCAGACAATCGAGCTCCGAATGCGCACCGAGGAGCGCGTAGCCCGTCTCCTTCAGGTGGTCGTACTTCGCCTTCTTCCACTCGCTGGTCGTATGGCATTTGCCGCACTCGTTGCCGCGCGAGCCCCGATGCACGTCGTCCGTGGCATGACAACCGACGCAGCTGCGGGGCGTGTGAGCGTAGCGACCTCCGAGGTGACAGGCGTTGCAGCTCACCGAGCTGTGCGCGCCGGTCAGGTGGAATTCGGTTTTTTCGTGATCGAATTTTCCGCCGGCCCAGCTCGAGGATCCGTGACAGCGGTCACAGGAGTCCTTGAACTGGCCGTGGTGGACGTCGTCCGCCTTATGACAACCCGCGCAGGTCGAGATCACCTTGCGCCACGGCTCGCCGTGCCGGTGGCAGGCCTGGCAATCGAGACCTGCGTGCGCGCCCTCGAGCGCGAAATCGGTCGCCGCATGATCGAACTGCGCACGGTCGAGCTGCACGATGTCAGCCTCCCGGCCCTTGTGCTCGCTGTGGCAGGCGCGGCATTCGCCGCTCTCGGCGCCCGGCATGCGGCCGTGAAAACCGCGCCGCTCGCGCACATCGCCGGCGACGTCCTTGTGACAGTCGAGGCAGAGTGCGCGCTGCGGCTTTTGATTGCTGCGATCGTGGCAGTTCGCGCAGTTCTCCTCCTGCTTGATGTGAGCGCGCGATACCTTCCCCGGCATGAGCAGCGTCTCGACCGAGGTCGCGGAGCACAGGGCTGGCACCCACAGCGCCAGCGCCCAGCACGCTGCGGCGACTCTCGTGCTCATGCTCAGTACACGTTGACCGCGACCACATGGACGATTCCCGCAATCAGCAGCATGAAGAACAGCGGTATGTGCAGCACGTGCCAGAACGAGAAGAGCAGCGCGTAGCGCCGGTACTCCACCATGCGTCGCCTGGCCTCGAGCCGCCGGTAGGCGTAGCGCAGCGCCGCGGTTGCGATGCGCGGCGCGTGGCTCGCGATCAGGGGTGAGCCGGCCGCCAGCGCGCGCTCGAGCCCCTGGCGCACTGCGCCCCGAGCCTTCCAGCGCGCGATCCGCAGGCGCGCTGCGCCGGTGAGCAGATGCAGCGGGCGGCCGGCGGGGTTGCGCGGCGGCTCGATCCAGCGCTGCTCGATGAGCTCGATGGACTCGAGCAGCCCAGGCAGGAAGGCGACCGAGTTCGCCTGGGTCGCGAGCCGCTCGCCCGCGGCCTTCAGCTGCTCGAAGGTGTCCTCGTGTCCATCGAGACGCGCATGCAGGCGCGTGTAGATATAGCGCCCGACCACTCCGCTGCCGGCGACCAGCAGCATCGAGCACAGCGCCACGTTGCTGTTGGTCGCACCGAGGCGGAAGTTCGAGTGGAACAGCACCAGCACCGGGCCGAGGACGCCGAGCGTCATGTGAATCTCGAACCAGGCTGGGATGCTCCCCATCCAGCGCAGCCAGTTCGCGCGCTTGCGCGCCGAATAGAGGAGCAGCAGCACCATCGAGGAGCCGCCGACGATGCCGAGCCAGTAACCGAGCCCGCGCTGCGGGGTGATGTAGCGCTCGAGATGCGCGCGGGATCCCCAGGCGATCAAGCAAGCGACCACGAGGGCCCAGATCCACGGCCAGGGCAGCTGGATCTGCGAGCGACGCGCCTCGGGACGCATCCGTGCGGCCGTGACGTTCATGACACGACGTCGTCGATGACGATCTTCAGAGGCCGCCGGTCGGTGGGCTCGATGATGCCGCTGGTGCCGCGCAGGTCACCGGGTGCGGGCATCGCCTGGCCGCTCTTCGAGACGCGCGCCTCGACCGTGATGCGCCCGGCGCCCGACAGATCGCGTCCGGGCAGCATCGCCTGCGAGTCATCGAGCGTGAACTTGACCGGCCAGTCGCCCACGGCCTGCCGGAAAACCGCCAGCGGCGGCCCGGGCGAATCGACGGACTTCGCGACGATGAAAAGCGTGGTCCCGGCACTCACCCGGTCGCGCAGGCGCGCCGCGAGCGACACCTCGCCGCTGACGACGCGTGCGGTGCCCGGCGTTTCGGCGCCGGCGCGGCGCGAAGCGTCCGATTGGGCGCTCGACGCAGCACTCGCAAGAAGCTGCTGATCGCGCTCGAGATTGGCCGCGACGATCCGCCCGTCGGCCGAGCTCGCATCGAGCTGCGCCTTGAGCTGTTGCCACGCGCTCACCGCCTCCTCGAGACGGCCCGCTTCCTCGGCGGCGCTCGCCTTGAGCCACAGCGCCTTGGGATGATGCGGATCGAGCGCGAGCGCACGTGACACATAGGTTTCGGGGTCGCCCGCGAGCTTGCCGTGCGCGAGCGTCGCCGCGGTGTCGGCGTAATCCGCCCAGCCGTCCGCGTTCAGCTGATCCGCAGATGCGAGCCGGGAGTAGATCTTGAGCGCTTCATCGAGGTGCTTCGCGCGGCGCGCGCGATTCGCCTGCTCGAGCAATTTGAGAGAGGGGGCCGAGAGCGCCGGTGCGGACGCGGGCGAAGGCGCCGATGTCGCGGGTGTGCTCGGGGGCGCGGCGGCCGCAGGCGCGCCCGGCGCGCCGCTCGCCGCCGGCAGCCGATGCTGGCGCGCGCGCGCGGCGTCCTCGGGCCGCCCCATGAACTCATAGGATTTGGCGAGCAGCTCCCAATCGCCCTCGCTGCCCCCGCCGCGAGCGAGCCGGGCCTCGAGGGAGGCGACCGCATCGGCCATCAAGCCGGCCGTGCGCTGGGGTGGCGCCGCGCTCTCGGCCGCCGCGCGCACGCTCTGATCGATCAGGGGGGCGTGCGCGAGATCCGGTGATCGTGCCGGCCGCGCAGGCAAGCCGAGCCAACCTGCGCCCGCGATGATCACCGGGATCAGGAATGCCGCTGCAAGGCGGGCGGTCCCGGGCAGCGCCTCGAGGCGGGGCCGGGTGCGCAGCCAAGGCCACAGTGCAACGAGCAATGCGAGCGTCGACAGCATGCCCGCGATGAACCAGATCAAAGCCACTCATCACTCCTTTGCTTCGGGCCCGTTGCATCCTGTCAGCCGGCGGCTTCCGCAAGGCGGGCGGATGGAGGCCTTCTTTGCAAGGCAAAGCAGTGTAATCGTGACCGAATCGAGCTATGTAATGTGTGCGAAGAGCGACACTTTGTGCATTCGTTTCCTTGGGATATATCACTTATCGGACCGTATGCCTTCAATATCCTGGGTTTCCAACATTTGACAGTAACGCGCTTGGCGCGAATCGCATGGATTCACTCGGCGCAATCGCCCTCTATCTGCTTCTGTTTGCGGCGTTTCTGGCGCCGTACCTCCTGCGCCAGCGCCGGCTGCACGAGCGTCACCGGCGCGTGCACGAGGAAGCGATCGCGGCCGGGCTGACCGAGCCTGCCTCCCTTCATCCCCTCATCGACCCCGCCAAATGCCTGGGTTGCGGAGCCTGCGTCAAGGCCTGTCCCGAGCAACCCCACCACACGGTGCTCGGCTTGATCGACGGCAAGGCGGTGCTGGTCGGCCCCACCGATTGCATCGGACATGGCGCCTGCAAGACCGCGTGCCCCTTCGATGCGATCACGCTTGTGCTCGGCACCGAGCGGCGCGGGATCGACATTCCGGTCCTGAAGCCCAATTTCGAATCGAACGTGCCGAACATCTATGTGGCCGGCGAGCTCGGAGGCATGGGGCTGATCAAGAACGCGCTATCACAGGGACAGCAGGCGCTCGAGGCCATCGCGCGCGCCGGCGTGCACCGCCCCGGTGCTCTCGACGTGCTCATCGTCGGCGCAGGGCCTGCAGGGCTTGCCGCCTCACTGACCGCCAAGAAGCTCGGCCTCACCTATCAGACGGTCGAGCAGGATTCTCTGGGCGGGGCGGTTTTTCAGTACCCGCGGGGCAAGCTCGTGATGACGGCGCCGGTCGAGCTGCCGCTCATCGGCAAAGTGCACTTTCGCAATACCTCGAAGGAGAAGCTGCTCGAGTTCTGGACGGACGCCTGTCGCTCGAACGGACTCGCCATCCGCTATCGCGAGCGTGTCGAGGCGATCGAAGCGCGCGACGGCGTTTTTAACATCAAGACGACGACGCAAAGCTACGTGGCGAGCGCGGTGCTGCTCGCCATCGGGCGGCGCGGCACGCCGCGCAAGCTCGGCGTCGCCGGCGAGGAGCTGCCGAAGGTCGTCTACCGGCTGATCGACCCCGAGCAGTATCGCGGCCAGCGCGTGATCGTCGTCGGGGGCGGCGACAGTGCGCTCGAGGCGGCGGCCAGCATCGCCGAGCTCGGCAACACCGAGGTCGCGCTCTCCTACCGCGGCGATGCGTTTCAACGCGCCAAGGCGCGCAATCGGCAGCGGGTACAGGAGGCAAGCGAGAAGGGCCTCCTCGAGGTGCTGCTTAACTCGAAGGTCAAGATGATCGAGCCGAGCCAGGTGCTGCTCGATCTCCCCGATCAACAGCGCGCGCTGAAGAACGATGCGGTCATCGTGAGCGCGGGCGGCATCTTGCCCAATGACTTCCTGCGCTCGATCGGCATCGAGGTCGAGACGAAGTACGGCACCGCATGAGCGCTCCTCCTCGTCGTGCCTTTGCCTCGATGCGCGCGAGCTGCGCGCTGCTCGCCCTCATGGCCGTGTCTTCCTCGCCCGCCGCGAGCCCCACGCGCGCCTCGTCCGATCCGCTCGAGCCCGCGCGGGCCGCCTTGCGCGCGTTGCAGTTCGACAAGGCCGTCGCGCTCCTCACCACGGCGGCTCATTCGGGGGACACCCGGGCGCAGTACCTGCTGGGGCTGTGCTACCTCAACGGCATCGGCGTGGTGCCGGATGCGGAGCAGGCCCGGGGCTTTTTGCGTACGGCTGCGGAGCACGATCAGGCGGCCGCAGCCTACGTGCTGGCCGCCGAGTTGAGCCGCGATCCGCATGCCGGCGCCGATGCGGCGCGCCCCTGGCTCGAGCGCGCGGCGCGCCTCGGCGATGTGCATGCCCTCGAGGCCCTGCGCCTCGGTCGCCCGCTGCTCGATCGCGAGAGTCTCGGTACCACGGATCCGCAACTGTTCAGCGCCTGGGTGATCGAGTCCGCGCGGCGCGACGATGCGTCGGAGCTGCGTCGACTCGGACCTCGAGCCGCCGCCGTGCGGGATGAATTCGGTCGCGGCGCCCTCGCTCACGCGGTGCTCGCGGGCAGCCTGCAGGCGGCGCGCACGCTGCTCGAGCTCGGTGCCGAGGTCAATGCCGCCGATGAGGTGGGCGCGACGCCGCTGATGCTCGCCGCCGAGCGCCCAAGTCCCGAGCTGCTCGATGAGCTCCTGAAACGCGGCGCCGACGCGGAGCGTGCGGACCGCGAGAAGCGCACCGCACTCTTCTACGCGGCACGCGCGAACCGTCCGCTCACGCTGCGTGCGCTGCTGCGCGCCTCACCCTCGCGCGAGGCGCGCGATGCCCAAGGCTGCAACGCGCTCGAGGCGGCGCTCGCCGTCGGCGCCACGGGGAGTGCGGCCGAGCTCAAGGCGGCGGGTCTGCATGCGAGCGTGAACGCGGAGCGTGCGGTGCACGAGGGCAAGTTCGATCCGGCCAGGCCCGGAGACCTGTATCGCGGTTTCCCGCCGCTCGCTCTCGCGGTGGCGCGCAACGATGCGCACGCCGTGGAACAGCTCCTCGCCGCAGGGGCCGATCTTCACTCGAGCCTGCCCTCCGGGGTGTCGCTTCTCGGGATCGCCGCCGACGCCCATGCGCTCGAGGTGCTCCATCCGCTGCTGCAATCCGGCGCACGCGCGGATCTTCCCGCGGTGGAGGGGCATACCATCCTGTGGAGCGCGGCCACGCGGGGCGATGCAACCCTGGTGCGCGCGCTGCTGCGCGAGGGCGTGAAGCCCGACACGCATGCCGCCGGGGAAGCCACTCCCTTGATGGCCGCCATGCGCGCCGAGAAGGTCGAGATCGTGCACGCTCTGCTCGCGGCCGGCGCGGATGCCGAGGCAAGCGATGAGGGCGGACGGACGCCGCTGATGCTCGCCGCCGCGGCGCATGAGGGGACCTTGTTGAGCGCGCTTCTCGAGCTGCACCCGAAGCTCGATACGCGCGACCGCGAAGGGCGCACCGCCCTGTGGTATGCCGCTGCCGCAGGCTCGGGCGAGGCCGTGCGCGCGCTGCTCGCGGCCGGCGCCCCGACCGCCGGCACCGACCGCGCGCAGATGAGCGTGCTGCACGCGGCCGCCGCGCAACCGAGCGAGGGGGTGCTGCGTGCACTCATCGAGGCGCACGCGGATGCCAATGCGCGCAGCGCCACGGGCGATACGCCGCTCATGGTCGCGGCGGCGCGCGGCCATGCGGCGATCGTCGCGGTGCTGCTGCGCATCTCGCCCGCGCTCGATGTGCAGAACGAGTCCGGTGACACGGCGCTCATCATGGCGAGCCGGGCGGGCCGCACGGATATCTGCCGCGCGTTGCTGGCGGCGGGTGCCAATCGCGCCCTGCGCAATCGCAGCGGCATCGCGGCCGCCGACGTCGCCGCGAGCCGTGGCTTCAGTGCGCTCGCCGGCGAGATCGCCGGCAAGGGCTGAGGCCCTCCCTAGTAGGCGTAGAACGGACCGGTGTAGATTCCGACCGTGCGCTGCGCGAGCCCGAGATACACCGCCCGGCCATAGAAGAAGGGCAATCCCCAGGTGAAGGTGGTCGCGCCCCCGCCGCCCGCAAGGTCGATGAACGCGGTCGCGCCCGCCACGAAGGTGTTGGGATCGGCGATGGCAAAATCGACCGTGCCGCTGCCGTTGTTGACCCCGACTCCCGTGTTCACGGCGCTCTCGGCCTGCGGCGCCACCGCGGGACAGTAGTATCCGATGAACAGGCCGCTGGAGCAGCTCGGAATGCTGGGGTCGGAGAACGCGTACGAGTCCATGCCTGAGTCGATCAACGCGGGCATCTGCGCGCCTTTGTACGTTGCGAGAAACCGCCCGCTCGTGTCTGCGCCGAGCACGGTGAGGGCGGTGGCCGGCAGCGCGTTGTCCGACTGGGTGGCGAGGCCGAAGATGAGCTCTCCCTGCACCGTGGGATCGCCGTTCGCGTTGGCGAGGTTCGGCAGCTTGACGATGAGCCCGTTGTTGTCGGTGGCAAAGAGGGCCACCGGGTTGGTGACTTGCGAGCCGAGCGCGACATTCTCCGCCGTACAGGACCCGGCTGCGGTACAGCCGTAGTAGCTCGAGCCCGCGGCCGCGCCGCTCGCGCAGCTCTCACCGCAATCCTGGAGCAGCACCCCCAACCCGAGCACGCCATTCGCACCGAACCCGTCGACGCCGTTGATGAGCGTGCCGTTGGCTCCGCAGCCCGCCGGAGGGGGCGCACCGCTCGCGGTGTCGTCCATGATCTGCACCGGCACCTTGCTCGCGCTCTCGCCGGCAAGGTAGATGTCGGCCTGCGCAATGGGACCCCAGGTCTGGCCACCGGCGAAGCTCATGCACTCCTCGATGGTCCTCGCGCTGGCATCGGTCTCCGACAGCAGGGCGATCTTCTGGCTCGCGAGCACCGAGCGCACCAGGCGCAGGCCGGTGGATCCCGTGTCGAGCCGCACATGATCGATGCTCGCACACTCCGTGCTGCTGCCGCTTACGCACACCTTGACGGTGACGTAGGCATGGTTGATCTGCCCCGCTGCCGCGGCCGGGCCGGAATCCACCGTCACTGCAACGACATTGGACGTCGGCGGCGGCGGGCTCAGCGCGCCGCTCGTGCTCGAGCCGCCGATGCAGGCCGAGAGAATCAGGCACGGGCCCGCCGAGGTGCAAAGCACCGCGATCCGTCGCATCCGTGAGAGGACCCTCTCCTGCACCATCGATGTATTCTGCGACACCCTGCGGGGGCGCTGCATGAGCGCTGCGTCACGTTCCTCGCGAGTCACCCACGCGTCCGTCAAAACCGCTTGTAGAAACCGACCGACAATCCCTTCGGCAGGATCTGCACCGAGAACGGTGTGTCGCGTTGCGCGATCCAGTAGCCGACGCCGCTGCCGAGCGCCCATCCGGCGATCACGTCGCTTTGCCAGTGGGCGTGGGACTTGAGGCGGGCAATGCTGTCGTAGAGCGGCAGCGCCTCGAGCGCCCAGATCCACGGCTCGCGGCGGGCGTAGTTGGCGATGAAGGGCGTCACGAAGCTCGCCTGCAGCGTGACCTCGCCGCTCGGAAAGCTCTCGTAGCCATGGCCCTTGAACCACGCATTGGGGTCGTTGCCCTGGTTCGGTCGAGGCCGGCTCGTCGCGTATTTGAGGAGATCCGCACCGAGGCCCGAGATGATGGAGGAATCGATCGTCTGCCAGAACGTGTGGCCGATCTCGCGGTCGTTGCCGAACCACAGGGCTCCCGCCACCTCGACCGCGATCACCCCGTACTCGAGGTCCGTCTGATAGCTGCGCGCCCAGATGCCGCTCTGATCGAAGCCGATCTCGTGGTCGAAGCCGGCCCGGGCCTCGGGCGTGAGCGCGAGCAGGAGGCTCCCGAGGAACAAGCCGAATGAAAGTCGAGGGCGCATCACCAGGAACCTCGCCGTACGTTGCGAGGCTTTGTAACACAAAGTTACTCTGCGTGACAGAGTCGAATGCAGATTTCAGCGGGAAGGCACGCTGCGCAGCAGGGCTGCCCGGCCGAACCGGCCGACAGTCGGCTCAGGCGTTGCTCGTGGTGCGCAGCGGCCGGTCCACCGCGGGGCGCGGCTCGACGGCGACGCTTGCGTCGCGCACCACCTGCTCGAGCACCGCCAGGTAGCCGACGTAGCGACGACGGCCGAGCGCCGTGATGCGACAGCGCGTCAGCGGCCGGTTGTGCTCGATCAGTTTCGAGGTCGCGACCAGCTTCTCTTCCTCGAGCACTCGCAGATGGCGGCTGAGATTGCCGTCGGTGAGGCCGCACATCTCCTTGAGCTCGCCGAACGACAGTCCTCCCGAATGCGTGATGAGCGAGGTCAGCATGCTGAGACGCGCGCGCTCGTGTATCACGCGATCCAGCCCCGGGTAGGCGAATCGGGAGCCCGGCCGCGAGCGCAGGTTAGCCTTCTTCATACGGAGCGAACTGCAGCACGGCCGCGACCAGGCATTGTCCGATGCCGAAGGGTACGCCCATCGACCAGGGGGACAGTTGATGCGATCCGCTGCCGACCAACAGGCACGTGAGACCCGTCGCCAGATACCACGCCGCGGCACCGTACATGGCCCTGGGCAGGAAGCGGCAGGATGCGAAGATGCCGAGACTGAAGAAGAGCTGCCATAGCCCCGGCAGCATCCAGCCCTCGTGCGGCGCGGCGCGCAGCACCGCGCCGGTGAGCAGCGCGCCGACGAGCAGCGCCGGGAGGAACTGCTCGAGCGCCGCCTGGAGCATCTCGCGCGCCAGACCCGAGTGCACGCGCTTCGCGCGCGTGACCGTCTCGATCGCGGCGAATGCCAGCGCCAGCGCGGCGATTGCCGTCCAGCGCAACACGAACCGCTCGAGGCCCATCGGCGGCTCACCGGCTTGCAACGCAGCAACGGTGAGCGCGATGACGCCGCTCGCGGCGACGGATGCCGGGCCATAGCCACGGAATTGGGTCGCCCGCGCCACCTGCGAGCGGATCGCATTGATCTCCGCCAGCGCCTCGTGCAGCTCGCTCATGGGGGACTCCCTGCTTGCAGTCATATCGACCAGAGGGTAATCGCTTCGCTCCACCCGCCGCAAGAAGATCAAGCTTTGCGCGTGAGACATGCGCGGCCGTCTGCGGACGCCGCAGAGCGGCTCAGGATCCACAGAGCGCCCGGCAGCGCGGTGAAGTCCGCGAGCAGCGCGAGCACGAAGGCCGCCGAGGAGACGATGCCGAACTGCCGCATCGGCGGCAGGTCGGAGAAGGTCAGGGCAAGAAAGCCGCTCGTGTTGATCAGCGTGGCGAACAGGATCGGCCGTCCCGCGACCAGCATGGCATGCTTGAGCGCGCCGCGGGTTCCCAGGGATTGCCCTTCCTGCAGATGATAGAAGAAGTGGATCTGATCGTTCTCGGTCGCGCCGAGGATGGTCGAGCCGATGAGGATCGTCGCGATGTTGAGCGGAATGCCGGTGAGGCGCATCACGACGAACACCGACAGAATCGCAAAAAACGACGGAATCATCGTCATCAGCCGCGCCGTGGGACTGCGAAAGACGATGAGGAAAGCGATGAAGATCACGCTCGCGGTGAGCGCGAAGCTCTGTGTGAGCGTCGGCAGCAGGCGCTGGCTGATCTCCACCCCGAGCACCCCCTGTCCGACTACGCGTCCGCGCACCGCGCGCAGCACCGGATCTTGCGCCTGAGCCTGCGCCCATTGCTGCTCGATGAAATTGCGCATCGCGCCGAGCGGGCCGAACAGAGCCGCACGGCCGCGGATGCTCAGGCGCACGTTGGCCAGGTCATTGACGTCGACGTACTCGCGCGCAGCAGGAGCGCTGAGCAGTATCTGCTCGAGATCGGCCGCGAGCTTCGGCCAGTCCGACGCGGCGGTCGGCAGCTGATCGGACCCGCTCTCGACATAGTGCGCCCAGCGCAGCAGCGAGGTGGGTCCATCCACCGCGATGATGCGCGGATCGCTCTCGAGCTTCGTGGACAGCAGCGCGAGCGCGCGCAGAAAGTCCGGATCGAGCGCATGTCCCGGGGCGGTCTGCAACCACAGCTCGACGACGTCGAGCGCGTTCGTTTTCTCGAAATGCCGGGTATCCTGCGCGACGCGCTCACCCGGGTTGACGTAGGTGAGCACGTCCATCTCGAGGCTCAAGGCAGGCAGCACCCGCGGGATGCCGAACAACGCGACGGCGCCGCACAGCATCATCACCAGGGCGACGCCCACCAGCGCCCAGCGCCAGCGCCGCGTGAAGGGTACCAGCACATCGACCAGCCGCGAGAACCACGGCGCAATCGGCTGCTTTTCCCGGCGCAGCGGCGCGCGCAGCAGCGATTGCAGCGCCGGAAACAGCGTGAAGCAGCCGATCCACGCAATGATCAGTCCGCAGGCGGTCCACAGGCCCATCTCGCGAACGGGGCGGATGTCCGAGACCACGAGCGCACCGAAGCCCACGGCGGTGGCGAACATCGAGGCGGTGCAGGGCAGGAACTTGTTGGCGATGGCGCGTGCATGATGCTCGAGGAGCGTCGCCGAGTCGTCCGGCTCGATGTAGCGTGAGTGGATGTAGACGAGCGTGGCGGTGGTCGTGACCATGACGGTGAGCGGCACCAGGGCCGAGATCACGGTGTGCGGCCAGTCGAAGACCGCCGCGACGCCCATCGCCAGCGCGACGAGCGCGCCCAGGGTGCAGATGATGGCGGCGAGCGCACGCCAGGACCGGTAGATGATCAGCACGAGGGCCGTCAGGAACAGGCCGAACAGCGGCATGAAGCGCACCGTCGCCACGCCGGTCTGCCGCTCGAGCCATGCATCGAGCCAGGGCGAGCCGACGCGCCGCACCTGCGTGAAGGGCGAAGCGCCCGCCGCCTCGAGCGGCAGCACCAGGGCATCGATCGCCCGCAGCGCCTCATCGCGCTGCTCCGGGGATGCGACGCGCAGGTCGAGGGCGATGCCGAGATCATGATCGCCGAGCAGGCCGGCGCGGCGGAACAGCGTGGTGCCCGTTGCAAAGCGGCGGATGCGCTCGAGCTCGGCTGCATCGATCGGTCTTGCGGCATTGCCGTGTCGATAGAGGTCCAGGAGACTGCGCGCCTCGACGTGCGGGACGGCGGCCAGCTTTTGCTCGAGCGCATCGGTGGCGCGCAATGCCGCGAGACTCAACGGGTCCGGCGTCACGAGCTGGATGAGGGCGGGCTCGCCTTCCGGAAACAGCCGGTCGAACTCGGCGGTCGCGCGCGCCACGGGGTCGCTGGCGACGATCAGCCGCTCGATGGAGGGGTCATCGTGTATGCGCAGCGCTCCGCAGATGCCGAGTGCGGTGAGCCCCACGAACAGCGCGACGATCCATTTTCGCGCATGCAACACACGAAGGAAGAATCCGACCGCCGCCGGCGAAGCGGGCACAGGCATGGGACAGCTCGCTCCCGAGTAGCTCAAGTAGGCGACGGCGCATGATAGCCTAATGCCATGGGTCTTCTGACGGCCGTTGCCGCCACCACGCTGATCTTCTGTGCGCCGGGCTATCCGGGTGGGGCGGGTGATGCGCAGCCGTTGCTCGATCAGTTCGCGGGCGCCGCGGCGAGAAGCGCGGGGTGGTCGCCGGGCAGCCTCACGGCCGAGTACGATCCGAGCGCGAGCGGTGGTTTGACGAAGCTCGCCGGCGGGGAGGCGGCGCTTGCCCTCGTGCCTTACCCCTTCTATTTCGAGTACGCCGCACGGCTGCATCTTTCGCCGCTCGTGCAGGCCGACGTCGCCGATTCCGGGCTCAGGGAGCGCTGGACGCTGGTCGCCAAATCCGGCCGCAGCATCACTCCGGCGACGCTGGCAGGATTCACCGTCCTGAGCGTCGCCGGCTACGCCCCCGGCTTCGTGCGCAAGAGCGCGTTGAAGGATTTCCCGTTACCGGGCGATGCGAAGATCGAGGCGACGGGGCAGATCCTGAGCGCCCTGCGGCGGGTGTCGACCGGCGAGCCCGTAGTGGCGCTGCTCGATCAAGCCCAGACCGCCGCATTGCCGACCCTGCCCTTCGCGACGCAGCTGCAAACGGTCGCGCAATCCGCCGAGCTGCCCGTGGCCTTGATTGCGCTCGTCGATACGCGATTGCCGGTGCAGCGCGCGAAGTCGTTGCAGGCCGGGCTGCTCAAGATGGGTGAGGGCGGCGCCTCGAGCGATCCTTCGCTCGCACCGCTCAAGCTGCGCGGCTTCGTGCTTCCGCAGCTGCCGCGCGACACCCCCGGGCCGTGAGGCCGCCGCTCACAGGGGGCGCACTCATGCTCGCGCTGGCCCTCGGCGCCTGCGCTGCTCGCCCACCGCCGCGACCGGCTCCCGCTGCGTCTGCACCGCCGAGCGCGTCGCCGGCGGAGCTGCAGGCCGCCATTGCCACGGACGCCGAGCGCAGCGATCGCGCGACCGATGCCCATGCCCGCGAGGCGCTCGCAGCCGATGCCGAGCGCGACGCACAGGCCTGCCTCGCGCAGGCCCCGCAGGCCGCGCCTTGTCTGTACGGGCAGGCGGTTGCGCTCGGACTCGAGGCGCGCGCACATCCGACGCGGGCCGGCCAGTTGCTCGGCGAGATGCTGACGACCCTGTCGCGGGCCGAGGCGGCGGATCCCGACTATGACCAGGCGGGCCCTGCCCGCGTGCGGGCGCTCGTGCTTGCGCGCGCCCCCGGCTGGCCGCTCGGGCCGGGAGATCCACAGGCGGCGGTGGAGGCGGGGCGCCGTGCAGTGGCGCGGCGGCCGGATTATCCGCCCAATCGGCTGGCACTCGCCGAGGCGCTCTCCAAGGCGGGAGATGCCGCCGAGGCGCGTGATAATTTCGAGCGTGCCCGCGAGGCGGCGCGCGCGGCGCCTGCGGGACCCGAACGCGATCAATGGCTGCGCGACGCTGAGCAGGGGCTTGCTCAGCGCTGAGCGGTGCGCAAGCCGTCATGAAGTTTCACTAGAATACGCACCGCCGCACCGAGCGCCTCGTGCTCGGCTCGAGCCTCGTGCTCGGCTCAAGGGAGAGACATGATCGCCCATCCAGATGTGCCTTATCGGGTCGGTCGGTGGTTGCCCGCCGACCATGCGTTTCTCGCACGCTGGCTCGAGGCCATGATCGAGAAGACGCGCACCGATGCGAAGGCGCTGCATCCGGTCGTTGCCGAGCTTCAGGCTCTCATCGAGAGCGATGCCGAGATCTTCATGCTATTCGACCGGATGTTCGTCGAGGTGCCTCGACGTCCGCCTTACGACAAGGACCCGAGAGGTCAACCGCAGGTGCGCGATTATCGGCACATGCTCGCGGTCTTGAGCTCGATCATGACGCACGCGCCCGAGTTCGATCAGACGGGCCTCGTCGGCTGTCCGATCAATGCGCTCTTCGACTGGTCGATGGGCACGGCCGCGGGGATGGCGGCATTCCTCAACGAGCGCGTCAACGCCCAGCTGAAGAAGGTGCTGAACGCCTGGGCCCGATTCCTGGGCTCGAGCGATTCCACTTATGTTTTGACCGAGCATCCCCACAAGGGCTGGTTCGGCGCCGATGCGCGCCGCGCCATGCCCGACTTCGAGCGCGAGTTCCTCTGCGATCCGGCGCTGCCGCATCACGGCTTTCGCTCCTGGGACCATTTCTTCACGCGTGAGTTGCGCGAAGGCGTGCGGCCCATCGCGCATCCGCAGGACGATGCGGTGATCACCAACGCCTGCGAGTCCGCACCATACCGCATCGCCCGGCGGGTCAACCTGCGCGATCGGTTCTGGATCAAGGCGCAGCCGTACTCGATCGTGCATATGCTGGCGAACGATCCGCTCGCGCCGCTCTTCGAGGGCGGCACGGTCTACCAGGCGTACTTGAGCCCGCTCAGCTATCACCGCTGGCACAGTCCCGTGAGCGGCACCCTCGTCAAAGCGTACGTGAAGGACGGATCGTATTTTGCCGAGGCGGCCTCGCATGGCTTCGATCCGGCCGGCCCGAATGACTCGCAGGCGTACATCACCGAAGTGGCGACGCGCGCGTTGATGTTCATTGAGGCCGACAGCAGCGACATCGGCCTCATGTGCATGCTGGCGGTGGGCATGTGCGAGGTCTCGAGCTGCGATATCACCGCGTACGAGGGGCAGCACCTGCGCAAAGGCGATCAGCTCGGGATGTTCCACTTCGGCGGGTCGACGCACTGCCTGATCTTTCGACCGTCGGTCTCGCTCGAGTTCGACCACCACGGACAGCGTCCGGGCCTGCATGCGAGCAATATCCCGGTCAATGCCCGCATCGCGACCGTGCGTCCCTAGCGCCCGCGTCACGCGCCAAAAAGTCGATGGGCCGCGGGCGGGCAGCGAGCTCCGCGTCAAGTTCCTACAGCACGCCTGCCCATTGCGCCGATAGCTTCTGGCGGGCCGCCGTGTCGATCATTAGCCCCGCACGACGCATAAGAAGGAACAACGCATGGCGAGAAGATACAGCAAAGGGGCGAGCGCCAAGGTCAAGAAGGTCATGGAGGAGCGCAAGAGCGGCACCTTGCGCAGCGGCCGCTCCGGCAAGAAAGTGACCAGTCGCAAGCAGGCCATCGCCATCGGCCTCTCCGAGGCGAGGCGCGCCGGCAAGAAGGTGCCGGCGAAGAAGAGCTCGGCGAGACGAAAAGCGAGCCGTGGGCGCAGGAAGTCCTCGGGACGCCGCCGCCGATCGAGCTGAGGCCCGCGCGAGCGGACGCGCGCGCTCGCCGCAGGTCGCGCCCGCAGAGGGTCGCGCGAGCTGAGAGTCGCGCCCGCTGAGGTCGCGCCAGCGGCCGTGCGCTCTCTCAACGGCGCGGCCCGGGCGCAAGATCGGGCGGGATCGAGTAGGTTCCGACGGCATGGGCCACGAGCGCATCGCTCCCCTCGGAGTACAAGGCGACCTCACCCATGGCGAGGCTGCGGCCGACTTTCAGCAGAGTGCACTCGCCGATGATGCTGCGGCTCGCCTCGGGCTTGCGCAGGAAATTGACGGTGAGGCTGGTCGTCACGGCCAGCGGGACGATCCCGATGCGGCCGAGGATCGCGACGTACAGTGCGACGTCGGCCACCGCCATCAGCACCGGACCCGACACCGTTCCCCCGGGCCGCAGCTCCTGCGGGCCGATCGGGTGTCTTACGCGCGAGGAGGAATCGCCGACGGCCTCGACGATGCAACGAGTCTGCGGAAACTCACGCGCGAAGAATTCGACGATCTCGGCTCGGGTCGGCATGGATGACGCCGCGGCGCGGTGTCCGTGCGCGCCTCAGCGACAGCGCTCGTCGCGCGCGTCGCAATCGCGCCAGCGATGGTCGTGATACTGGCGGTGGTGCTCACGGTCGTAGCGGCCCTCCTCGGGCTCGCGCTGACAGGCGGACCCCAGCAGGGTGAGGGCGAGAACGAGCAGGCCGCTGCTCATGACGATCACGGAAGGTAGGTTTCTCATGGATGCCTGCTCCAGGATGACCGGGCGCGGGGGCTCATTGTAGAGCAGCCCGGCGGCCCGGAGCCGGCCCTTCGACGAGCTCACGCCCGCGGCGCCGCGAGCAGTTGTACCCAGTAGAGTCCGCGCCGCGCCGCCCGTCCCGGGGCATAGGCAATGCCCATCTCACCGAAGCGCGGATCCATGATGTTCTCGCAGTGCCCCGGGCTGTCGAGCCAGCCCTGCACCACCTCATCCGGCGTCTGCGGTCCGTAGGCAATGTTTTCCCCGACGAGCTTCTCGCGATAGCCGGCGGCGCGCACCCGGTCGGCAGGCGTGCGGCCCGAGAGATCCTCATGCTCGAAATAGCCGTGCTCGGCCATGTCCGTGGCGTGACCGAGCGCGACGCCCCCGAGCGTGCTCGACAACGCCACCGGCGGCGCGGGCGCAAAGGAGCGCGAGCCGCACTGCGTGCCGCGCGCGCGCGCCGCGTTCACGAGATCGAGCACGCGGCTCGCAAGGCTCGAGGGCGGGTGGCTCAAGGCGGCGCTGCTCGGCGTGCCGAGCACCACCCACAGATCCTGGGCCCGTTGATAGAGTCCGACCTCGCGCAGGTCGCGGTCCGCCAGCAAGCGGCAGCCCGTGCGCTTGAGTCCCCGGAGCATGGAAGGATCGGCGTCCCTCGTATGCCAGGCGGTGGTGATCACGCCCGAGTAGCCGCTGTCGGCGGCCACCGTTGCGAGCGGCCGGCCGGAGGACCATCCCGCCGCGACGCGATCGAGCAGTGCCTGGTGGGCGAGCGCCGGCGCTGCCGGCTGGGTCCCACCGCACCCGCCCACGCGCAGGACCTCGAGGGTGTGAAGCACATCGGCTTCCGCCGTTCGCATCGTGAGGAGCGCGATCGCGAGCAGCGCCGCGCGTCGCACGAGCGGCGCGCCGATTTGCGGCCATGCGCCGATTCGCGCCCGCGCCCCGGTTCGCGCCCGCGCCCCGATTCGCGCCCGCCCCCCCATTCGCGGTCCTGCGCCGATTCTGTCAACTGGCTCATCCATCGGGTGCTTCCGTTCCGGCCACGTCTTCACGGCGAACGCGCGGGGTGCCTCGCGGATGACCGCGAACGCCGCGATGGCGTCACAAATCGGTTTAACATCGACTTCCATGAGCGCAGACGATGCCCGCCCGGTCACGATCCCGGTGAAGGAGGCGCTCGAGGTCGCCGGCTTGTGGCAGTGCCCGGCGCAGCCGCGCGCCGCATTCGTCTTCGCTCACGGCGCGGGGGCCGGGATGGCGCATCCTTTCATGGAGCAGACCGCCCACGAGCTCGCCGCCGCCGGGGTGGCGACGTTGCGGTTTCAATTCCCGTACTTCGATCGCGGTGGGCGGCGGCCGGACCCGCCGGCCCTGTGTCATGCAACGGTTCGAGCCGCCGTCGCCCGCGCATCGGAGCTGTCCGCCGGGCTGCCTCTGTTTGCCGGCGGCAAGTCCTTCGGCGCGCGCATGACCTCACAGGCCCAAGCCTTGATCCCGCTGCCGGCGGTGAGGGGGCTGATCTTCATCGGCTTTCCGCTGCATCCGGCGAAACGACCCGGCACCGAGCGCGCCCGGCACCTGCACGCGATCCGCATACCCATGCTCTTCCTGCAAGGCACGCGCGATGCGCTCGCGGAGCTCGCCTTGCTCGAGCCGCTCATCGTCGAGCTTCTGCCGCGGGCCACACTGTACCGTCTCGAAGCAGCCGATCATGCTTTCCATGTACCGGCACGCACCGGCCGCACCGATGCGCAGGTCCGGGCCGAGCTCGTGCGAAAATGCGTCGATTGGATGGGCGCGCAGGGCGCCGAGCCAGAAGGAGATCCCACATGATGGCGCGCGAAGTCTTCATCACCTGTGCCGTCACCGGCTCGGGTGACTCGGTCGGCAAGAGCCGGCACGTACCCGTCACCCCGCAGCAGATCGCTCAATCGGCGCTCGAGGCGCACGCGGCCGGGGCGGCGATCGTGCATCTGCACGTGCGCAATCCTGCTTCGGGCGCCGCCTCGCGCGATCCCGCGCTCTTTCGTGAGGTCGTCGAGCGCATTCGCGAGCGCAACACCGAGGTTCTCCTCAATCTCACCGGCGGCATGGGGGGTGATCTGTGGTTCGGTCCCGAGGACTCGCCGCTCGAGCTCGCCGCGGCGACGGATTTCGTCGGTCCGCGCGAGCGCATCGCCCACGTGCTCGAGCTCAAGCCCGACATCGGCAGTCTCGATTGTGGCTCGCTGAATTTCGACGAGACGCTCTACGGCACCACGCCGAGCTTTCTGCGCCGCATGGCGACTCTGTACCGTGCGGCGGGCGTCCGTCCCGAGATCGAGGTGTTCGAGCTCGGCCACATCGAGCTCGCCAAGCAATTGATGAGCGAGGGTCTCATCGAGAGCCCACCGCTGTTCCAGCTGTGCCTGGGGATACGCTACGGTGCGCCTGCGAGCAGCGAGTCGATGCTCGCCCTGCGCGACGCCTTGCCGCCCGGAGCGCTGTGGTCCGCCTTCGGGGTCGGTCGGATGCAGCTGCCGATGGTCGCGCAGGCGGTGCTGCTCGGGGGCAACGTGCGCGTCGGGCTCGAGGACAATCTCTATCTCGAGAAGGGTGTGCTCGCGACCAACGCGCAGCTGGTGGAGCGGGCTCGCAGCATCATCGAGCTGCTCGGGGCGCGTGTGCTGTCAGCGCGCGAGACTCGCGAGCGCTTGCTCTAGGCGCGGCGCGCGTCGCGGGGTGCGGCGTCGCGGGGTGCGGCGCGGTGGACGAGAGCAGCCGCGAGATCAGCTCGGCGAGCGCGCCCAGGGCGGGCTCGCGGATCATGTGCCGATGATCGCGGAGGGCACAGGGGTGCAGGGCGCGCAGGCGGAGGGGGCCGCGCAGACGTGCGCGGCGCCGCTATGCTAGGGTGCAGCATCATGACCCAGGAGCTTGTATGGCGAGCATCAAGGTAACGCAGAACGGCCCGCTGCAGGTCGAGGGTGACGTCCAGGTCCTCGACTGGAACGGGGCGAGCTATCCGATCACGAAGCGGCCCTTCTATCTCTGTCGATGCGGCGCATCGACGAGAAAGCCTTTCTGCGACGGCACTCATACGAAGATCGGCTTCAAAGCGGCCGAGGCCGCGGTGGCGGGAAGCGAAGACAAGCCCGCGCGCTGAGCTCGCGCCCCGCGCCCCCGAGCTCAGCGCCCGGCGCCGCTGAACTCAGCGCCCAGCGCCGCTGAGTGCGCGTGAGGCGTCGGGTGTGCGAAAGACGAGCGGCTCCGCGGCGCCTGCCGCGGCGCCTGTTCCGCCGTCTGTCCCGGCGCGTACGGCTGCGCGTGCTTCGGCGCGCGCGACCGCTTCGACCACGCGGCCATGGTGCGGGGACAGATCGCACACCGGATCGGCATTGGCCGCATCGCCGGTGAGCAGATAGGCCTGGCAGCGACAGCCTCCGAAGTCTCGCCCGCGCTCCGGGCAGCTGCGGCAGGGCTCCTTCATCCAGCCCTCGCCCCGATAGTGGTTGAACCCTTCGGAGTCGTACCAGATCTCGCTCATGCTCGCGGTGCGGATGTTGGGAAAGGTGAGTCCCGGCAGCATCCGCGCCGCGTGACAGGGCAGGGCGGTGCCGTCCGCGGTCACGGTGAGAAAGATCGAGCCCAGGCCGTTCATGCAGGCTTTCGGGCGTCGCTCGAAATAGTCCGGCACCACGAAAAAGATGCGCATCGGCCGGCTCTGGCGCTCGCGAAAGCGCTGCGTGACGGCCTCGGCGCGCTCGACCTGAGCGCGCGTCGGCATCAGTTGCTCGCGGTTGTGCCACGCCCAGCCGTAGAACTGCGTGTTGGCGAGCTCGACGTACTCGGCTCCCATGCGATCGGCCATGTCCAGGATGGCCTCGACATGATCGATGTTGAGTCGATGCAGCACCACGTTGAGCACCATGGGAAAGTCGTATTGCTTGATGAGCGCCGCCACGCGCGATTTGAGCTCGAAGGTGCGCGTGCTGCTCAGGAAGTCGTTCATCTGCCGGGTGCTGTCCTGGAAGGAGAGCTGGATGTGGTCGAGGCCGGCCTCCTTCAACGCGCGGATGCGCGCTTCGTTGAGTCCCACCCCCGAGGTGATGAGATTGATGTAGTACCCGAGCCGGTGCGCCTCGGCGACCAGGATCTCGAGATCATCCCGTACGAGCGGCTCGCCCCCCGACAGCCCGAGCTGCACCGCGCCGAGTGCACGCGCCTCGCGCAGCACCTTGAGCCACTCTTCGGTCGAGAGCTCGCCCTTCTGCATCGCGAAATCGATGGGGTTGTAGCAGAACACGCAGTGCAGCGGGCAGCGGTAGGTGAGCTCGCACAGCAGCCACAGCGGTGGCCCCGACCGCGGCGGCGCGCTCATGTGAGCACCAGCCATTGCTTCTTGAGCGCCTGCTCGACGAACTCCCGCACCTGGGACTCGAGACCCTGCGTCGCAAAGGCGCGCTCCAGATCCGCGGTGATCTCGGCGAGCGTCGAGCGGCCGTCGCAGCGCTTCAAGATCTCGCTCGCGCTCGTGTTGAGCTTGATCATGCCTTCCGGATAGAGCAGCACGTGCGTGCCCTGCGCCGGCTCGAACTGCAGCCGGAAGCGCCGCTCGATCATCGGACGCGATTCGCCCCCGAGCACCCCGTGCGCCTCGTTCACAGCGGCACCCCATACTTGAGGGCCATGGCATCGTTCATCTGCCAGAGCACGTCGAGCTTGAACTTGAGCACCTCGAGCGCGCGCCGCTGCTGATCGCGGGTTGCGAAATGATCGAGCGTGAAGCGCAGGCCGAACTCGACATCGCGGCGGGCGAGACTCACCCGGCTCTGAAAGTAGCGCAGCCCCTCCCGGTCGATCCACGGATAGTGCTCCGGCCAGCCGGCCAGACGCTGCTTGTGGATCTCGGGCGCGAACAGCTCCGTGAGAGAGGAGCAGATCGCCTCCGGCCAGGGCGCGCGTCGCGCGAAGTTCACGTACGCATCCACGGCAAAGCGGACTCCGGGCACCACCTGCTCGAGTCCCTCGACGGCCGGGCGCTCGAGACCCACGGCCTGACCGAGGCGCAGCCACGATTCGATTCCGCCGGCATCCTCGCCGTAGCCGTCATGGTCGAGAATGCGCTGCACCCAGTTGCGGCGCACCTCCCGGTCGGGACAGTTCGAGAGGATGGCCGCATCCTTGATCGGGATGCTGATCTGATAGTAGTAGCGGTTCGCGACCCAGCCGCGGATCTGCTCCGGAGTCGCGCGTCCGGAGTTGAGCATCACGTTGAAGGGGTGATGAATGTGATAGGCCGCTCCCTGCCGGCGCAGCTGCGCCTCGAAATCGGCTTTGCTCAGGGGCTGCTCGATCACAGGGCGATCTCCAGTCCATCGTGAGCCACCTCGACCCCGCGCCGCGCGAGCTCGGCCCGCTCGGGCGAATCCTCATCGAGAATCGGATTGGTGTTGTTGATGTGAATGAGGATCTTGCGCGTGGCGGGCGCGAGCCGGTCGAGCCATTCGAGCATGCCGCCGGCGCCGCTCTGCGGCAGGTGGCCGATCTCGCGGGCGCGCTTGCGTGAGACACCGAGCCGGATCATCTCCTCATCGCTCCAGAAGGTGCCATCGACGAGCACGCAGGCCGCCTCCTGCAGGGCGCCCCAGAGCGCCTCGCTGAGCTCGCCGAGCCCCGGTGCATAGACGGCCGAGCGGCCGCTGCGCGCCTCCTCGAGGATGAGGGCGATGTTGTCGCCGGGCACCGGCGCGTTGCGGTTGGGCGAGTAGGGTGCGGGCTTGCTGGCGACCGCGATCGCACGCCACCACACGCCCTCGAGCGGCGCGACCTCGAACGGCTGATCGAGCTCGATGCGATGGTGCTCGATGCCGCTGTACGACTTGAGCACCTCGAGCACCGGGTTGCCGCGCGTGAGATCGCAGTGGGCGCTCTCCGTGCACCAGACTCGCCACGGGTGAGCGGCTTCGCGCAGCATGAAGAGGCCGGTGGTGTGATCGATCTGGCCATCGACGAGGACCACGGCACCGAGCGCCGTATCTCGCAGGGCACGCGCCGGCTGCAGGTCGGGATACGCGAGAAGCTGTGCCCGGATGTCGGGGGAGGCGTTGACGAGGACCCAGTCACCGGGATCATCGGCCCGCACCGCGATCGAGGACTGGGTGCGGGCGCGGGCTCGCAAGGTGCCGGCGCGCAGGCCGGAGCAGTTCGGGCAGTTACAGTTCCACTGGGGAAAGCCGCCGCCGGCGGCCGATCCCAGAACCCGAATCCTCACGCGGGCAGAACGAGCGTGCCTGCTTCAACGGCAGGCACGCTCAAAGTGCCTTTCAGCGATTGGCCACGTACATGGTGATTTCCATGCCGAAGCGCAGCTCAATCGCTCGAGGGGTTTCCCATACCATGATGCAATCTCCTCCAATTGGCGGACCCATCATGGACGTCCCCGGGGCAGGCCGCATCGAGGGGTCCATGAAACTGCCCTCATGATTTTCATGAGCGCGGGGGCCTCTCCCGGTCGCAGCCCGCTCCGCCTTCCCTGCTACCATCCGGGCCATGCGGCTTCGCACCCGACTGAACCTCATCGTGGCCGGCCTGAGCGCCGCCTTCGTCGCCGTGCTGATCCTGGCCGAGATCGAGGCCTCGCGCGACTCGGTGCGCGAGGAGATCGAGGCCGCACACCGCGTGGCGGCGCATCTGCTCGGTCGCCTGGCCTCGGTGTACTCGACCATCGGGGGGCCGGATCTCGTCATGCAGCTCGTGCAGCAGCTCGGACGCGTGCGGGCGAATGAGATCTACCTGCTCTCCGCCGACGGCCAGGTGCTCTACTCGGCGCCGCCCGCGAGCTACAAGGCGGGGCGCGAGGCGCCGGCGTGGTTCGGCCGGCTGCTGGCACCGCAGGTCGAGCGTGAGACCTTCATCCTGCGCGGCGGAGTCCAGCTCATCGTCGAGGCACAGCCCTCGCGCGCCATTCTCGATGCGTGGGACAACACCGTGCGTCTGTCGCAGATCGGCGCGATCATGCTCGTCATCGTGAATGCGCTGGCCTTCTGGTCGCTCGCCCGCGTCCTGCGGCCGATCCCGATCATCGCCGAGGGACTCGAGCGGATCGAGCAGGGCGAGCTGTCTTTTCGCCTGCCCGCGCTCGCGGGCGATGAGGTGCGCGCCATCGGCGCGGCCTTCAACCGCATGGCGCAGGCCGTCGAGGAGAAGGTGCAGGCGGAGCGCCACGCGCGCGATGCCGAGAGCCGGCTCGAGGAGCGGCGCGAGATGGCCTCGCTCGCCGATCAGCGGGTCGAGGAGGAGCGGCGGCTGATCGCGCACGAGCTGCACGATGAGTTCGGTCAATCGGTGACGGCGATGCGCAGCCTCGCCCAGGTCATCGCCACCCAGCCAGGACAGGATCCCCGCACGGCCGAGGCGGCGAAGCTCATCTCGGACGAGGCGGCACGGCTGTACGATGCCATGCACAGTCTGATTCCGCGGCTCGCGCCGCTCTCGCTCGACACCCTCGGCCTCGCGGCGACCCTCGAGACCCTGGTGCGCGACTGGCAGCGCCGCCATCCGGCGGTGGCCATCCATCTCGAGCATCGATTGCCGCCCGATCTCGGTCCCTCCATCACGCTCGCGATCTACCGCGTCGTGCAGGAGGGCCTCGTCAACGCGTTGCGTCACGCTCAGGCCTCGCGCATCGACATCCGCATCGAGGGCGACGCACAGCGCATCGAGGCCTCGGTCGCCGATGACGGGATCGGGATGCCGGCGGACTGGTCGCGTCCCGGTCACTACGGGTTGCGCGGCTTGAGCGATCGCCTCGAAGGGCTCCATGGGACCTTCAGCGTCGCGCAGCGCCCCGGGGGAGGGACGCTGCTCCAGGCGCAAATTCCACTCGCGGTGGGCGCATGATCCGCGTGCTCCTGGTCGATGATCACGCGGTCGTGCGCACCGGCTTTCGGCTGCTGCTCGAATCGCGGGGCGACATCACGATCATCGCCGAGGCCGAGAGCGGCGAGGCCGCCTGTCAGCGCCACCTCGAGCTCGCGCCGGACGTCGTCGTGATGGATCTGGCGATGCCGGGCATGGGCGGCCTCGAGGCGTTGCGGCGCATTCGCGCGCGCGCGCCGGACGCAAAGCTCCTGGCGCTCTCCGCGCATGATGATCTCATGCACGCGCGGCGCGCCTTGCAGGAGGGCGCTCTCGGTTTTCTCTCGAAACGCAGTGCGCCCGAGACGCTGCTCGAGGCCGTGACGACCGTGGCCGCGGGCCGGCGCTATCTCGATGCGGCGCTCGCACAGAAGCTCGCGCTCGCCGAGTTCGACGGCAAGAGCCGCTCGCCGGTCGAGCGGCTCTCCGAGCGCGAGTTCCAGGTGTTCGTGCGGCTCGCCTCGGGGGCCACCGTGCAGCGCATTGCCCAGGAGCTCAACCTCTCGGCCTCCACCGTGGGCACGCACCTCTACAACATCAAGCAGAAGCTCGACGTCAGCACGCAAAGCGAGCTGACGCTGATCGCGATCCGCCACGGCCTCATCGAGGCCTGAAGGGGCAGCATGCCAGGAGCGCAGGGCGACATGCGGCCGCGGGCGCGGCAGCCGGGGCTCAAGCGCGACATCGTCGTGGTGATCGCGCTCACCGCGCTCGCGCTTCTGATCTCGATCCGCCTGCAGCTCAACGAGGCGCTCTATGCGCTCACCCGGCACTGGGAGTGGTTCCAGGCCGATGAGCTGCCGATCGGCATGCTGGCGCTCTCGGTGGGCCTCATCTGGCTGGCCTGGCGGCGCTATCGCCACGCGATGGACGAGCTCGCTGCGCGGCGCGTTGCCGAGGCACGGCTCGAGACCGCGCTCGAGGACAACCGCCAGCTCGCGCAGGAGAACCTGCGCATCCAGGAGACCGAGCGCAAGCATCTCGCTCGCGAGTTGCATGACGAGCTCGGCCAGTACCTCAATGCCATCAAGCTCGATGCGGTCGCCCTCCGTGACGGCGGCGGTGCGCAGGCCGAAGGCGGCCGGCGGGCGGCCGCGGCGATCGTGCGCGCGGTGGACCACGTGCACGCCTCCGTGAGCGGCATGATCGCGCGGCTGCGGCCCGTGGGGCTCGATGAGCTCGGTCTCACGGCGGCGATCGAGCACTGCGTGCATCACTGGCGCGAGCGGCATCCCGATACGGACGTGCGGCTCGAATGGAACGGCGAGCTCGAGGGGCTCGAGGAGACTCTCACCCTGACGCTCTATCGCATCGTCCAGGAGGGGCTCACCAATATCGACAAGCACGCTCGTGCGGGCCGGGTCGAGATCCGGCTCGAGCGCGGCCCGGCGGGTTCGAAGGGCGAGACGCTGCGCTTGACTGTCACCGATGATGGGCGCGGAATGGATGCCGGCGCCCGTTCCGGTCGCTTTGGCCTGAGCGGCATGCGCGAGCGGGTGGAAATGGCCGGCGGAACCTTCACACTCGAGAGCGCGCCCGGGGAGGGTACGCGCCTCTCGGCGTGCCTGCCGGTGACGCGGGCACGGACCTGAGAGCCAGGAGAGGGCGGCGAGCGTGGACAGGATTCAGGTGCTGCTGGTCGATGACCACGCCGTCGTGCGCGAGGGCTATCGGCGCTTGCTCGAGCGGCACGAGGACATTGCCGTCATCGGCGAGGCGGCGGACGCGGGCGCGGCGCTCGCGCTCTTCACGCGCCTCAAGCCGACGATCGTGGTCATGGACATCACGCTGCCGGGCGCGAGTGGCATCGAGGCGCTGCGCCTCATGCGCGAGCAGAGCAGCGAGGCGCGCGTGCTGATCTTCAGCATGCACGAGGATGTGATCTTTGCGCGCCGCGCGCTCGAGGCCGGCGCCTTTGGCTACGTTACCAAGGCGAGCGCGCCCGAGGTGCTGGTCGAGGCGGTGCGCACGATCGCGGCCGGACGCAAATACTTGAGCCCGGAGATGGCGCAGTCGCTCGCGCTCGATTCGGTGCCGCTCGATCGCGGAGAGTCGCTGTCGGCGCGCGAGCTCGAGGTGCTGCGGCTGCTGGCGCGTGGCCGCTCGATCCGCGAGATCGCCGAGGCGCTGGACTTGAGCCCGAAGACGGTCGCCAATCACCAATCGATGCTCAAGCAGAAGCTCAAGGTGGAGACCGCCATCCAGCTGCTGCGCAAGGCGGGCGAGCTCGGGCTCGATATCGGCTGACGCGGTTCTCAGTCGATCAAGACGTCGCTGCGCTGACCGGCGCGCTCGAGGTGGATCGGCAGCACGCGTCCGTAGAGCTGGCGTGCGCGTTCCGGGCTTCCCACCATGTTGGGCTCCTCGACGAAGCTGAAGATGGCGACGTAGCGCGGGGTGGATCCTGCCAGCGGGGCGACCCGGTGCAATGAATAGCGTCCCTTGAAGATCTGCAGATCGCCCGGCTCGAGGATCAGGGTGCGGATCTTGCTCGCATCGCCGTCGAGCACGGCCTCGACGCCCGCATAGTTCTCATCGCTCGGGGTGCGCAGGCACGCCGCGTACTGAAACTCGCCGCCCGCCTCCGCATTCTGCAGGGCGAGGGTGACGGTGTAGTTGTTGGTGTCGAAATGCCAGGGGAAGCCACCGCCCGCCTGCGCGAGATTGACGATCACGTCGGCGAGCGGGTCGGCGTAGCGATGGAAGCGCGTCTCGCCGAGCGCGCGCTGGATGAAGTGCGCGAAGGCGGGCCACTCGTAGAGCGCGCGCAGCAGGCTGTCGGACCCCAGATGATCGGCCGGCACGAAGGCGTTGGATCTCTCGTAGAAGCGGCGCAGCGGATGGCGCGGCGGCAGATCGGGGCGGTCGGCCGTGAAATACACATTGGTGCGGTTGAAGCTGCGATGCGCGTGAGGGGCGACCCGGTCGCACTCGGCGATCAGCGCGGGCAGGTGGGCGGCGCGCACGAAGCGCTTGAGCACGGCACAGCCGTCGGCCTCGAGCGCGCGCCGCGCCTGCGCGATGCAGGCATCGAGCCCGGGGCCCGGCTCATCGAGCGGATAGCGCGTTCGATCGACGAGATCGGCAGCGGTCGGCGCGAACATTCGTCCAGTATAGCGCGGGCTCAGCCACGCCCCTGCGTGCGCCGGTAGGCCTCGAGCGCCGGCGTGACCCAGCCGCTGCGCACGCCGATGAAGTAGAAGCCGATCGAGACCAGCGCGACGCACAGCTGATCCCAGCCGTAGCCGATGTAGCCGCGGCCCTCGAACTCGCGGCTGCCCGCGAAGGAGAGCGCCGTGATGGCCAGCAGGTAACCGACCAGCCACAGGGCTCCCTTGAGGTGGCGGTGGAAGCCCGCAAAACCCCTCTGCTGCTCGCGCCACAGATAGACCGGCAGCGGCAACACCAGGAGCAGCATGATCTGCCCGGTGTGCGGCCAGCGTGCCCAGAACAGCATGAGCGTCGCCAGCACGAAGGCGACCGGCGCCAGCACCGGCAGTGCGGGCACGCGCAGCGGGCGGTGCAGCTCGGGCGCCGTGCGGCGCATCACCATGACGCTGATCGGCACGACGAGATAGGTGATGATGGTCGCCACCGAGATCACCGCGGCGAGCTTGCCCCAGCCGCGAAAGCAGAACAAAAACACGAAGGAGACCAGCAGATTGAACCACATGGCGGGGCGCGGGATGCCGAAGCGCGGATGCAGGTGGCCGAAGATTCCCGGCAGGCTGCCGCTGCGCTCCATGGCGTAGATCATGCGCGCGGTGGTTGCGGTATAGGTGATCCCGGTGCCGCTCGGGCTGACGAACGCATCGGCATAGAGGAGGATCGCCAGCCAGTTGAGATTCAAGGCGAGCGCGAGCTGGGCGAACGGTGAGCTGTATTCGAGCGCCGCCCAGCCGCGCGTGAGGAGCTCGGGGCCCACCGCCCCGATGAAGGCCACCTGCAGCAACAGGTAGACCACGGTGCTCAGGGCGATCGACCCCAGGATGGCGAAGGGAATGCTGCGGCCGGGGTTGCGCGCCTCGGCAGCCAGGTTCACCGGACTCTGGAAGCCGTTGTAGCTGAAGACGATGCCGCTGGTCGCGACCGCCGTGAGGATCGCGGCGAGATTCCCGGCGTGCGGCCCGCCGTGGATGCCGACCGAGAAATTCTGCGCATGGAAGCCCGTGCACATGAGCGCGACCGCGGTTGCGGCGGGCACCACCAGCTTGAAGAACGTGATCGCGCTGTTGGTGCCGGCGAATACCTTGACGCTCCAGAAGTTGACGAGAAAGTAGAGGATGACGAGCACGCTGCAGATGGCGAGTCCGGGCGCGGTCAGCTCGCCCTGGCCATTGGCGGCATGCACGTAGAGGCGGTGCGTCCAGTCGAAGGGCCAGGAGCTCATGTATTGCACGGACGCCTCGGCCTCGACCGGCACGACCGAGATGATCGCGATCCAGGCCGCCCATCCGGCAAGAAAGCCGACGAGCGAGCCGTGGGAGTAATGGCCGTAGCGCACCGCGCCGCCCGACTCGGGAAAGAGCGCACCGAGCTCGGCATAGGTGAGCGCCACGAACGTGATGACCACCGCACCGATCACCCACGCCCATACCGCGCCCGGGCCGGCGAGCTGCGCGGCGCGCCAGGCGCCGAACAACCAGCCCGAGCCGATGATCGAGCCCAAGCCGGTGAACATCAAGGCGATGGCGCCGACGTCGCGGCGAATGGCATTCTCGTTGGACATGGGTGGCGGGATCCCGGGCGCGCTCGCGCGCTATGATTGTTCGTCCCTACGCGCCCGCAGTATGAGCCGGCGCAGAGCCTGCGGCGAGCGCCGGCCGCAGAATGCGCGCCTCGAGCACACGATGCGCGGCGACGCCGTTGGTGCGTGCGACGATGCCGACGGCGAGCGTTCGCGACTGCTCGCGCGCGCTCTCGCGCAGGCGCTCGTATTCGCTGAAGCCGGCGGCGTCCTCGCCATGGAGGGCATAGAGTTGCCGCCAGTCGCGCTGCAGGCCGAGGAGCAGCTGGTGATACCGCGAAACCCGTGCCCGCTGATCCGGTGCATCGTGCTCCAGAGTGAGCTCGGAGCGTAGGTCGAGGATCAACAGATCCATCTCGGCCGGCGGCATCACCGGTCGCAGGATCGTCCGCTCGGTGAGCGGGACGGCCGATTGCGCGGGATCGAAGGGGTGATGGCGCACGCCCGAGTCGGGGCGCGCACCGCGCGCCACCATCTCCCAGAATGCGCCGCTCCCGGAGGTGTCACCGACGAGGTGGATGCGCTGGGTGGCGCTGGGATTCTCCACCTGGTGCAGGCGCCAGTTGTCGAAGAGCCATGCCTCGCCGGCTGCCATGTGCACCCGCTCACCGTCGCACGTGAACTGCACCTCGGGGCGCGTCAGGATCGGGATGTGCATGCGCACCCGGTAGAACCAGTGGTAGTGAATGTCGGCATGCGTCTGCACACGCGCGCCCGGCGCGAGACGCAGCAGCCGCGAGCGGCTCCACACCACGCCGAAGCTCGCGAGCACCTGACGCAGGTACGGCGAGCGCTCGAGGTGCGGCGTCATGCGCATCACGCCGTTCGCCCCATCATTCTCGCCGCCCTCGATGCTGATCAGGCGCACCGCATCGTTCCCCGCATCGCCGTTCGGATGAGGCGACCAGGCTTCATCGGGCAGTGCGGCGACCTCCGTCGCGAGCCGCTCGGCATCGAAGCGCACCGGCAAGCGATAAAAGCGCTGCGGCAGGCGCATGAGTCGAGGACCTCTAGGTCAGATCACGGGCGAGCGCATCGCGCACCGCATCCGGGACGGGACTTCGCGAGTGGCGGTAGTGCTCGTGATCGACGCCGACGCTCAAGGTGGCGCCGCTCTTCATCGCCTCGATCATGGTCGGAGTGAGCTCGAAGCGCAGGAAGTGCACGGCGGAGGTCTTCTCGTCGGTTTCGCGCTCGAGATCCTCATCGGCGATGGCGAACACCCGATCCATCTCGCTCACGCGCACCCAGCACCGATCCTCCACGCCGATCAGCTGCTCGAGCGCGGTGCGCCGCGCGGCGGGATCCGGGAACTCGAGCAGCAGCGTCACCTTCCAGTTGTGCCCGTCGGGAATCAGCGGATTGTACGCATCGAGCTCGTCCTGGATGCCGGCGCTCTCGAAGATGCGCTCGGTGCGCAGCATCTCGAGGATCTGATAGCGGATCGTCGTGCGATCCTCGAAGCACCAGGTCATGTTCGGACCGACCTGCAGATTGCGCCGCTGCTTGTGTGCGATCACCTCGCTGCGCAGCCGGTTGCGCTCGACGGAATACTGCTCGAGAGTCATCAGGTCGCTGCGGGTGAGCTTTTGCATGCAGGGAGTTCTCAGGCCGGGTCCTGCTCGAGTCCATAGGCCATGCGCAGGAGCGTGAGGGGGTGGGTCGGAGCGCGATGGCCCGGCAGGCCGCTCTCGATCTGGTGACCGGCCATGGGGCAGTCGCTCGCATAAAAATCGGCGCCGCTCTTCTCGACGCGCTCGAAGACCGGCCGCCCGATCTTCATCGAGGTATCGCGGAACTCGCGCTTGACCCCATAGGTGCCGTTGTGCCCGGAGCAGCGCTCGATGGGCTCGACCGTGGTTCCAGGCACCAGATTGAGGATGTCGCGGGTCTTGAGCCCGAGATTCTGCACGCGCAGATGGCAGGCGACGTGATAGGAGATCCTGCCCAGGGGCCGTTTGAAGTCGGTCTTGAGAAGGCCCGCCTTGTGCCGCAAGGCGAGGTACTCGAAGGGGTCGAAGATGTGCTCGCGGATCAGCTTGAGATCCGCATCCTCCGGAAACATGAGCGGCAGCTCCTGCTTGAACATGAGCACGCACGAGGGGATCGGCGCCACGACATCATAGCCGCGCTCGATCATCGCAAGCAGCGGCGGCACGTTGCCCGCCTTCAGCCGCGCCACCGATTGCAGATCGCCGAGCTCGAGCTTCGGCATGCCGCAGCAGTTCTCACGCTCCGCGAGCGCGACCTCGATGCCGTTGTGCGCGAACACGGCGGCCAGGTCCAGACCGAGGTCGGGCTCGTTGCGATTCACGTAGCAGGTCGCAAACAGCGCGACCTTCGGCTGCTGCGCGACCGCCGGGCTCGGCGCCGGACCGGCGGCGGGCGCAGCAGCGACGGAGGCGCGCGGCGCGCGGCGTGCAGCGAGCTGCTTGCGCAGCGTGCGCGAGTGATAGAACGGAATGGGCGCCTCGGGGTGTACCCCCAGGGTCGATTCGAGGAGCTTGCGCCCGAGCGCGGAATGATTGACCGCATTCACGACCTCGGCCACGACGGGAATGCCCGCGATGTTGCCCACCGTGTCGGTCGAGCTCAGCACCTTCTCGCGAAAGCCCAGCTCTCCGGCGCGTGCGCGCGCCGCCTTGGCACGCAGCATGAGATGGGGAAAATCGACGTTCCAGGGATGCGGCGGCACGTACGGACACTTGGTCATGTAGCACATGTCGCACAGGTAGCAATGGTCGATGACCTTGCGATAATCCTGCTTGGCGACCCCGTCGAGCTCGCCCGTCTTCGACTCGTCGATCAGATCGAAGAGCGTGGGGAAGGAGTTGCAGAGATTGAAGCAGCGCCGGCAGCCGTGGCAGATGTCGAAGATGCGCTCGAGCTCCGCATCGAGCGCCGCCGCGTCGTAGAACTCATCCTCCTGCCAGCGCAGTGGATGACGGGTCGGCGCGGCGAGACTCCCTTCGCCGGCCGGCTTCGATGGTCCGTTGGACACGGGCTCTCCCCACGAAAAGACGGGCCCGCGAGGGCCCGCCGTGTTGTCTCACCGCCCGGCGGGCGAGGGGACGATTACAAGTTGTCCAGCGCCTTCTGGAAGCGGTTCGCGTGGGAGCGTTCCGCCTTGGCGAGCGTCTCGAACCAGTCGGCGATCTCGCTGAACCCCTCATCGCGTGCGGTCTTCGCCATGCCGGGGTACATGTCGGTGTATTCGTGCGTCTCGCCGGCGATCGCGGCCTTGAGATTTTGCGAGGTCGCGCCAATCGGCAGGCCCGTCGCCGGGTCGCCCACGGCCTCGAGATACTCCAGATGTCCGTGCGCGTGGCCGGTCTCACCCTCGGCGGTCGAGCGGAAGACGGCCGAGACGTCATTGAACCCCTCGACATCCGCCTTGGCGGCAAAATACAGGTAGCGGCGATTCGCCTGCGACTCGCCCGCGAACGCGTCCTTCAAGTTCTTCTCGGTCTTGCTGCCTTTAAGATTCACGTCTCTCACTCCTTCAATTTGAAACCAGGGCATTCTTCCGTTGGAATACGCTCGACGTTAGTCCCCCCGGCGAGGGCAAGTCAATTGCCCCTCTCTATCGCGGAGATCGGTTGGGTCTATCGTGCGCGGGGATCGGCGCGGTCATGGGCGAGCGGGGAGACGGGCATGAGGGCACTGCTGACGCTCGCGGCGATTCTTGCGATGCAGGTTGCCGGCGCTGCGGCGCCGCGCTATTCCATCCAGGCGATCCGGATCGCGGATTCGAAGAACGATTCGGTCGCCGACCTGGTGATCGGCGCACCCCGGGAGCAGAGGATCGACGATGTGTATGCGCTGTGGCTGATCCGCGGGGGCGGCCGCACAATCCTCTTCGACTCGGGATCACCGCGCACGCTGGTTCAAGGAATGGGACATCCGGGATTACCTGCGACCGGATCGGGCGCTCGCGCTCGCCGGCGTCGCCGCCGGAGCAGTCACCGACATCGTCATCAGCCACGCGCACTGGGACCACATGGGCGGCATCGACCTGTTCCCCAAAGCGAAGATCTGGATCCAGCGCGAGGAATACCGCTATTACACCGGGCCCGCATGGCAACCGGGCGGCGATCACGGCGGCATCGATCGCGAGGATGTCCTCGAGCTCGTTCGCGCCAACGCCGAAGGTCGGGTTCACTTGGTCGAAGGCGACGACCAGGAGATCTTCCCCGGAATCCATGCCTTCACGGGCGCGCGTCATACCTACGCCTCGCAGTACCTGCTCATCGAGGGTGCTCCGCCCTTCGTCCTGGCGTCCGACAACGTCTATCTTTACCGCAATCTCGAGGAGCATCGCCCGAGCGCGACCTTCAGTGAGGTGGACTACAGCGCCAACCTGGCCGCGCAGCAGCGCATGCTCGAGCTCGCGGGGGCGAAGGAGCGTGTGATCCCGGGCCACGACGCGCTGCCCTTCCGTCTGTACCCGCACCAGGGACGCGTGGCGACGCTCCGCTCGAGCGGAGACGATTCGCGTTAAATCA
>DATGIA010000067.1:0-11816 GCA_035307465.1 Steroidobacteraceae bacterium
AAGGCCGTCACGTCGCCCGCCTGCGTCTCGATGATGGGCAACCCGGTGAGCGAGCCGGTGCGCCCCTTGACGCGCCCGTGGGTGGCCTTCTCGATGTAGGCCTCGTTCACCCGCGCAGACCGCTCGAGCAGGCGCGAGTGCAGGTAGAACACATCGCCCGGATACGCCTCTCGTCCGGGCGGCCGGCGCAGCAGCAGCGAGATCTGCCGGTAGGCGACCGCCTGCTTCGAGAGGTCGTCATAGACGATGAGCGCGTCCTCGCCGTTGTCCATGAAGTACTCGCCCATGGCGCAGCCGCCGTAGGGCGCGAGATACTGCATGGCGGCGGGCGTGGAGGCCGAGGCGGCCACCACGATCGTGTGCGCGAGCGCGCCATGCTCCTCGAGCTTGCGCACCACGCCCGCGATCGAGCTCTGCTTCTGGCCAATGGCGACGTAGATGCACTTCACCCCCGTGCCCTTCTGATTGATGATCGTGTCGATCGCAAGCGCGGTCTTGCCGGTCTGACGATCGCCGATGATGAGCTCGCGCTGCCCCCGGCCGATCGGGACCATGGAGTCGATTGCCTTCAGCCCCGTCTGCACCGGCTGCGAGACGCTCTTGCGGTATATGACGCCCGGCGCGACCCGCTCCAGGGGCGAGGAGCTCTTCGAGCTCACCGGCCCCTTGCCGTCGAGCGGTTGACCAAGCGAATTGACCACGCGGCCGAGGAGCTCGGGACCCACGGGCACCTCGAGAATGCGTCCCGTCGTCCTGACCTGCGAGCCCTCGCTGATGTGGATGTAGTCGCCGAGCACGACCGCGCCCACGGAATCCTGCTCGAGATTGAGCGCCAGCCCGAAGGTGTTGCCGTCGAACTCGAGCATCTCGCCATAGCGCGCATCGGCAAGACCATGGATGCGCACGATGCCGTCGGTGACGCTCACGACGGTGCCGACGTTGCGAGCCTCGCTCGTGACCTTGAACTTCTCGATGCGCGCCTTGATGAGGTCGCTGATTTCCGATGCCTTGATGGACATATGGGGCCCCTGTCGAATTCGTTAGCTGGAGAGTGCGGCCTCGAGCCGCTCGAGACGACCCTTCAACGAGCCGTCGATCACCATGTCGCCCGCGCGAATGACCGCGCCACCCAGAAGCGCGGCATCGACGGAGTTCTGCATTCGCACCCGCCGCTTGAGGCGCGCGCCGAGCGCCGCCGAGAGCTTCTCGACCTGTGCCGCATCGAGCGGCACCGCCGAGACCACCTCGACGTCGACGGTGTGCTCGAGCGCAGCGCGCTCCGCCTCGAAGTGCTCGACGATCTCGGGCAACAGGGTCAGTCGATGATTGTCGGCGAGCACGTGCAGGAGATTGCGCGCGTGCTCCTTGATGCGATCCCCGGCCACCGAGACGATGAGCTCGACCAGGTCCGCGGCGCTGACCGCCGGATCGTCCGTGAGCGCCGCCACGCGCGGATCGGCGACGACCTGCGCCGCGGCCTTCAGGCTCTGCGACCAACCCTGGAGGTCCTGCGAATCGCGCGCGTATTCGAACGCGGCCTTCGCGTACGGCCTGGCGATCGTGGCACGCTCAGCCACTTTCGACCTCCGCGGCGAGCTTGTCGAGGAGATCCGCGTGGGCGCGCGCATCGATCTCGCGTCCGAGGAGCCGCGAGGCGCCCTCGACCGCGAGGCGGCTGACATCGCGGCGCAGAGCCTCGCGCGCACGCGCGCGTTCCAGCGCCACTTCCTCGCGTGCCTGGGCGAGGATGCGCTCGGCCTCGGTGGACGCCGCGGCCTTCGCCTCCTCGAGCATCTCGTTGCCGCGCTTGCCCGCCTGCTCGATGATCTGCGCGGCGCGCTGACGCGCCTCACGGATGATCTCCTGAGATTGCCTCTCGGCCTGCTCAAGATCCTTGGTGCTCTGCGCGGCGGCGGCAAGCCCTGCCTCGATCTTGCGCTTACGCTCCTCCATCGGCCCGAGGATCATCGGCCACACGACTTTCATCGTGAACCAGATGAGAGCGACGAACACGAGCGTCTGCACGATCAGTGTGAGGTTGATGTTCACGATACTCTCCCGGCGGGCGCCTCGGGGCTCGGCCTAGTGCGTCAGGCCGGTGGTGAACGGGTTCGCGAACGTGAAGAACAGCGCGAATCCGATGCCGATCATGGCCACCGCGTCCACGAGCGCCGCGACGATGAACATCTTCACCTGCAGCATCGGCGTGAGCTCGGGCTGGCGAGCCGCGCCCTCGAGAAACCGGCCGCCCAGAATGCCGAAGCCGATCGCGGTGCCGAGCGCGCCCATGCCGAAGATGATGCCGACGGCGAGCACGGTCATCGCCTGGACGTGTGCAATATTTTCCATTTACCTCTCCTAGACGAATCGAAAGCGGACGTTGTTGGGATTGTAAGAGCGCGGTATCAATGGTGCTCCTGGGCCATGGCCAGATAGACGATGGTCAGCACCATGAATATGAAGGCTTGCAGCGTGATCACAAGCAGGTGGAATATCGCCCAGGCGAGCGCCAGCCCGAACTGCAGGGCGACGAACAACCAGCCGGAGAAATGTCCGAGCTGCTCGACGCCATGGAGCGAGAGCACCGCGAGCAGCAGGAAAATCATCTCTCCCGCGAACAGATTTCCGTAGAGACGCAGCGACAGCGAGATCGGCCGCGCCAGGAGCGGCACGATCTCGAGCACCAGGTTGGGCAGCACCAGCAGCACCTTCACCACCGGGTTCTTCGAGGTGAAGGGCTGCAGGGTGAGCTCCGCGAGGAAGCCGCCGAGGCCCTTGCACTTGATGCTGTAGTAGATCATCAGAAAGAAGACGGTCAACGACATCGCGAACGTGGCATTGAGATCGGTGCTCGGTACGACCTTCAGATGCGGGACGCCCACCCCATGGGCGATCGCCGGCAGAAGATCGACCGGCAGCACGTCCATCGCGTTGAAGAGAAACACCCAGCAGAAGATCGTGAGCGCCATCGGGGCGAGCAGCGGGTTGCTGCCATGGAAGCTGTCCTTCACCTGCTGGTCGACGAACTCCACGATCAGCTCGACGAAGTTCTGAAACTTTCCCGGCACGCCCGCCGTCGCGGTGCGCGCCGCGAAATAGAACGAGGCGCCGAACAGCAGGGCGAGGACCACCGAGAAGAACACCGTATCGAGATCGATGACGGAAAAATCCAGCACGCCGTGCGGCTGCGCGTTCGTGAGGAACGTCAGGTGATGATGGATGTACTCGTTCGGGGAGGTGGGTTGCTCGGCTGACATGGATTTGAGCTTCGGTCGATCTACGCTTGGGGGCTCAGGACTCGCGGCCGCTCATCGCGGCTTTGCGAGCACCCGGTCCGGACGACGGGTTGATGGCCGCGCAGAAGGCGAGAAAGGTGGCCATGTACGTGCCGAGCAGGGCGAGCGGAACCACCTTCATCGTCTTCAGCACGACCACGAAGAGCACGATCACCAGTATGACCTTCGCAAATTCGCCGATGAAGAACGCGCGCAGCGCCCGGAAGGGATCCTCCGAGCTGCGGCCACCGAAGGCGAGCAGCGCCATCGCAAGACTCGACAGGACGGCAATCCCGCCGCCGAGCAGCGCCGAGAGCGCTGCGAGCGAGCCGGCCATGAGCCAGCTCACCAGCACTCCGGCGAGTGTCACGGCCGACTGTCCCAGCGCGACGCCGAGAGCCAGCCGCCGCGCGAGGGGCAGGTTGATCGCGATCACTCAAAAATCTCGCTCGTGGGGCTCCGCCCAAACCGGGCGTGAGCAGATGCTTCGCTTTTCCGCAGCTCAACGCGGGCTGTCTCGCCCCTTGCGGGTCGAGCCGCCGCGGCCGTTTCAAAGCCGGCGCATTATAGAGAGGAGCCCCCGCCGCAGCAAGATCGCGCGCTCCTCAACGATTGCGGAGCGGCGCGTGCTCGAGGGCTTGCAATCGGCCTATCGGATGTGCTCGAGGATGCCCTCGAGCTCGTCCAGGCTGTTGTAGGAGACGATCAGCTTGCCGCGGCCGGAGGCGTTGTGCTGGAACAGCACCTTGGCCCCGAGCTTGTCGGCGAGGTCGAGCTCGAGGCGACGGATGTCGGGATCCTCGGCCGCTGCGCGGCCCTCCTCCGCGGCGCCCCCGGCCGCGGGCGCGAGCAGGCGGCGCACCAGCGCCTCGGTGTCGCGCACCGACAGCGATTTCTTCGCCACCAGCCCCGCCACCTCGATCTGCTGGCGGCGCGTGGTGAGGGCAAGCAGCGCCCGCGCGTGCCCCATCTCGATGCTGCGCTGTTCGAGGAGCTGCTTCACCTCATCGGCGAGATCCATGAGGCGCAACAGGTTGCTGACGGCGGCGCGCGATCGACCGACCGCCTCGGCCGCGGCCTGGTGCGTCAGGCCGAACTCCTCGATCAAGCGGCTGAGGGCGCGCGCCTCCTCGAGCGGATTCAAGTCCTCGCGCTGAATGTTCTCGATGAGAGACATCGCGACCGCGGCCTCGTCGGGGATGTCGCGGATGATGGCCGGAATCTCGGCGATGCCCGCCATCTGCGCGGCACGCCAGCGCCGCTCTCCGGCGATGATTTCGTAGCGCTGCGTCTCGCCGGGCGCGCTCGCGAGCGGTCGCACGATGATCGGCTGCACGATGCCCTGGGACTTGATGGACTCGGCGAGCTCGCTCAACGACTCCGGTCGCATGTCGATGCGCGGCTGGTATTTGCCTCGCTGCAACAGATCGAGCGGCAAGCGGGCCACCCGATCCCCGGCGAGCGGGGGCGCGGCCGCATCGGCCACCGGCTCCGCGGCGCGCCGCGCGAGCAGCGGGGAGAGCTCGGCCAGTCCGCGCCCCAGGGCGGGTTTCTTGCCCAGGGACACCGCTCAGAGACCTGTGGGGCGAGTGTGCACGACGGCGATTATACGGGCGGCGGCGCGCGCGCGGCGAACGACGAGCGGGTCTGCGCGCCGAGGGCGCACCGGCGCGGCCGCCGCTCCCTAGACCGGCGCCCCGGGCGGACTCGGAGCACCCGGCGCGGGCGTCGTGGAGGGGGGGGCGGTCGGCGTGGGCTCCTCCGGCTCGATGGCCTGCGGCGCCTCATCGCGGCGGATCATCTCACCGGCGAGCGCAAGGTAGGCGAGCGCCCCCCGTGATTCCTTGTCGTGAAAGAGCGCGGGCTTGCCGAAGCTCGGCGCCTCGGCGAGGCGCACGTTGCGGGGGATCATGGTGCGGAACACCTTGGAGCCGAAGTGCTCGACGAGCTGCGCGGAGACCTCGTTGGCCAGGTTGTTCCGCGGATCGAACATCGTGCGCAGCAGCCCCTCGATCTCGAGATCACCGTTGATGCTGCCGCGGATCTGCTCGATGGTGTGCATCAGCGCCGAGAGGCCCTCGAGCGCGTAGTACTCGCACTGCATCGGCACCATCACCGAGTCGGCCGCGACCAGGGCGTTGAGCGTCAGCATGTTGAGCGCCGGCGGGCAGTCGATGAGGATCACATCGAAGGACTCGCGGATCGGCTTCAAGGCGTTGCGCAGCTTGAACTCGCGCCCCGTGATCATCGCGAGCAAGCGCACCTCGGCGGCCGTGAGGTCCTGATTGGCGGGCATCAGCATGAAGCCGCCGAACTCGACCGGCACGAGGGCCTCCATGGCCGCACAGTCACCGAGCAGCACCTCGCAGCTCGTGCGCTCGAGCGCATTCTTGTCGATCCCGCATCCCATGGTCGCATTCCCCTGCGGATCGAGGTCGATCAGCAGGACGCGGCGGCGCGTGGCGGTGAGCGAGGCTGCGAGATTGACGGCGGTGGTGGTCTTGCCCACTCCGCCCTTCTGGTTGGCGACGGCAATCACGCGTCTCATGGTCATTGGGTCCGCCCGGAAGTGGAGCGCCGCTCCGCCGCCGGCGAGAGTTCCACAAGGTGGCGCTCCTCGTCCAGGCCGGGGACCCGGATGCGGTGCACGGCCAGGAGCCGAAAGCTCTTCGGCAGGGCGGCGATCTCGCCATCGGGCCGCTTGCCCTTCATGGCGATGAGACGCCCGCCGGGCGCGCACAGATGGCCCCCATAGGCGATGATGTCGGCGAGCGAGGCGAGCGCCCGCGCCGTGACGACGTCGAAGCGCTCGAAGGGCCGGTAGCGCTCGGCGCGCTCATTGACGATCTCGACATTGGCGCAGCCGAGCTCGCGGGCGGTCGCCGCGACGTACTGCGCTTTCTTGCCGGTCGCCTCGATGAGCGTGAAGCGGCGGCCGGGGTCGACGATTGCGAGCGGCAGACCCGGAAAGCCCGCGCCCGTGCCCACGTCGGCGACCCGCTTGCCCGACAGGTAATCGTGCAGCGTGAGACTGTCGAGCACGTGCTTGCGCAGCATCCCGAGTCGATCACGGATCGCGGTGAGATTGAAGCGCGCGTTGCCGCGCTCGAGCGCATCCACCAGCTTGAGGAGCCGCTCGATCTGCTCGGGAGTCGGATCGAGCCGCAAGGCGGCGCAGCCCGCTGCGATCAGCTCGCGCTCGGCGCGGCGCGTCAGGCGATCCTCGGGCGCGGAGGCCTCGAACGCCGCCATGGTCAGGCCGGCGCCACTCGTCGAGTGAGCTCCTCGAGCTCGGCGGCCGCCTCCGGCTCCTGCGAGCCGAGCGTCGCTAGCGCGCGCTCGAGGGCGCTCTGCGCAAGCTCGCGCAGGTGCGCGCAGGCGGGTCGCAGGTGCATGCGCCAGTCGTCGAGGAGCTCGGTCTCGAGGCCCTCGTAGTTTCGGTCGTTGACGATCGCATCGAGGACCATCGCACAGAGCGCCAGCTCCTGGACGCGGGCGAAGCTCAAAGCAGGCGCTGAGCAGCCCTCGGCGAAACACCGGCGAAGATACGCGGCCGGATCGGCGCTCGCGATCTCATCGAGCATGTCGCTCACGTCGCACGATCTCAGCAGGTGCTCGAATGCCGGCATCGATTCCATTATCCTCGCCGGCCGTGAAACTAGAAACAATGTGTCGCAAATTTTCCCCTCCGCGCGCGGCGCTCGCCCTGCTGCTCGCGCTCGCGCCGCTGTTGCTGCAAACGGCCGCCTCGGCACCGCGACGAGGCGAGGACGGCCTCCTCTACGACGGAATTCCCGAGCTTGCGGCGAGCGAGCGCAGTGCCACGCTCGAGGCCTACATCGCCGGGCGCGAGGCGCGCCTGCTCGGCTGGTCGCCGAAGGGTCAGCTCCTGATCGCGACGCGCTTCGGCGAGGTGGAGCAGCTGCATCTCCTCGAGCGCCCGCTCGGCGAGCGGCGGCAAATCACCTTTGCTCACGAGCCCACCCGCGCAGGGGCCTTCTGCCCGGACCCCAATCACCCGAGCATCGCCTTCACGCGCGATCGGGACGGGAACGAGCTCGCACAGCTCTATCTGCAAAAGCCCGGCGAGCCGCTGCCGCGCCGGCTGACCGACGGCAAGTCGGTGAACGGCGGCGCGCTGTGGTCGAACAGCGGCCGCGCGCTCGCTTTCTACTCGACCGCCCGCGACGGAGTGTCGCACGACATCATGATCGCCGAGCCCGACAGCGGCGCGTTGCCCCACCTGGTGCTCGCCGGCGACAGCGCGGCGTGGATTCCGCTCGACTGGTCGCCCGATGACTCGAAGCTGCTCGTGCTGAGGCGCGTCTCCGCAGCGGAAAGCTATCTCTACCTCGTCGAGGTGGACGGCGGCAAGCGGCGCGAGATCGATCCCTCGACGCCCAAGGTGAGCATCCTCGATGCACGCTTCGCGCGCGACGCCCAGGGGGTCTATCTCATCTCGGATCGCGATTCGGAGTATGCGCGCCTGCGCTTCGTCAACCTGTTCACCAACGAGCGCAACGAGCTCTCCGCGCATCTCGCCGCCGACATCGAGGCGCTCGCCCTGTCACGCGATGGGCACTACCTGGCCTACGTGAGCAATCAGGGCGGAGCCTCGCGGCTCGACGTGGTGGATCTGCGAACGCATCAGGACCTCGTCGTGCCGAAACCGCCCATCGAGGGCGTGATCGGCGCGCTCGCCTTCGATCCGGAGAATCGCCGGCTCGCTTTTGACCTCTCCGCCGCATCGCGGCCGCGCGATGTGTACGTGCTCGACCTCGAGGCGCGACGCATCGAGCCCTGGACGGCGAGCGAGGTGGTGGGCGCGGCGGGCGCCGCGACGCCCAAGCTCGTGCAATTTCCGACCTTCGACCGCACTGACGGGCACGCGCGCGCGCTGCCCGTGTGGGTGTACGAGCCGAGCGTGCCCGGGCCCCACCCCGTGCTCGTCGTGCTGCACGGCGGCCCGGGCTCGCAGTTCCGACCGGCCTTCGACCCCTGGATCACGTATGTCGTGAACGAGCTGCACTACGCGGTGGTCGCACCCAACGTGCGCGGCTCCTCCGGCTACGGCCGGACTTTCATGGCCCTCGATCACGGCGCGCTGCGCGACGACTCGGTCAAGGATCTTGGGGCGTTGATCGTCTGGATCGGCCTGCAGGGCAGCTTCGACAAGAGACACGTCGTCATCGCGGGTGAGGGGCACGGCGGCTTTCTCGCCCTGGCCGCGCTCGTCAATTACGGGGAGCGACTGCGCGGAGCGGTCGACTTCGGCGGAATCACCGACTTCGGCAGTTTCCTCGCGGGCAGCGCGCCCGAGCGCCAGGATCAGCTGCGCGCGGAGTACGGCGATGAGCGCGACCTCGACACGCGCGCCTACCTGCGGCGCATATCGCCTCTCACCAGCGCCGATCGCATCACCCGCCCCGTGCTCATCGTGCACGGTCGAAACGACCGGCGCGTGCCCATCGGTGAATCAGAGCAGCTCGTGACCCGGCTGCGCGCGCGCGGCGCGACGGTGTGGTTTCTCGAGGCGACCCAGGCCGGATACGCGCTCGAGCGGCAGAGCGAGCGCGAGGCGTACTATCAGACCTTCGCGCAGTTTCTCCAATCGCTGAAGGATTAGTCGCTGAAGGACGAGTCGCGCGGCGCGCGCAGCGCCGCTACTTGCTGTCCTCGGTCGCCGTCCTGAGCGGCGAGGGCTGGTGGGCGAACCACTCCGCCGCAATGCGCACGTCCTCGTCCGTCTTGAGCGACTGCGCCATGCCGTTCATCACCACGTTCTTGCGCCGGCCGCTCTTGTAGGCGGTGAGCGCCTGCTCGAGATAGTCGGCATGCTGGCCCGCGAGCACCGGCGGCTTCGGATCGAGCGGAGCGGCGACGCCGAGCCCGTTCTCGCCGTGACAGGCGGCACAGACCGCGACCTGCGCCGGCGGCTTGCCCGACTCGCTGGTGGAAGGCTTCACGGGCATGGGGCCCTGCAGGTAGGCGGCGATGTCCTGCATGTCCTGCTCGGACAGCGAGGAGGCCTGGGCGTGCATCGTCGGATGCGGCCGCTCGCCGGACTTGTATTCATGGAGCGCGGCGACGATGTAGAGCGCGTGCTGGTGCCTGAGCTCGGGCACGCTGTAGTCCGGATAGGCGTTGCGGTAATCGATGATGCCGTGACAGCCGTAGCAGGTGTAGAACTTCTTCTCACCGAGCGCCGCATCACCCTCCGCATGCACCCGCGGTGCCACCCCGAGGCTCAGCAGCGTCACGCCCACCCATCCGGCGAGACCGATCGTTCGACCCAGCATTCCACTCTCCGCACTCAAAAACTCGCTCATGTTAAAGAGTGACTGCTCAAATTGCCACTTCACGCCTCGCCACTTCACGCCGCGTGCTGGCGCCTCTTCAGATGCACGAGCAGGAGCGATACCGCGGCGGGCGTGAGCCCCGGAATGCGCGCGGCTTGCCCGAGGGTCTGCGGCCGCACGGCGCACAAACACTGACGCGCCTCATTGGACAAGCCGCTCACGGCGCCGTAATCGAGGTCATCCGGGAGCGCGAGCGCGTCGTGGTGCGCCTGCCGCTCGATCTCCTCGCGCTGGCGCTTGAGGTAGCCCGAATACTTCGCCTGGACCTCGAGCTGCCGCTCGAGCTGCTCGACGAGCAGTCGCTCGAGCTCGCCGGCCCGCTCATCCTCGCCTGGATCCTCGCCGTTGGCCGTGGCCGCAGCAGACGGGCGCGCCGCAACCAGCGCCGCCGCGCCGAGCACGCCACGCAGGTCCGCGTACGAGAGCTCGGGGCGCTTCAGGAGCTCGAGCGCGGAGATCTCCCGCGCCAGCGGCGCCAACCCCCGCGCTTCGAGCAGTTCCCTCGCGTCCTCAGGCCGCACGATCTGCCGGGCCAGCCGCGCGCTCTCACGCTCGAGCGACTCGCGCTTGCGCTCGAACACGGCAAAGCGCCCCTCATCGACCAGCCCGAGCTCGCGCCCGCGGGGGGTGAGCCGCAAGTCCGCGTTGTCCTCGCGCAGGCTCAGCCGGTATTCGGCCCGGCTGGTGAACATGCGGTACGGCTCGGGCGCGCCGCGCGTGATGAGATCGTCGATGAGCACGCCGATGTAGGCCTCGCTTCGGGCGAGCGTGAACGGCGCACGACCGAGCGCCGCAAGCGCCGCGTTCGCCCCCGCCATCAGGCCCTGTGCCGCCGCCTCCTCGTAGCCGGTCGTGCCGTTGATCTGCCCGGCGAGAAACAGCGCCGTGAGGCGCTTGCTCTCGAGCGTGGGCTTGAGAACGCGAGGATCGAAGAAATCGTATTCGATGGCATAGCCGGGGCGGGTCAGGTGCGCGTGCTCGAAGCCGCGGATGGTGCGCACGAACTCGCACTGCACCTCAAAGGGCAGGCTGGTCGAGATGCCGTTCGGATACACCTCGTGGGTGTCGAGACCCTCGGGCTCGATGAAGATCTGATGCGCCGTGCGCTCGGCAAAGCGCACCACCTTGTCCTCGACCGAAGGGCAGTAGCGCGGACCCACCCCTTCGATGAGCCCGGTGAACAGGGGTGAGCGATCGGTCGCGCCGCGAATGATCGCGTGCGTGCGCTCGTTGGTCGCGGTGATATGGCAGGGGAGCTGCCGCGGGTGCTCGCGGTGCGTGCCGAGGAAGGAGAAGATCGGGCGCGGCTCATCCGACCACTGCTCCCGCAAGCCGGTGAAATCGATGCTGCGCCCATCGATCCTCGGCGGTGTGCCGGTCTTCAGCCGCCCGACCGGGAGATCGAGCTCGCGCAGGCGCGCGGCGAGGCGGTTCGAGGGTGGGTCGCCCGCGCGGCCGCCCGCGTGGCTCTCGAGCCCGACGTGAATGCGCCCGCCCAGGAACGTGCCCACCGTGAGCACGACGCTTCGCGCGCGGCACTCGATGCCGCTGTGGGTGAGACAGCCGACGACCCGGTCTCCCTCGATGAGAAGGTCCGCCACCTCCTGCTGGAACAGCTCGAGATTCGGCTGGTTCTCGAGAAGGCGACGAATCGCGCGCCGATAGAGCATCCGATCGGCCTGCGCGCGGGTCGCGCGCACCGCCGGACCCTTGCTCGCGTTCAAGGTGCGCAGCTGCAGCGCCGCCCGGTCCGCGGCGCGCGCCATCACGCCGCCGAGCGCATCGATCTCCTTGACGAGGTGCCCCTTGCCGATGCCGCCGATCGCGGGGTTGCAGCTCATCTGCCCGAGCGTCTCGATGTTGTGCGTGAGCAGCAGCGTGCGCGCGCCGAGGCGCGCGGCAGCGAGCGCCGCCTCGGTGCCGGCGTGTCCACCGCCGACGATGAGGACGTCGTAGGATCGCTGCATGCTACTGAATCCGCTCGGGTTTCGAAGGAGGCGCGTACTCTAAACCCGAACCGGTGAAAGCGCCAGGAGCGCTCCGCGGGGAACCGGGCCGCGCCCGGCGCAGTCTAGGCGGACGGGATCGAGGAAGCCACGAGCACGCCACGAGCAGCCAGAAGGATCAAGCGCATGCGCACCACCCCGCCCACCCCGCCCACCCCGCCCGCCCCACCCGCCCC
>DATGIA010000068.1:0-5815 GCA_035307465.1 Steroidobacteraceae bacterium
CTCGGCCTCGGGGTCGAGCGCTGGGATTTCACCAAGGGCATCATCGAGCGATTCCAGGCGATCGAGGTCCTGCTCGAGCGCAACGGCAAGCTCCGGGGACGCGTGTGCTTTCTGCAGATCGCCTCGCCTTCGCGCGGCCAGCTGCCCGCCTACCAGGCGCTTCAGGAGCAGACCTACGCCGAGGTCAAGCGGATCAACGAGAAGTTCGGCTCCGCCTCCTGGCAGCCGATCATTCTCATCGATACGCACCAGGAGCCGCAGAGCATCTTCGAGCTGTATCGGGCCGCGGACTTCTGCCTCGTCAACAGCCTGCACGATGGCATGAATCTCGTGGCCAAGGAGTTCGTCGCCTCACGCGACGATGAGGATGGGGTGCTGATCCTGAGCACCTTCGCCGGGGCTTCGCGCGAGCTCACCGAGGCGGTGCTCATCAATCCGTACGACGTCAACGAGACCGCCGAGGCGATGGAGATGGCCATGCGCATGAACCGCGAGGAACGGCGCAACCGCATGGTGCTCATGCGACGCACCGTGAAGGAGAACAACGTCTACCGCTGGGCGGGCCGGATGCTCATGGATCTTGCCCGCATCCGCCAGCGCCAGAGCCTCACCCCGATGAAGACCCGATACGGCACCTGATGAGCGTGCGGCCAGCCGCTCAGTGGCGGGCGGCGAATGCCGCGAGGCGCTCGGCCGCCGCCTCGAGCGTCGAATCCTGCTTCGCGATGCAGAGCCGCAAGAGTGTCATCGGCGGCGGCTGTGCATAGAACGGTGAAAGGGGGATGGTTGCGATCTTCGCCTCGCGGATCAACCGGTCCGCGAATTCCGTGTCGCTCGCCGTGCTCAGCCGGCCATAGTCGACCAGCAGAAAATAGCTTCCTTGAGCGCGAATCGGCTCAAACCCCGTGCCGGCCAGGAGCCGGCTCAGCAAGTCGCGCTTCGCCTCGAAGAAGCTCGACAGCCCCTGCCACGCCTGCGGGTAGCGCGCGAGGTAGCGCGCGATCGCATGCTGCACCGGGTTGGCGATGCTGAAGGTGTTGAACTGGTGCACTTTGCGCAGCTCCCGAGTGAGCCGCGGCGGCGCGACGCAGTAGCCGACCCGCCAGCCCGTCGCATGCAGCGTCTTGCCGAAGCTGAACACCGCGAAGCTCACGGGCCGCAGCGCCGGGTGCATGAGCACCGAGGCGTGTGTGCGCCCATCGAACAGCACGTTCTCGTACACCTCGTCGGCGAGCACGCTGATGCGCCGCGCGTCGATGAGCTGCGCGAGGGCATCGAGGTCGGCGCGCGTCGCGACGGTGCAGCTCGGATTCTGCGGACTGTTGATGATGATGAGGCGGGTCCGCTCGGTGATGCTCGCCTGCACCCGATCCCAGTCGAAGCGAAACTGCGGCGGCTCGAGCGGAATGCGCACGCAACGGCCGCCCGCGAGGCGTACCGCCGGCTCGTAGGCGTCGTAGGCGGGATCGAAGATGAGGGCTTCATCGCCCGTGCCCACCACCGCCTGAATCGCATCGTAGAGCGCCTCGGTCGCGCCGCAGGTGATGGTGACTTCCTCGCGCGCATCGACGTCGATCGCGTAGCTCGAGCGCAGCTTCGCGACGATCTGCTCGCGCAGCTCGATCGCACCCTCCATCGGGGCGTACTGGTTGTGCCCCTGCGCGACGGTGTCGATGAGCGCCTGGGCGAGGTGCGGATCGATCGCATAGTCGGGGAAACCCTGGCCGATGTTGAGCGCCCCTTCCTCGAGGGCACGCCGGGACATCACGGTGAAGATCGTCGTGCCCACATCGGGAAGCTTGCTGTCGAAGCGCATCAGTGGACCGCAGAGCGCTCGAGCGCCGCAAGGCCGCCCGCCAGGGAGCGCACGTGGAGGCCGCGCTTCGTGAGCTCGCGGGCCGTCGCGAGGCTGCGCTTGCCCGAGGCGCACAGCAGCACGTAGGCCTTGGTCGCCGACAGCTGTGCGGGGTCGGCGAGGAGCTCGCTCATCGGCATGAGCCGTCCCGGAGTGGGGTGGTGCGCGTATTCCTCGCGCGTGCGCACATCGATGAGCTCATCGGGGAGCTGAGCAAGCGCGACCCAGGAGTCGACTGCTATCTCGAGATCGGGCTGCGGTGCGGGGGCGAGCGAGTGGATGAGCGCGCATCCCGGCGCTTTGCATTCGCCGCGGCGCGGCGCCTTGATCCGTGTGGTGGTGAAGCTCGAGCCGTCGAGAATGAGCAGCTCCCCCGCCAGGTCCCCCGGCAGATCGAGCAGCACTTTCAACGCGAGCAAGGCCTCGAAGGCGCCGAATGCCCCGGGTACCGGACCGAGCACGCCCGCCACGGCGCAATTGCCAACCAGGCCGTCGGCCGTCGCCTCCGGCCAGAGACAGCGCAGGCAGGCATGGCTCGCCCGCGGCCGATACACCTGCAGCTGCCCCTCGTACTGATACACGCTTGCGAACACTGCGGGCCGTGCAGCGAGCACGGCGGCGTCGTTGATCAGAAACTTCGTGCTGAAATTGTCGCTGCAGTCGACGACGAGATCGTACGCCTGGATGAGCGCGAGCGCATTTTCCGCATCGAGCCGCACCGCATGCGTCTCGACACGCACCTGCGGATTCAGGCGCTCGATGAATGAGCGCGCCAGCTCGATCTTCGGGCGCCCGACCTCGGCGAGGGCGTAGATCGGCTGACGGTGCAGATTGCTCGCCTCGAGAAGATCCGCCTCGACGAGCCCGAGCGTCCCCACCCCTGCGCCGGCGAGATACTGGATGAGCGGCACGCCCAGGCCCCCCAGGCCCACCACGAGCACGCGGCTTCGCTCGAGGCGCGCCTGTCCCGCCGGGCCGATCTCCTTGAGCAGCATCTGGCGCGAGTAGTCGGGCGACACGTCAGTCCTTGAGAGCGTGCTCGTGGGCGTGCTCGTGGGCGTGCTCGTGCGGGTGGGCGCCCGCGCTCTCTCGAGGTGCGGCTGCGCAGCGCTCGCAATTGACCCACCCGGAGTCGCCGTTGCGATAGTGCTCCTTCTTCCAGATCGGCACGCGGTGCTTGACCTCGTCGATGATGTAGCGGCACGCCGCGAAGGCCTCACCGCGATGCACGGCGCTCACGCCCACCCACACCGCCATCTCGCCGAGCTCGAGCGAGCCGACCCGGTGCACGCACAGTGCCCTCTTGAGCGGAAAGCGGGCTGCCGCCTCCGCCAGGATGCGCTCGCCCTCCACGAGTGCGAGCGCTTCGAAGGCCTCGTACTCGAGACGGCGGACCTCCTCTCCCTCATTGTGGTCACGCACCCAGCCCTCGAAGGCCACGAAGCCGCCTGCGCTCACCTCGCGCAGCTCATCGCGTGCCGCGACGGGGTCGATGGCGCCGTGCGAGAAGCGAAAGCGCATCAGCCGCCCGCCACCGGGGGGATGAACACGACCGCATCGCCCGGCGCGAGCGGTCGCGTCCAGCTCGCAAACTCGCTGTTGATCGCCACCTTGAGCTGATCGGGCGCGAGTGTGAACCCGTGGCGCGCCTTGAGCTCGCCGTAGAGCTGCTCCGGCGTAGCCGCCGCGGTTTCGAGCGTTTCCTCGGAACGCCCAGCCTGCTCGCGCATGAGTGCGTAGTACTGCACCTTGAGTTGCATCGGTTTCACCTCGGGCACGAGAAGCTCACGCGCCTGCGCGTACTCCTCCGGCGTGTTGACATTGTCGAGCGCGCGCGCATCCCGAGGCTCGAGCAGCCGCACGGGATGACGCATCAGAAATTTGCGCGGACAAAGCGCACCGGTGCCCTGGAACTCCGCGAGCGCCGGGCCGGCCGCGGGCTCCCAGATGGCGCACAGCGGCTCGGGCATTCCATCGTGCGCGCTCAGGTAAGCGGTCGCTAGCGCGCGCGGATCGCGATGTGCAATGAGCTCGGCGAGGACTGCATCGCTCAAAAAGGGCAGATCGCAGGCGATCACCAGCCAGGCCGCGCCGGGCTGCGCGCCGAGCGCCGAGCGGATGCCGACGATCGGACCCTCGCCCGCAACCGAATCGATGATGAGCGCGCGCCCCGCGCGCGTCGGCTCATGGGCCTGCGCGGCTCGCACCGAGACGAATACCGGTTGCACGTGCCGCTCGGCGAGCTCGATCACTCGGTCGAGCTGCGGACGCCCGCCATACTCGAGCACCGCCTTGTCGCGCCGCATGCGCGAGCTCGAGCCGCCGGCGAGAACGAGGCCGCGGAGCGGAGCGGCGTCCCGGGCGCCGGCAGTGGCGGCGGTGCTGATGGTGCCGGGCGGGCGGCGTGACCGATCGCTCATCGTCCCCCCACGTCGCTCTTGCCGCCGCGCTTCTCGAGCAGGCGGATCTCGCCGATGACGATGTCATGTGAGAGCGCCTTGCACATGTCGTACACGGTGAGCGCTGCGATGCTCGCACCGGTGAGCGCTTCCATCTCAACGCCGGTCTTGTGGTGCACGCTCACCGTGCAGCGGATCACGGCCTGATCGCCCTCGAGCTCGATGGCAATCTGGCAGTTCTCGAGGCCGAGCGGGTGACAGAAAGGAATGAGCTCGTGAGTGCGCTTTGCGCCCATCACGCCGGCGACGATCGCGGTGTCGAAGATCGGTCCCTTGCTCGAGCGCAAGCCACGCTTGCGCAGGGCCTGCGCGACCGTGCTTGGAAAGCGCACGACCGCCTCGGCGGTGGCGATGCGCCGGTTGGCGACCTTGTCGCCGATGTCGACCATGGTCGGATGCTGATTGGAATCGAGGTGCGAGAAGCTCATGTCAGCCGCCGATGTAGTACATCTCGATCTTGCGGGCACCGCCCTCGCTCTCGCGGCGCAACACCTCGCGCTGCTCGCTGTAGCGATCGGTGCGTCTGCGCCAAGTGTCGCGGATCATCTCCTCCAGGGCCGCATCGCTCGCGCCGGCGCGCAGCGCGCCGCGCAGGTCGAGCCCCTCGGTCGCGAACAGACAAGTGTAGAACTTGCCCTCCGAGGAGAGTCGCGCGCGGCTGCACGATCCGCAGAAGGGCTGCGTGACCGAGGAGATGAAGCCGATCTCGCCTGCGCCGTCTTCGAATCGCCAGCGCTTGGCGACCTCGCCGCGATAGTTCTGGGAGATCGCCTGAATGGGCCAGCGTGCGGCGATGCGCTCCTTAAGCTCGCGCGAGGGCACCACCTGCTCGGCGCTCCAGGCGTTGCGATTACCGACGTCCATGAACTCGATCAGGCGCACGATCACGGGCCGGTGGCGAAAGTGCTCGATGAGATCGAGGACGGTGTGATCGTTCAGGCCGCGCTCGATCACCGCATTGACCTTCACCGGCGTGAGCCCGGCATCGATCGCCGCCTCGATGCCCTTGAGCACCGTTTCGAGGGCGGCAAAGCCGCCGCTCATGCGGGCAAACACCTGAGGGTCGAGTGAGTCGAGGCTCACCGTCACGCGCCTCAGCCCATTGGCTTGCAGATCGACCGCGTGCTGTGCGAGCAGCACACCGTTGGTCGTGAGCGCGATGTCCTCGATGCCCGGGATGAGCGTCAGATCGCCGACCAGATCGGCGAGGTTCGCGCGCAGCAGCGGCTCGCCTCCCGTCAAGCGGATCTTGCGGACGCCGAGGCCCGCAAAGAGCCGCGCGAGCCGCGCAATCTCCTCGAAGGAGAGCCGCTCGTGCGAATTGAGGAAGCGGTAATGCTCGTGGAACTGCGTCTTCGGCATGCAGTAGGGACAGCGGAAGTTGCAGCGGTCCATTACCGAGATGCGCAGGTCATGCAGCGGCCGGCCCAGGGTGTCGAGCGGATTGTGCGGTCCGCGAATGTCGTGCAGCTTGAATTCCATGAGCGAGCTCACCAGCGAT
>DATGIA010000069.1:0-14068 GCA_035307465.1 Steroidobacteraceae bacterium
CGGAATTTAACCAGCGCCTGCTCGACTGGCTCGAATGGTTTAACACCCAGCGACCACACCACGCCTTGGGCCTGAAGACTCCACTTGATATCCTCGCCGCTCACATCGGGCCTGAGTGCAAGATGTTATGGCCCAGTACACGCGCTTGACACAGAGGGGCTCACGCCGTACACGTTGGGTGAAAGATGGACTCGGGGAAGGTCCACGTGCAGTTCGAGCATACGCCGCGTGCGCGTCCGCAAGGAGCGCGCTGATGAAAGAAGAGCCCGGTTTGCACGCGGATCGGGTGCTGAGCGTCGTCGCTCGGCCCGCGCGCGCCAGTCAAGACCGCGCAACTCCAGTCGATGAATCCTGGCGTCGATGTCTCGTAGATTTCAAGCTTGATCCGATGGTCGAATACCAGCCGCTGGTACTCGATGCGTTGCGGCTGCGCGAGCGTCGGGACGAGCACGAGGACCTCGTGGAGATCGCTCGCGCGGAAATGGATCTCCTCTATGAGCAGATCTCCGGGTCGGGCTACGCACTGCTGCTGGCGGATACCGACGGCGTCATCCTGTGCGAGAAGGTCGATTCCGTGCTTAGGAGCATGTTCAGCCGCGCGGGTCTGCTGGTCGGCGCCGAGTGGAGTGAGAGGGCGCAGGGGACGAACGGCATAGGCACATGCGTGACCGAGTCGATGCCGATCACGATCCACCAATCGGATCACTTCCGCTCGCGCCATGTCGGGTTGTCATGCTCGGCCTCACCGATCCATGATCCCGACGGCCGGCTGGTCGCCGTTCTCGACGCCTCGAGCGTCAATGCCGGCGGAACGCGCGAATCGCAGACGCACACCGTCGCACTGGTCAGCTCATCGGCACGCCTGATTGAGAAGTGCCTGTTCCTGCGGCGTTACTGCAATGGCCTCATCGTGCGCTTCCATCCACGCTCCGAGTTCGTCTCGCTGATCCACGACGGGATGCTCGCCGTCGGCGGCGATGGGCGGATCCTGGCCGCGGACGCCATCAGTATGCGGCTGCTCGGCGTGCGCAACCGCGCCGAGCTCGTCGGTCGCTCCGTCTCCGAAGTCTTCGATGCGAGCTACGACGAGCTCGCCAGGCGCAGCGCACCGGCGCTGCGCCAGTTCCGGGACCAGCGCTGCGGTCGCGGCTTCTTCGCGAACATCGTGAACCAAGAACATACAAGCGGCGGCGCGCTCCCTACGCGCTCAGCGGGCGACCCCGTGCACGTCGCGCCCGAAGCCGAGGCCGGCTGCCGCTCGCTCGCGGAGCTCGCCGGCGGCGATCCTCAAATGGAGCGCAACGTACGCAACGCCCGGCGGGTCGCGAACAACAGGGTCCCCATTGTGATCCGTGGGCCGACCGGCTCGGGCAAGGAGGTGTTCGCGCGCGCCTTGCACGCGGCCAGCCATCGCGCGACTCGCCCGTTCGTGGCGGTCAATTGCGCCGCCATCCCCGAGCACCTGATCGAGAGCGAGCTGTTCGGTTACGAGCGCGGCGCCTTCACCGGCGCACGCCGCGAGGGCATGAGAGGACGCTTTCTACAGGCCTCCGGCGGGACACTGTTCCTTGATGAGATCGGCGACATGCCGCTGGCGTTGCAGACCCGTCTGCTACGGGTGCTGGAATCAGGCGAAGTGATACCGCTCGGCGGCGAGCTCCCGTTGAGGGTCGACGTGCGGGTCATGTGCGCGACGCATCGCAATCTCTCGGAGCTCATGCGACGCGGCGCGTTCCGCGAGGATCTGTATTATCGCCTGAACGGCATCTGCATCGAGCTGCCGGCGCTGGCGCGGCGCGGCGACAAGGAGGCTCTGATCCTGCAGTGCTTCGCGCGCGAGGTCCCGGCCGCGGGTATCTCCATCGAGCGTGTGGCGTTCTCGAAGCTGCTCGATCACGATTGGCCCGGTAATATCCGCGAGCTGCGCAGCGTCGTTCGAACGGCGCTCGCGCTCTGCGAGGGGGGAACCGTACGCGAGACGGACTTGCCCGCCGAGGTGTGCCGGCCGAGGCTCGCGCTCGTCGACCCGCTCCCGCGCGTGGCCGAGGACGAGAACCTCATCTCGCTCGCAAGCGCCGAGCGCCAGGCACTCCTCAAGGTCATTGAGCAGCATCAGTGGAACATGACGCTGGTGGCGGCTCACTTCGGCATCAGCCGCAACACCCTGTATCGCAAGATCAAGCGTCACGGAATCCGCATCGAGCGCCCGATTCTGCGAGCCTAGCGATGGCGGTCCCGCGTCGCGCAGATCGGCTCATCGCATGTGCGCATAGCGCGGAACGAGATTGCCGACCACCACGAGCACGAAGAACAGACCGCCGACGATCACGGCCACCCAGTTCCAGCCGACCAGCTTGTCGTTGCGATCGTGACGCGGTGCCGCGACCTCGTTCACCTGATTCGCATGGCTTTGCGCGGGCAACAGCAGGAATGTGGACAGGTAGGCGATCAAGGCATAGGGCGGCGGCAGCCTCCATAGCAGCGCAAGCACGATATAGAAGGTCGCGATCGGGCCCGCCGCGAGCACCGGCGAGATCCGCAGGGCGGTCTCGCGCGCGCGAATGTGCTTGAAGAGGGGATATACCCAGAAAATGGCGAAGAGCGCGCGCGCCGCCGGCCAGATGTCCGGCTCTTCCCGGCGCTTGACGCACATCCAATGCTGGTAGAACCAATACAGCACGTAGAAATGCAGCGTGCACACCGACATCACGAGGAGCTTCGTCGGCGAGACGGGAAAGAATTCCAGGTCGGCGGCAGCGCGATCGCGGACATCCGCGACCTCGGCCCTGGGCGGCGCGTACAGGTTCGGATTTGACGATGCGGTCACGGCGCGAGCGAGAGGTGCATCGGGCTGCGCGCGCTCGTCGCATGCAGCGCCGTGCGCAGCGGACCCGCCACCACCCCAAGACTCGGAAGCATCGAGGCGAAGCTGCAGCAGAGCGCTGCCAGAAGCAGCCAGACCGCGCTCGCCGGTGGGTTCGCTCTCATGCCTCAGGTCCCCGCGTTATCGAGCGTCTATTGCACTCCAGCGAGGGGGCTTCAGGCCGTGAAGCGGGTCACGAGCCCATCAGCGCGGTGAGGCATATGTTGCATCCCCTCGTTTCACCCGGCCTGCGGCGCGCTCGACGGCGGCTATACGCTCGGCCGCAGTGGCCGCCATGCGCTGTCGAACTGCGGCCACGATTTCGGGCCGCGCACGCTCGGGTTGCCCGCAATCGAAGGGCGGCTGCGGAGCATATTCGAGCGACAGCTGCACGCCCTGGGCGTAATCGTTCCCGGCGATATCGGCGACCACCGTCAGGGCCATATCGATGCCCGCCGTAACGCCGCCGCCGGTCAACACATTCCCGTCGCGCACCACCCGGCCTGGATCGGGTGCAACGCCGAATGCCGAGAGCAGGTCCCGCCAGGCCCAATGACAGGCGGCACGCCGGCCGCGCAGCAAGCCCGCAGCCGCCAGCAGCAAAGATCCGGTACACACCGAGGTGACGTACTGCGCGCGCGCGCCGAGACGGCCGATCTCGCTGAGAAATGCCGCATCTTCCAGGGCGGCCACCGTTCCGAAGCCCCCCGGCACACAAAGCAACGCGCATCCCGGGACCTCGGCCAACCGCACGACGCTGCCGAAGGTGATGCCGCCGTCGGCCTGAATCGTGCCGCCCTCGACCGAGGCCAGGATGCAGCGGGCGCCCGGCAGGCGTGAGAACACCTCGAACGGTCCCGTGAAATCGAGCTGTGTGACCCTGGGATAAAGCGCAAATACGATTGGAAACTCGCCGGCCATGCCCTGCTCCTGTTTGACCCACACAGGATAACCGCGCCAGCCCGGATCAGAAAACCGCAAAGGCGCGCACCTCGATGCTTTCTCGCGGCGGCACATGGCTCCACGGCGTCGGATCTTTGAATGCGCTATGAGCGGCGAACCGCGCGGGTCCGGAACTGGCCGAATCGTAGTTCTTCAGGAGCCAGGCCTCTTCCGGCTGCATGTCCGGCGCATAGAACCATCGCTGCCGGGCATCGTGGGTGAGGTAGTAGATCTCCCCGGCGCGGTCCGGGTAAATGAGGTCCACCGGCGCGAGCTGCTGGGGAGCGATGCTGCTCGCATCGCAAATCGCAAGCGGTGTATCGCGAAGCGGGCCACGGATGGGACGCCACAGGTTGACCTGCAGGAAGCGGCGCGGGAGCGGGAGCGCCGCCTCGCCGAGCACCTCCCGGAGGCGGCGTTCCGCCGACACCTCCGTATAGTCCGTGTGCGCGTGCATCACCGGACGGCCCTGGCGATACCGGCCGGGCCGGACTGACAGTGATACTCCGCGACGCACATTGTGGTCGAACACCACCACCCGTCGAGCCCCGGTGTGCCGCTTGATCAGTGCGGCCGCTTCCGGATAATAGACCTCGACCACCTCCGTCTCATCGTAGAGATCCCGAACATCGCTCTTCTGATGGATGAGCTTCGCTCCGTGCCGATCCAGCGATAATCCCGGGAGCTTGCGGGCGTTGTCGATGACCACCGGATGCGGTTCGAACGTCGCCGTCGGCATCGGATTCTGGGTTCCCGGCTCGTACCCATAGGTATAAGGTCGGCGCTCGCTGGGTCGCAGGAATTCAATGAACGCGAGGACCGCCTCAGCCGCCGCGTCGGTACACGCTGTATTGTCCATCGCCGTTCTCCTCGCAACATCGGTGCCCCAGGGCAAACCTATGCGAGTTGCTGAACGCCCGAACGACGAATCGCTTAACCGCCCTTCAATTTTCGTGAACACTCCCTCATGAGGCTCCCGCCATGAATCTCAACCAGGTCACGCTGCCCGCGACGGATGTCGCCCGCTCGGTCGAGTTCTATAAGACACTCGGTTTCAGGCAGATCGTGAGCAGCCTGCCGCGTTACGCCCGATTCGAATGCCTCGAGGGCGGCGCCACCTTCTCACTGCACCGGGTGGACTCACGTAAGCCCTCGGACACCATCATCTACTTCGAGTGCGCCGATCTTGACGCAACGTATGAGCGCCTGCGGGCGCAGGGCATCGAGTTCGATCATCCGCCGATGGATCAATCGTGGCTGTGGCGCGAAGCCTATCTCAAGGATCCCGACGGCAACGTCCTCTGCCTCTATCATGCGGGTGAGAACCGGCGCTTCCCTCCCTGGCGACTCGAGACCCCGTGATCCCGTGCATGCCAGCGCTACGAACGCAGCGCTCTACGGCCGCCGCCCGCGCCTCCCGCGCGTCTCGGTCTGGCTGGTCGATTCCTTGGGCGGTGGCAGCTCGACCGCACGACGCAGGCTCGGATAAGGCGCGGTCTTGTGCGGAATCGCCATCGCCTCGACGAAGTGATGCTGGAAGCGCGGCTCGATCGCGGTCTCCACCTTCTCGATTCGGCGCACCAGATCCTCGATGACCCCGCGCGAGGCGGCATCGAGCAGCGCGATGCGCGCGCCCGTGCCCGCGGCATTTCCCGCCGAGCGCACCTGCGCGAGATCGCAGTCCGGCACCATGCCGAGGATCATCGCGTACTTGACGTCGATGTGGCTGCCGAACGCCCCCGCAAGACGGATCCGATCGACCTTTTCCACGCCGTAGCGCTCCATGAGGAGCGCGATGCCCGCATAGAGCGCCGCTTTCGCGAGCTGGATCGCGCGCACGTCATTCTGCGTGATCTTCATCTCGCCGCGCTCCGCCGTCCCGGGCTTGAGCACGTAGGCGAAGGTGCGCCCGTTCGCCACCACGCGCGATGAGCGCTCGGCGAGCCGCCCGTCGATCACACCGTCCTGGTTGATGATGCCCGCGAGGTACATCTCCGCGATGATCTCGATGATGCCCGAGCCGCACACCCCGGTGACGCCGGTCGCGGCGGTCGCCTCGGCAAAGCCCGGTGCATCGGACCACAGATCCGAGCCGATCACCTTGAAGCGGGGCTCGAGCGTGACCGGATCGATGCGCACCCGCTCGATCGCCCCGGGCGCCGCACGCTGGCCGCAGCTGATCTGCGCGCCCTCGAAGGCCGGCCCCGTCGGGCTCGAGCAGGCGAGCAGGCGCTCGCTCGAGCCGAGCACGATCTCGGCGTTGGTGCCGACATCGACCAGGAGCGTGACCTCCTTCGACAGGTCGGGCCGCTCCGCGAGCACCATCCCGGCCGCATCCGCGCCGACGTGCCCGGCGATGCAGGGCAGGACATACACGCGCGCGTTTCGGTGCAGGACGAGATCCAGGATCTTCGCCCGCAGCGTGAGCGAATGATCGACCGCGAGCGCGAAGGGCGCGCCGCCGAGCTCGACCGGATCGATGCCAAGCAGAAGATGATGCATGATCGGGTTGCCGACGAGGGTCGCCTCGAGGATGTCCTCCGCCGACACGCGGGCGCTCTTCGCGACGTCCGCCGCGAGCGTGTTGATCGCGCCGCGCACCGCCTCGGTCATGAGGGCCGCCCCGCCCGGATTCATCATCGAGTAGGACACGCGGCTCATGAGATCCTCGCCGAAGCGGATCTGCGGATTCATGATGCCCGCCGAGGCCACCACCTCGCCGCTCGTGAGATCACACAGGTGTGCGGCGATCGTGGTCGAGCCGATGTCCACCGCGAGCCCGAAGGCCGTCTCATGCAGCCCGGGCCACACCGCGATGATCTGCTTGCCCGCGTGCACGGCGACCGTGACCTGCCAGTTGCCGGCGCGCAGCGTCGGTTGCAGCGTCTGGATCACGGCCAGATCGCTGACCAGATCCTTGAGATCCCACTCGCGCGCGAGCGCCTCGAAAAGACGCCGGAGGTCGCCGGACGGATCGTGCATGTCGGGCTCGCGCACCTGCACGTAATGCAGCCGCACCACGGGATCGAGGCGAATGGCGCGCGCATCGGCCTCCTTGCGCACGACCTGGCGATGCACCTGGCTGCTCTCGGGGACATCGATGACGACATCCGCCTCGACCCGGGCGGAACAAGACAGGCGGCGCCCCGGTGCGAGCGGTGCGCGGCGCGCAAAGCGCTGCTCCGGCTCACTGAACGCCGACAGGCTCGCGCTCGAGGAGGAGACCCCGAGCTTCGCGAACTCGCCCTCGGACACCATCACCTGACATCGCCCGCACAGCGCCCGGCCACCGCACACCGAGTCGATGTCGACCCCGAGGCTGCGCGCGGCCTGCAGCACCGGTGTGCCCACGGCAAAATGCCCGCGCTTGCCGGAGGGCATGAACACGACGAGGGGCTCGCGGGCCGACATGCTGTTTAGGGGCTCTTGTGAGTAATGGGCGTCCCCGCGCTCAAGCCGGCGGCGAGCCGGCCGCGCGGCGCCGATGGCCGCCCTCGCGCCGCCCCCGCGGCCCCTCGCCCGCCGGCGTGCCCGGTGCGACGGCGGGCGCCGCATCGCGATAGCGCTTGATCCAGCGGAAGCAGTCGGGGTCGTGGCCCATCATGACGTCGGCGCCCATGACGGCCTGCATGACCTCGGCGTGCAGCGGGTTGGTGATCGCGGAGGTGAGGCCCGCGCCGATCGCCATGGTGAGAAAGGCCGCGTTGATGCCGTTGCGGTTGGGGAGCCCGAAGCTCACGTTCGAGGCGCCGCAGGAGGTGTTCACCTTGAGCTCGGTCTTCAGGCGATGCACCAGCCGCAACACCTGCATGCCCGCCTGGTTGATCGCGCCGATCGGCATTACCAGCGGATCGACGACGACGTCGGAGGCGGGAATGCCATGATCCATGGCGCGCTCGACGATCTTCTTCGCGACCGCGAATCGCACGTCCGGGTCCTCCGAGATGCCGGTCTCGTCGTTCGAGATCGCAATCACCGCCGCGCCGTGCTTCTTGACGAGCGGCAGCACCGACTCGAGCCGCTCGTCCTCGCCGGTCACCGAGTTCACCAGCGCCTTGCCCTTGTAGACCGCAAGTCCCGCCTCGAGCGCCGCGACGATCGAGGAGTCGATCGAGAGCGGCACATCGGTGATCGACTGCACGAGCTGCACCGCACGCGCAAGGATCGCGGGCTCATCCGCGAGCGGGATGCCTGCATTGACGTCGAGCATGTGCGCGCCGGCCTCGACCTGCGCGCGCGCATCGGCCTCCACGCGGCTGAAGTCGCCCGCGGCCATCTCCGCCGCGAGGATCTTGCGGCCGGTCGGATTGATGCGCTCGCCGATGATGACGAACGGACGATTGAAGCCGATGACCACTTCCCGGGTCGCCGAGCTGATGACGGTGTCGGTCATGATGCTGCCCTTTCTGGAACCGGAGTTGCGTCGCGCCCGGGATACCAGGGAGAGCGACCTTTGAGAACGGCGGAGCGGTCAACGATCTCGGCGACCGACTCCTCCTGCCGATACGCCATGACGTGCACGCCGCTGATGCCGCGGATCTCGCGCACCTGCTGGATGAGCTCGACGCACAGATTGCGCCCCTCGCGCGCCTGATCCTGAGCCCCGGCCAGCCGCGCCACGATCGCGTCGGGCACGTGCATGCCGGGGACGTTCTTGCGCATCCACTCGGCGGTTTTCGCCGAGCGCAGCGGACCCACGCCCGCGAGGATGAACACCTGATCGAGCAGACCCACGTCCTCGACCTGGGTCATGAAGGCTTTGAGGAGCGGGATGTCGTAGATGTACTGGGTTTGAATGAACTGCGCGCCCGCCGCCACTTTCTTCGCGAGCCGCAACGCTCGCCATGCATGAGGCAGCGCGGAGGGGTTCTCCGCGGCGCCAAAGAACACGCGCGGCGCGAAGGTGATCTTTCGACCGCTTTGAAAGCGGTGCTCATCGCGCAGCATGCGCGCAATCTCGAGAAGCGACATGCAGTCGAGGTCGAACACGGGCTTGGCTTGCGGATGATCGCCCGCCTGCACCCCATCACCCGTCAAACACAGCATGTTGCACACGCCCATGGCCGCGCCGCCCAGGATGTCGCCCTGGATGGCGATGCGGTTCTTGTCGCGGCAGGAGATCTGCATGATCGGCGCATAGCCCACTCGCGTGAGCAGCGCGCACACGGCAAGGCTCGACATGTGACAGTTGGCGCCGCTCCCGTCGGTTGCGTTGATGGCATCGACGTAACCGTCGAAAACCCGGGCGCGCTTGTAGACGTCCTCCGGATCGGCCGAATCCGGAGGGGCGAGCTCCGTGGTCACCGCGAAGCCGCCCGCGCGCAGCACCCGCTCGAAGCGCCCCGGCGAGGTATGCCCGGGCAGGATCGGCAGCGGGTAGCCCGGGACCGGCTCGTCCTCGAACCTCATGGCGCCGCGCTCCGAGCGGAGGAGCTGGGTGAGGTCGCGGCCGGCGGTGAGGCCGGCGCCGCGGGCGTCGCGGCCGCCTTCACCTCGCGCACCACCCGCAGCCACGAGGAGCGCCCCTTCAAGCGCTGATCGACCGCGAGCTGGACGCGACGCATCGCCTCGGTGCCCGCGGGGATGCGCTCGGCTCCGCGAAAGGCCTCCACCCACACGCAGCGCATCTCGGGCTTCACCTCGCAGTGGCCGTTGTCACGCACGCCGCCGCAGGGACCGTTGCGCAGCTGCTTCGGGCAATTCATCGGGCATGACATGCCGGTCGATGAGAGCACGCACTGACCGCACATCTGGCAGTCGAACAGCAGGCCCTTCACCGAGCGCTCGAGGGCGGCGACGGGGCGCTCGATGCGTTCGTAACCCAGGGCGCGAAACAGCGGATCGAGGCGCACCAGGAACGACTCGAAGCGCCGGTAGAACGCATTCAAGCCGCGCGCATGGCGCACCGACCAGAGCCGTACCGCGTACATCAGGAGCGCTCGGCAGGCGGCTCGATGACCGGCGGGGCATCGCCCGCGCCATCGCTCGAGCCACGAGCACCATCGCGGGCGCCGTGCGCGCCCTCGCTCGCGCCGTGCACGGCATCGACTCCCTTCGCGCGGATCAGGCGCTCGAGGTCGGCATCGCTGTAGCGCGCCTCGATCCGGGCCGCCTCGGCCGCAGCCTCCGCCTCGAGATCCTCTCCGCAGGGCCGCGGCGCGCTGCGCGCCCAGTCGGCGAGATAGGCCTCGGAGCTGCCCTTGCCGGCGCGCATCGCCGCCCGATCGACGGCTTCCTGAAATCGCGACGAGAGCTGCACCTTGGCGGTCTCGCGGCCGCGCTTGACGATCACCTGCGCAGGGATGTCACGCCAGGAGATGACGATCAACGCCGCCATGCGATCGCCTCCTCGGTGATCACCCGCTCGGGCGCGGCGGCGTTGCGCCGCACCGCCGACTCGAGCGAGGTTGCGAGCGTGCCGTAACCGGTCTGGCGCAGCTCGAAGGCGAGTCCCCAGCGTGCAGCGATCTCGCGTGCGCTCTCGATCGCCGCCGGCTCGGGCACCGCCTGCGCGAGGTAGACGAGGCGGCGGTAATTGCCGAAATAGGTCGAGAACAGCTCGGGGTGCTCATCGAGGCCCAGTCCGCGAATCACCAGGCGCTCGAAATGCCTGAGCAAAAAATCGGTCAGATAGAACGTGCCGATCTCGGCCTCGGCGAGCGCGGCGAACACCGGCGAGGTTGCGAAGAACTCGTAGCAATGGGCGCCCGGGATGCGCTCGACGCCCTCCTCGGCGAGCACCGCATCGAGGAGCCCGCCCGTGCCGCAATCGGCATAGGCGACGAAGATGGAGCGATAGTGACAGCGCGAAGCCTGGATGAGCGCGCGCACCGCGGCCGGGATGCGCTCCGGGCGATTGTGCAGCTCGGCGGGCAGACAGCGGATGTCGAGGTGCTCCCAGCGATTCGCGCGCTTGAGCGCCATCACCTCGTGCGCAAGAGCGCCGCAGGCGATGATGAGGAGCCCGTGCCCGTCGTCCTGCCCGGCTGCGCGCGGCGCAGGCTCCTGCACCTGCGGATTCGACTGCTGCGCCATCGGGAGTCCCGCCCCGCCGCCTTGCCTAGTGCGCCCGGGCGGCCGCGATGCCTGCGCGTCGCTGGGCGAGCAGTCCCTTCGCGGTCTCAACCGCCACCGCGGCATCGCGACAGTAGGCATCCGCGCCGACCGCCTTGCCGAACTCCTCGTTGAGCGGCGCACCGCCCACGAGCACGATGAAATCGTTGCGGATGCCGCGCTCCTTCATCGTATCGATGACCACCTTCATGTAGGGCATGGTGGTGGTGAGCAGCGCCGACATGCCGAGGATGTCGGGCTTGTGCTTCTCGAGCGCATCCAGGTACTTCTCGACCGGGTTGTTGATCCCGAGGTCGATCACCTCGAAGCCCGCGCCCTCGAGCATCATCGAGACCAGATTCTTGCCGATGTCGTGGATGTCACCCTTGACCGTGCCGATGACGATCTTGCCGATGGGCTCGACTCCGGTCTCCGCGAGCAGCGGCCGCAGGATCTCCATCCCGCCCTTCATGGCATTCGCCGCGAGCAGCACCTCGGGAACGAACAGGATGCCGTCCCTGAAATCGATGCCGACGATGCGCATGCCCTCGACGAGCGCGTCGTTGAGCACCTTCTCGGCCGCCCAGCCGCGCTTCAGGAAGATGCGCGTGGCCTCCTCGACCTCCGCCTTGAGCCCGTTGTAGAGGTCATCGTGCACCTGCTCGGTGAGCTCCTCGTCGTTGAGCGCGTTGAGATCGAATTCAGCTTCGGACGCTTCGGTCATCGACTCCTCCCGGGGGATAAATGCGAGCCGCGACCGTGCCTTACGGCGAACTCGCAGCACTTCATGTTAAAGGCCCCTGCCCGCGGGCACTTATAGTATCGCGACGACGCCCTGTCCGGATGCGACATTCGGTCAGCTGATGGGGGGCGCGCCACCCGCCTCCTTGCGGCGTGCGACATAGGCATCGAGCGCCTCGACCACCGCCGGATCGCGAGCGGGCGCGACATAACGCTTGAGCGTTGCCTGCCAGATCTCGGCCGCGCGTTGGGTCGCGGTCTTGGAGCCGTCCTCCGACCACTGCCCGTAGTTGCGCCAGTCGGAGACGAGCGGCGCATAGAAGGCGCTGCGGTAGCGCTCCATGGTGTGCGCACAACCGAAGAAGTGCCCACCTGCGCCCACCTCGGCCACCGCCTCGACCGCGAGGTCGGCGGTGGTCGCGCCCACCGGCTGAAAAACCTCGGCAAACATCTGCAGCATCTCGATGTCGAGGATGAACTTCTCGTAGCTGCAGGTGAGTCCGCTCTCCAGCCAGCCGGCGGCGTGCAGGATGAAGTTCGCGCCGCCGAGCAGCGCACCCCAGAGGCTCATCTGCGATTCGTATACCGACTGCTCATCGGGCACGTTCGAGGCGGTTGCGCTCGAGCAGCGCCACGGCAGCTTCAAATAGCGGGCAAGCTGCCCGGCGCCGAACGCCGCCTTCACGTACTCCGGCGTGCCGAACGCGGGCGAGCCCGACTTCATGTCGACGTTCGAGGTGAAGCTGCCGTACACGACCGGCGCGCCGGGACGCACGATCTGCGCGAGCGTCAAGCCGGCGAGCATCTCGGCGTGCGCGAGCGTGAGCGCGCCGGCGATCGTCACCGGCGCCATGGCGCCGGCGAGCGTGAACGGCGTGATCATCAGCACCTGTCCAGCTTGAGCAAAATCGATGATGCCGTCGGCCATCGGCACATCGAGCTGCAGCGGCGAGTTGGTGTTGATGATGGTGTACACGCACGCCTTGTTGCGAAACTCCTCGGGCGATAGGCCGTGAGCGATGCGGATCAGCTCGAAGTTGTCCGCCACCTGCCCGTGCCCGCGCGAGAAGATGAAAGGCACCTTGTCGGTGAGCATCAGCTGCGCACGCGTCACCTCCAGATGCCGGATGTGCACCGGGATGTCCTGCGGCTCGGTCGCGCCGCCGAGCACGTGAATCACCTCGAAGCTCTGACAGAGCTTCATCATGTTGCAGAAGTCCTCGAACGTGCCCGCGCGCCGACCCTTCACGCTGTCCGAGATGTTCGGTGGACCCGAGGTGACCGCGAAGGCGACCGCGGGTGAGGTGAGCGGCATGTCGTGCGCCGGGTCGGGCGCATGCAGCGTGATCTCGTGCGGCGCGGTCGCGAGTGCGCGGGTGATGAGCTGCGGGTCGAGCCGCACGATCTGCGTGGCCTCGTCCACCTCGGCCCCGGCTTGCGCATAGCGGGTGCGCGCATCGGAGGAGAGCACCTTCATGCCTTGCGTGCGCATGATCTCGAGCGCCGCGGCGTGGATGGAGGCCACCTGATCGTCGGAGAACACGAGCGGCGGCGTGAAGGGATTGCGCAGATGCCGGTAAGGGCGGGTGCGATCGAACACGGCGTGTGCGGCATCCGCAGCCGCGCGCGGACGGCGCCGGCCACGCCCGGCCTGCGTCTCTTCAGGTTGTTTCATGGGAGCTCCGAGGTTCAGGCCCGAATCATACGGGAGAAGCGCACGAAAGCCCCTCTCGAAATCTGGATCGGACTATGCGCCGATTCGATACCCGCACACCGCCGCTGCACGCCGACCCCGCGCGCCGCCCGCCGCTCAGCCGCGCTGCTCGTGACCGGCGAACGGGCGGCCCGTCGCGGTCGAGCGTGCAACGGCCTCGGCGAGATAGGGGGTGCCGGGCCCGAGCTGGGCCCGCTTCTCACTCACCGTGGTCTCGACGTGAGGATCGGCGGCCCCGGCACGCCGCGCGGCGGCGAGCGCGAGGTCCTGCGCAACGCGACGTGCGTGCTCGAGCGCCGGCGCGGCCTCAGGATAATCCTGACTGCCCGCCGGGTCGTGCACCCGAAACACCTGGTAGGTCGGCTGGTTGACCAGGATCTCGACGGTTTGCGAGACGACACCGGCCACCGCACCCACCGCATTGCAGACCGAGGCCTCCACCGGGATCGAGAGGGACGCCCCCAGGCGCCGCGCAACCTCGGGATAATAGGCCCCGACCGGCGCCCCGATCGCGACCAGCGGGCGCGCCAGCGCGAGCGAAGCGTTGACGAGCGACGAGAGCGGCCGCCCGGCGACCACGGCTTCCAGGAGGCGCTCGCCGAGCGTGCCGGCGCGGGAGCTCTTCACCTCGATGCCCGGATCCTGGCCCAGTGTGGCTGCGAGCAGTAATCGTGCGCTCTCCCGCACCACGTGCTCATAGGTGCGCTGGCACAAGGCCTGTGGCGTCTCGGCGACCGGCACCGCGCGCCCGTTGC